>DMBU01000154.1 GCA_003446015.1 Bacteroidales bacterium | reverse complement strand
ATCAAGAAAAGAACAATAAAAACCAATTGTTAATCAAAAAATCATTCATGAGATGTAGAAATACAATTTCTCAATCTTAACCAATGTAAATTATAATTCATTTAATAAAATACAACAATATTCTGTTTTCTTCATACTAGCTCTACTAATGTTTAGCCCTTTCTGGAGCTAAAATTTTAATACAAAACTGAAGGCTTTTAGAACAACTTGAAGAGGAGTAACGATACACCTTTCTTTTTATACTGAGAAGCTAAAATTTATACTTAATTTTTATCATCCCACAAGAATATGAAGTGATCCCAAGAATGCCTGTTGTACCACTTATGTGTGAAAGAATAAAAAGAGCAACCCGAAAGTTGCTCTTTTTCATATCTAATTTTTTTAATTATTCATCCAATTCTAATACTTTAGCTGTAGCTTTTCGGGTCTGGCGACAAAGTTCTGCATCTTCTATCAATGATTTTCCATAACTTGGAATCATCTCCTGAAGTTTATTTTTCCAGTCATCAGAAGCCATTTGTTTTGGGAAACATTTCTCAAGTACCTCAAACATGGTTGAAACTGCTGTTGAGGCTCCCGGAGAAGCGCCTAATAAAGCTGCCAAGCTACCATCAGCACTACTAATAATTTCAGTACCTAATTTTAAAACCCCTCCTTTTTCTTTGTCTTTTTTCATAATTTGAACACGTTGCCCAGCTACATACAATTCCCAGTTTTCCTCTTTAGCCTCTGGGAAATAGATTTGCAACATTTTAAACCGGTCTTTTCGCGATTGCATTACCTGTCCTACCAGATATTTTATCAATCCAAACTCATTTCGAGCTACAGAAAGCATAGGTTTAATATTATGCCATCTTAACGAGCTTGGTAAATCCCAAAACGATCCAGTTTTTAAAAATTTGGTTGAGATTCCTGCATAAGGTCCAAATAATAATGAATCTTCGCCTCCAATACGTCGCTTGTCTAAATGTGGCATCGACATTGGTGGCGAACCCTCTGCGGCTTTACCATAAACTTTAGCATTATGTCCTTCAATAATTTCAGGATTTTTACATCGCATAAACATACCACTAACCGGGAAACCACCATATCCTTTTCCCTCTTTAATTCCCGATTTTTGAAGTAATGGAAACGATCCCCCACCGGCACCAATAAATACAAATTTGCTGGATGCAATTTTCATTTTTCCGGTTTTTATTTCCTTAACCTTAATTTTCCAACTTCCATCGGCTTCTTTATTCAAGTCTTTAACTTCATGACCAACACATATTTCTACACCATCACAAGTTTCTAGATAGCCAGTAATTCCTTTTGTAATAGAATCGAAATTTACATCTGTACCAGCTTTCATGTGAGTAACTCCCATTCTTTCAGTACGAGGACGATTTTTCATCATCATCGGCACCCAGGCCGAAACCTCATCGTAATCTTCCGAATATTTCATGTCTTCGAACAAAGCATTCGGAGTCATAGCCTCATGTCTTTTCTTCAAAAAAGTAATGTTATCCTCACCCCACACAAAACTCATATGTGGAACAGATTTAATAAACGGTTTCGTTAAAACATTATGTGTTTTCAAATAAGCCCAGAATTGTCGTGATATTTCAAAGGACGAAGCAATTTGTAAGGCTTTATCAATGTTTACCGATCCATCTTTTTGCTCGGGGGTGTAATTTAACTCACAAAATGCAGAATGACCTGTGCCTGCATTATTCCATGAATTAGAACTTTCTTCGGCTACCTGATCCATTTTTTCGTAGATCTTGATTTTAGCGTCGGGCATCATTTTCTTCATAATTATGCCTAACGTAGCACTCATTATACCACCACCAATAAGTATAACATCATTTTGAGTTTGCATAAGCTGTTTTTTTTATTGCGTTGCTAATATAGTAAAAATCTAACTATTTATATATTTGATCATATAATTAAGTTCAATAATTAAACAACTTTTTATTAGTTTCTAGGTGAATTTCAGGGTTTTTAGGTGAATTTAATAAATCAGTTAAGGTTTCTTGTTGAATGATGATCTTGAAATTTATTACATGTTTCATAAAATAAACAAAATCAGTAAGCAATTGTTTTAAAAGAGATAAAGATTCTTTTTAATGATCTCAAAAAGACCCTTTGAATAGTGATTTAAAACATGATATTTGTAGGTATTTTTTGATGAATTTTAAATTACATTTGCAGCCTGATTGATCATACAGACCATTCATATAAATTCTCTGTTTTAAAAACATTTAAATTTTAGGGTAAAATGTACGGAAAGATAAAAGAACATTTAAGAACTGAACTTGAAGCTATTGAAAATGCAGGTTTATACAAGAAAGAACGAATAATTACAAGCCCTCAAAAAGCCGAAATTAGAGTTAATACCGGTCAGGAAGTATTGAATTTTTGTGCCAATAATTATTTAGGATTATCAAATCATCCCCGTTTAATTCAGGCCGCTAAAGACGCTATGGATTCTCATGGATATGGCATGTCGTCGGTTCGATTCATTTGCGGGACTCAAGATTTACATAAGGAATTAGAAAAGCGAATTGCAGACTATTTCGGTACTGAAGATACCATTTTATATGCTGCTGCTTTTGATGCTAATGGAGGAATTTTTGAACCTCTCCTTACTAGTGAGGATGCAATTATTTCTGATACCTTAAATCATGCATCAATAATTGATGGTGTTCGACTTAGCAAAGCACACCGTTTGCGTTACGAGACTGCTGATATGGAAGATTTGGAGGATCAGCTTAAAATAGCTCAAACACACCGTTTTCGATTAATTGTAACCGATGGTGTTTTTTCAATGGATGGCCATGTGGCTCCTTTAGATAAAATTTGTGAACTAGCAGAAAAATACGATGCTATGGTTATGGTTGATGAGTGCCATTCTGCAGGTGTAGTCGGTGATACCGGAAAAGGTGTTTCGGAATTGTATAATTTAAGAGGCAAAGTAGATATTATAACAGGAACTTTAGGCAAAGCTTTTGGTGGTGCGATTGGAGGATTTACTACCGGACATAAAGAAATAATCGACTTGCTTCGTCAACGTTCGCGACCATATCTATTTTCAAACTCTATTCCACCAGCAGTAGCTGCAGCAGGAATCGAAGTTTTTAAAATGTTGGGAGAATCAAACGAATTACACGATAAGTTGGTTGAAAACACCAAATACTTTAAACAAAAAATGCTGGATGCTGGCTTCGATATTAAAAAAAGTAATTCTGCTATTTTAGCAGTTATGCTTTACGATGCGAAACTATCACAGGAATTTGCTGCTAAACTACTCGAAGAGGGTATTTATGTAATCGGATTCTATTATCCTGTTGTTCCAAAAGAGCAAGCTCGTATCCGGGTTCAGATTTCTGCCGGACACGAAAAAGCACATTTAGATAAAGCTGTTGAAGCTTTTACCAAGGTTGGAAAACAACTTGGTGTTTTAAAATAATTTTATTTCAGATATATGAAAAAAAGGATCGCTAATGGCGATCCTTTTTTGTATTTAATTTATTTTTATCTTTAGAATAATCCGTGAATTTCAGCATCAATCTTACTAAGTATCGTACTTAAATCTTCTTTTACTTCGGTAAAGTTTAAATTATCAACATCAATAATTAATAATTTGCCCAGTTTATACGATCCTACCCACGCTTCATATCTTTCATTTAACCGTTTAAGATAATCTAACCGAATAGAATTCTCATATTCTCTTCCTCTTTTTTGAATTTGATGAACCAATGTAGGTACAGTAGCTCTTAAATAAATTAAAAGGTCGGGTGGTTGTATTAAGGATGTCATTAAATTGAACAGCGTAAAGTAATTTTCGAAATCGCGTGTTGACATTAAACCCATGGAATGAAGATTGGGTGCGAATATGTACGCATCTTCATATATGGTTCGGTCCTGAATAACTGTTTTTCCTGATTTTCTGATATTTAAGATTTGATTTAAACGACTATTCAAAAAATATACCTGCAAATTAAACGACCAGCGTTGCATATCTTCATAAAAATCATTAAGGTAAGGATTGTCATCAACATCTTCGTAATGAGCATCCCAGTTGTATTGCTTTGATAATAATCCGGCCAGGGTTGTTTTTCCCGATCCAATATTACCTGCAATGGCGATATGCATTGCTCCGTTTGAATTATCTTTTGTCATATGCTATATTTTTCTTTTCAAATTCTGATTAAATAATGTAGGCTTCTTTTCGAATAAAGAAGGATAATCTTCATCGAACTTTTTAAGAACCGAAGTAATAATCAACTCGCGCATAAGCTTCGATTTGTTCTTGATTTTATATTTCTTGCAATAATGATTAATTGCCTGTACTTCTCTTTGATTAAATAATATTGACTTGCGATGTATTCTTTTTAGACTTTCATCTTTTTCAATTTTTCTCTTTTTCACTACAAAATCCTCTAAAAATTATTCAATTTATAAATTAATATTTTCCCTTCTGTTTGTATAAATAATTTTTTATTTACAATCATCACTTGATTGTAACTATGTATTGGCAAAGGCATCTTTTTTTCTGTAAAACTATCCGTATTATAAAAATACAATTCCTCATCCTTGGAATAAGATATGATTTCATTATTTACCTGAAATCTACCTGTGTTTAATAAAGGAAAGGTCTTTATATATGTTCCATAGCTGTCAAATAACAAAATACCTTCACCACTTATGCCCAGATAAATATAATCATTTTTTTCCAGCATGAAAACCTGTTTTTGATCCAAATTTTCACCAATTAGTTCAGAAAGAGAGGAGCTTTTCTTTATGGTATTTAGGTTTTTATCGATAAATATCAGAGAACTTAAACTTTGATCAAAGATCCAAAAGCCTCCATTAACTGACTGACAAACGGATAAAACATTATAATAACCTAAATCATCAAGCACAATCGGGCTCGTCAACTCGGAAAGATTTTTATCAAGAAATATGATTTTATTAAAATCCTTATAAAAGAGAAGTGTTTTAAACGGATCTGCCACATCGACCCCGGTTATTTTACCCGACAATAAACTACTGAAACTTTTTTCATTGTTTTGACTAAGATCTAATTTCTTAATTTCAGTATTCTGTATAAGGTATACAAATCCCAACTGATCAACAGTGAAAAAATCTGCCCTGGATTTTAATTCTTTCTCAAGTGTATATTCAGGTTGAGTAACTGAAAAAACAATGCTAACTAATATAGAAATCAGACAGGAAAAAAGCATCTTTATTTATTAAATTTCATCGTTTAATTTTAATAGCTCGTCGATATATTGTCGATTATTTGCAAGTCGAGGAACTTTATTTTGTCCTCCTATTTTGCCCTTGGCCTTTAACCATTTGTAAAACAAATTCTTTTTAGCAAGGGTCAATGTTGGTTTATCGAGTGTGATATCTTTATATCGTTTTGCTTCGTAATCGGAATTTACTTTTTGTAATGAAATATCAAGAATGTGTGTAAATTTTTCAGTATTATCAGGCATTTTATCAAACTCTATTAACCAATGATGCCCCCCTTTTTTATCTTTATCCATAAAAATTGGTGCTGCTGTATACTCTTTTATGAGGGCTCCTGTTTGATCGCAAGCCTCCTTCAAAGCTTTCTCTGCATTGTCTATAATAACTTCTTCTCCAAATGCATTGATAAAATGCTTTGTTCGACCGCTAATTTTTATTTTATGAGGATATAAGGATGTAAAGGTTACGGTATCGCCAATAAGATATCGCCACAATCCTGAATTTGTTGAAATTACTATCGCATAGTTTTTATTGCGCTCAACATCATCGATGTGTAATACTTTAGGATTTGGTTTATCAATTTCTTCTACGGGAATAAACTCATAAAAAATACCATAATCAAGCATTAAAAGCATTTCATTATTGTCTGGCGAATCCTGTATAGCAAAGAATCCTTCAGATGCATTATAGGTTTCGAGGTAATTCATTTTAGACGATGGAATAAGCTTTTGATATTGTTCCCTGTATGGTCCAAAATTTACTCCTCCATGGATAAACAGTTCCAGGTTAGGCCAAACCTCTAAGAGATTGTTTTTGCCCGTTTTATCTAAGATATACCTTATTAAAACTAACATCCACGAAGGTACTCCGGCTATATTGGTAACATTCTCCTTAAGTGTTGTATTGGTAATCTTTTCCATTTTTTCTTCCCACTCACTTAAAAGAGCAATTTCCTGACTTGGTGTTTTTATGAAATAAGTCCAGAAGGGTAAATTGTCGATCAGAATTGCTGATAAATCGCCATAAAAAGATTCATTGTTTATTTTATTAATCTGGTGGCTGCCTCCAAGTGTTAAGCCTTTGCCTTTAAACAATCCTGTCTCGGGATAATTATTTGTGTAAATTGCTAGGATATCTTTTCCCCCGCGAAAATGAGTGTCTTCAAGTGTTTCTCTAGAAACCGGAATAAATTTGCTTTTATCGTTTGTTGTACCTGAGGATTTTGCAAACCATTTAATTTCGGTAGGCCATAATATGTTTTGTTCTCCTTTTAATAAACGGTCGATAAAGGGTTTCATCTCATCGTATGTATGAATCGGGACTCTATCCTGAAACTTTTCAATACTATTAATTGATTTAAACCCGTATTTTTGGCCAAACTCAGTATCTTTTGCTTTATCAATCAGGCTAAAAAGCACCTCTCGCTGAGCATCATAAGGGAATTTCTTAAATAAATCGATTTGATATAATCGTTTAAAGTTAAGCCAGGTAACAATGGAATTAATAATCTGCATCAGAATATAATATTAAAAATCAACAAGAGTAAAACACAAAACCAAATATAGTTAATATTTGGTTTTATTAATAACTGAAAAATATATGTTTTGTTAATTGTCGAGATGTAATCTTAAATCTTTGCTAATTGTTTGGCAGCTTTAGATAAGACTTCTTCAGCCCGGGCAAAGCTAAACCCTAACATTTTATTATCAATGGAATCGTGATAAAATACCGATAATGGAAACAAAGCTACACCATAATCGTCCATTATTCTACGCGCAAACTCAGTGTCCTTTTCATCGCTTATTTTACTGTAATTCAATAATTGGTAAAAAGTACCTTTCGATGGTAATATCTCAAATCGGGAATCTTTTAAAATATGATTTACAAAATCTCTTTTTTGTTCGAACTGTTTATTAGTTAAAGTATAATTTACTCCATCTTTAAGGTATTCTGCCAGGGCGTACTGTAAAGGGGTGTTTACAGTATTTACCTGAAACAGCTGATTTTTTCTAATTTGCGACATTACCTTTTCGGAACCAACACAATAACCCATTTTCCAACCGGGAACATTAAAAGTAATTCCAAAGGAAGAAATAACAACGCTCCTTTCAGCTAATTGTTGGTTAGATAAAACACTATAATGCTTTTGGCCTTCAAATACAATATGTTCAAAAACCTCATCGCTAATTACATTTATTTTAGTTCCGTTTGTAATTTTTCGTAACTGAGCTATGTCTTCTTCATTAAAAACAGCGCCAGTAGGATTATGAGGAGTATTAACGATGATAACTTTTGTACGCGTATTTATCACTTTTTGAACAGCCTCCCAATCAATATGATAATCGGGGAGTTTTCGTTGCACAAAAACCGGACGACCACCATTACTTTCTATAGCAGGAATGTAACTATTAAATGCAGGCTCAAAAATTACAACTTCATCGCCTTCGCTCACAAAACTGCTAATTGCAGTATACATAGCCTGTGTTGCCCCTGCTGTAATTGTTATTTCGTTTAGTGGACTGAAATTAAGCCCGTGCTTTCGTTCAATATCTTCAGCAATGGCTTCGCGTAATTCTAATAATCCATCAGGATGCGAATATTCTACAGATTTTTCTTTTATATATTTAATAGCCAGCTCAGTAAGCTTATCTGAGCAAGGAATATCAGGTGAAATTTTTGCTAAATTAATAATATTCGTATCCTGAACCAGTTCTGAAATAACTGTATAAATATCCTTCCCTATATTTGACAACTTCGCCTTTATCATACAAATTTTTTTAACTTCTGAAAATCGGAACGCAAATGTATAAAAATATCTTTACTAAAAAACTGCCTTCAAACAGCATTAACGATTTTTTATGAAAATTATTTTAAGTCAGTAATAATCAATAAAAGATCCTTTTTGAAACACTAAAATTAGAGTGATTTTAGCAAATTGTCGATTTGTTTCAAATCAAATTTGGCTAACATTCTAAAAAGACCTGCTAACAAATAATATTTGGGGACTAATGAAAAACTTCCTTCAAAACATCGAGAGACCTGATCTTTGACACTCCCTCATTGTGTAAAGCATAATATTCTAAAATCTTCTCTAAGATTTGGATTCTGTGTTTGTAATCAAATTTTAGGTTTTCGTGCTGATCTTCTGAAAACTGAAGCATCTGACTAAAAATTAAACTTTGACCCTGATCCATAAAAGACATGTGCATAGGCTTAATTTGTTTAAAGCTTCCTGCTTTTAAATCGAAATAACAATTTGTTTCTGAATAATTATTGTGAGGATAAAATCCCAAATATTTAGTGAACCGGATAAGAAAATAAATGTGAAAATTCGACATCCCATTTTCTTTTAGATCAAGCAATTGTATGGTATTGTATAAGAATTCGAAAAGATCAGGGTTAGGTTCCTGCTCCTGAATGGTTTTATGTAAAATCTCAGCAATAAAAATTGCCAGAGTACTCTTTTTTATATCATAAGGTAATGAACTAAATACATAAGCATTTTGAATTTCCTTAGCTCTTTGTAAATCGTTTTTAGGTTTGTGATATACCTCCATATCAAGAAGGAATAGGGCTTGAAAAGTATTCGCTTTAATTTTTGCTTTTTTACTTCTAACTCCATTTATGATATAGGCTTGTCGGCCAAAACGCTCGGTATAAATGGTAACAATTATACTTGTCTCGGAATATTTTATATGCTTTAATACTATGCCTCTTGTTTTGTAGAGCATTGCTTCACTTCAATTTTAACACAAAAGTATCTATTCTTTTAAATAAATTTTGATTTAAAAATAATATTTAGGAAAAGGGAGAGGACTTGTTTTATTTAATAAATAAAAGCTTGGTAATATGTGTTTTTGAGCCATCCTCATTGGAACAAAACACGAGGTAAACACCTGTACTGACTCTTCTTCCCGAAAAGTTTTTGCCATCCCAGGTTGCCTGTCCACCTTCTGCAGTAGTTTCATAAACAATGTTACCGCTTATATCGGTTATTTTAACATTAACATCAGAAACCAAGCCGCGAATAGTTATATCACCATAGTAATCTTCGCGTACAGGATTCGGATAAACATACACGTCGCGAAACTCATCACTACCCATGGTAGCAGAACCTCGGTATGAAACCAATCCTTTATCGGTTGCAAAAAATATTTCGCCTGTTTCATGATTAATACCAATATCATTAATTGAGTTTGAAATTAACGGACTATTTTCTTCAGTAAAATGATTGATCTCTTTTGTACCATCTTCTGAAACGAGATAAGCCCCTGAGCTTTTTGTCCCGATCCATTTCCTGTTTGCACCGTCAACAGCAATCGTTGTAATTGTTTGTGTTTTTAGAAGAAAATCAGTAGCATCACCAATGGTAAGGATAATTCTTTGAGCATGGAATCCGGCATCTTCAAAAACATTTTCGGGATAATAATACACAACAACTCCCTGATCGGTTCCTACCCAAATATCTCCTTCTAAGTCTTCGGCAATGGAGTAAACGTTATTAGAAATAATTTTCCCGTTTTCATCTACAACACTCATTTTTTTTGTTAAATCATCATTTTCATTTTCTATTGTTTGATTATGGTCAAATACAAATATGCCATTACCTTTTGGTAAAAGAACCCATTTGTTATTATTCTTTGTAACAATAATGTCAGTTACCAGAATATTGCTAATTTTTTCGTCGAAATTAAAACTTTTCCAGTCGTCAGGTTCGAGACCATATCTAACAGATACGGGATTTTGAACACCTGCATTAGTTAACCACAAATTATTATCCTGATCAAAGGACATCCCAATAACGGAACAATGATTTTCTCCTTCAATAAAAGTTTGTAATGAACTATTTGTTTCCCTGTAATTTTTTTCCAACACATTTTTTCTATACTCAAAAATGCCAGAACCCCAGCTACCAGTATAAAAATGATCGCTATTCAATGGATCAATTTTCGCAACGACGTAATCAGGAGCTTCGTAATTAATCATTGTCTGCCATTGTTCATCTTCAAAAGAGAATACAGCTCCGTTTAAGTAAGAATTTCCTCCGGCAGGAGTTAGGCCTCCGGCTACAACCAGGACACGATTATGGTTAATGTCGATTGAGAAAGAATTAGATAAATAGGGAGCATTTGGAACTATTTCCTCAACATTTCCGCTCTGATACTTAACCAATCCTTTCCCCCTGTCTGCAAACCAATAAATTTGATTACTTCCCACTCTTATATCATATGGATTAAACCCGGGAATCTCAGTTCGGGTAATTGAATCTTGAAGTGTAAAGTTTGAAGTATAATCAAGAACATTACTATTTGTTACAATAAATATGGATGAACCAAAATCTTTAATTGCACGAATAGAGCTATGTTCATCATTAAGAATACTCCAACTTTCATCTTTATACAAATAAAGTATATCATTCTGTGATTCATTTAGCTGATTAACAAGCAAGATTCCTTCGTTTACATAAATTGAATTAAAACTTGATGAATAGTTTGGAATGTCGGTTATCTGCTGCCAATTTGAATAATCAACCAGGTTGGGGTTTGTAAAATCTGCAATGAAAATACCCTCGTTTGTTGCTGCATATAAAAAGTCATTATTTAAAACCAATTGGTTTACTTGAACTAAACTTCCCATATTCCCAATATAATAGCTGTCTTTTATTTCTCGTTTCTCAATATTTACCACAACAATTCCAAAACCACAGGAAAGATATGCATACTCATTCACAAATAAAATATGATTGATTGATTTACTCCCATTGATCATCTCACGTTTAATGTCGGATAAGTTTATTACCTCATTCTCAAAAACCAGGTCAATGTTCCCGTTTTCGTAAGCAACAAATAAAACTTTATTTTCGCTTGAATATTCAATTTCTGAAATACCAACATCTGAAAGCCCGTTGACTTTTGTAAGTTTTTCAATATTATGGCTGATTTTATTGAAAGTAAAAATTCCATTTGCTGAAGCAACATAAACTTTTGCAGAAGATTCTGTAACTGCTACCGAATAAGTAAAAGCCAAATGATCTCTCCATTCACCAACCCCGATTTGAGCTTGCACTAAACCCGTGTAAAAAGCAAAAACAACAAGTAAGATTATAACTTTTTTAATCATCTTAAAAGACTTTATTCTAAAAAACCTAATTGTTATTAAATTATTGCAGTATTTACTGATTTTTTAAAAAGTCAACCAGTTTAAAGGCTGCTCTGGCCCTATGGCTTATTTCATTTTTTTCGTTCATTTCCATTTCGGCAAATGATTTATCGTATCCCAATGGCCTGAAAACAGGATCGTAACCAAAACCACCTGTGCCATGATTATTAGTTAGAATTTCTCCATCAACAATTCCTTCGAAGAAATATTCTTTACCATTAAGAATCAACGCAATAACTGTTCTAAAGCGGGCTTTTCTGTTTTCTGCTCCCTCTAATTCATTTAGCACTTTAACAACATTGTCTTCAAAAGAACAGTTCAACCCTGCGTAACGTGCAGACATTACTCCCGGAGCTCCTTTTAAGAAATCTATTTCTAATCCGGTGTCGTCGGCAAAACAATTTCGTTTAAACTTATCATAAATGTGCCTTGCTTTTTGTAAAGCATTTTCCTGCAGGGTATCAAAGTCTTCCGGGATTTCTTCAAAAAAAGAAATATCGTTTAAGCTTAGCAATTGAATCTTATCTCCTAAAAGATTTTGAATCTCTTCTAATTTGTGCTTATTATTTGTTGCAAATACTAATTCCATAAATTTCCTAAAAAAAGTGGATGACAAAAATAGTCATCCACATAAGTTTTTATATAAATTCTATTCTTTAATAAACTATATCCATTTTAGTCAAGTCATCACGAGGGTTAATTACCATTACCGGGATTTTAGAACTATTTGCAATAACATATTGTTCCTGTGCCCCTAATACAAAATCTGTGATTCCAATATTTTTTGTTGAAAGAATTAATATTAAATCGGCATTGATACTTTTACCGAACTCCATGATTTCAAGAGGAAAGCTTTTTTTACCTTCTGCAGTATGTATTTCATAATCAATCGACTTACTGTCCATAAACTTTCTTGAAAAAGCAATATTTGCTTTTATTTTCTTTATAAAACCAAGATCTGTTGTATTTGGCTTGATAATATGAAACTTAGGATTAAAATGTTTATGTAAATAACTCACCCAATTAAGCATTTCCTTATTTTCCCTTTTAAAATCAACAGGAAAAACAATATCTCTCATATCAGTTTCATTTGGGGGCTCTTGGATAACCACAAAAGGAACTTTCGAATTAACGATAACTTTTAATGCCCAGCTTCCTGTTAGTTTTTGCATTCCTTTTAAACCATGAGTACCCATAACTACAAGTTCTGCTTCTACCTCAGAAGCTACTTCACCAATAGTAGTGAAGATGCTACCAACACGCACAACAGCTTCAATTTTCAATCCATGTTTTCCTTGATTATCGCTTACAACCTGATTAAGCTTTCCCAATGCTTCATCGTGCTCTTTTTCGTTTTTAATGATGTGAATTAAAACAATCTTTTTACTTTTTGCTTTTTCGGCAAATTTAAAACCATGCTGTAATGCACATTCTGCAACAGGCGTAAAATCCCAGGGAATTAAAATAATATGACTCTCTTCATTCATAAACTTGTAGATTTATTTCAATTCAACGTTCTTAAATAAAAAAAATTCTTATCTTACAATTTATAAAAATAAGGTTTTCTTCTTCCAAAAAACCAAGTTATGTATTTTAAAATAAATTTCAGTAAAAATACTGTTTTTTTTTCCTTTGTACTTGTAATTTTCATAATCCTTTTCCCTTTAAAAAGTTATGAGAACAATACTGGAAACCCATATATACAACGTATCGTTTTAAGCAATTATGGTTTTAGCAACAATAATTATTCAATAATACAGGATTTAAAGGGGCTTACTTACTTTGGAAACTCAAATGGAATTATTCAATATGATGGCAGTTTTTGGGAAATTTTAAAAGTTCCGGGAATCCCTTATATGGATATTGGTGAGGATGGTGTTATATATGTTGGTGCATATAATGATTTTGGTTTTATTTCTAACCCCAAAGGTAAAAAACCTTTTTTTAGTTCATTACTTGATTCTATTAAAAACAAAAAACTTTCTCCGGGCCAGATAAGACAAGTCTTTTCAAATCAAGGTCAGGTTTATTTTTGTAACGGAAATTTTCTTTACAAATGGAATGGTCAAAGCATAGAAATAAAAGATTCAAGTAACCTGGAGCTGGAACTCTTTAAAATTCATGATCAGCTATTTCTGGAAAAAGGAGGCGAAGGAATCTTTCAATTAATAAATGATGAATTTCAGTTATTGCCAGGAAGTTTATTCTTTGCAGATAAAAATATTATAGACATTCTCCCATTTAACCAACAATTCCTGGTTAAAACAGAGAGAGAGCGCGGATTTTATTTGTCTGATAGTTACACCGTTGAACCTTTCGAAACAAAAGCAGACAGATTCCTCGAAGAAAATATCTATCGGAAAGGATGTGAATTAAGCGATGGTAGTTATGCAATCGGATCAGCCCTTTCGGGGATTGTAATTATTAATAAACACGGAGAAATTATTTCAGTTATTGATGAAAACAGTGGTCTTTTTAATCTGTCAATCAATACTTTATTTGCCGATCCGTATAATAATCTGTGGGCTTTGCATAATCGGGGGGTAAGCAGAATAGAGCTTCCGTCGCCGTATAGCTTCTTTAGTAAAAGCAACGGATTAAAAGGAAATGTTAATTCTGTAATTAAATTTAATGACATCTTATATGCTGCAACTTCCTTAGGAGTTTATGGCCATTTTCATAAAAATCATGATAACCAGGACTTGCAAGATTTAAATTTCGAGGCAATTGATGAGATTAAATCGAATTGTTATGATTTTCATACATTTAATAACCGGCTATTTGTATCCGGGTCAAAGGGTATTTATGAAATTATAAACAACAAAGCTTTTCTGTTTTATAATCGGGAGGCTGATGAAATAACAAGTGTGCTTCATTCAAAAAAGAATCCCTCATACATATATCTTGGCTATAATGATGGATTTTCTGCTATCCGGTTCTCGGAAGGAATACTAATTATCGAAAAAAAGATACACGGGATTTATGATAAAATATCTAGTATTGCAGAAGATCCCGATGGTAGTCTTTGGTTATCGGCTAATGAAAATGGAGTGTATAAAATTGATCCATTTAAGAAATATTCAAAAAATTTACCATTTACCCATTTTACTACCGAAAATATTCTTCCTAAAAACCTGGAATGGATTTATCTTTATTCCATAAACGATGGTGTTTTATTTTCTACCTCAGAAGGAATATATCGTTATAGTATTTCCTATAATCAGTTTTACAAAGACACATTAATTGACATTGATTTTACAAACCAAAATAACTGGGTTTATCCAATCGTTGAGGACAATAAGAATAATTTGTGGTTTAATATCGTTGGGAAAAACAATACAAGAAATAAAACCCTGGTGAAAAACAATAAAAATGATTCTATTAAGATCTTACGTCCTTTACCGTTGAATAGAATTAAAGATTTTTTTATCACATCAATTCATCCTGCTGAAAATGGGATCGTTTGGTTTGGAGGCCTTGATGGTTTAATCCGTTTAAATTTGAATCAGGAGATTCCATCTAATAAACCTTCAAGTACAATTCTTCATAAAATAACCATCGGAAAAGATTCAGTTATTTTTCAGATCCCTTATGGAAACGACCTTAACACATATGAACAAACAAATACATTTGCCTATAACCTGAATACAATTGCTTTTGAGTTCTCTTCTCCCGATTATGAAAGTGAAGATCAGGTTTTATATCAACACAAATTAGATGGCTTTGATACCCGATGGTCGAATTGGAGCAACTCCAATTTTAAAGAATATACCAATATCTTCGAGGGTCGATATAAATTCAGGTTAAGATCTAAAAATATATTTGACTCTGTTTCCGACGAAATAAGTTTTGAGTTTACTATTTCGCCTCCCTTTTACAGAACAAAAGTTGCTTTTATCATTTATATTATGCTTATCCTGCTCCTTTTTATTTTAATCGGGAAATGGAGAGCTTATTATTTTGCTCGTGAGCGATTTAAACTTGAAAATATTATCCATGAACGAACCGAAGAGGTAGTTATTCAAAAAGAAAAAGCTGATAATCTGCTCGAAAGAGTTCTTCCGAAAAATACTGCAAAAGAGCTCAAGTCAGGAAAAAAGGCAGGTCCGTATCATTACAATATGGTTACCGTGTTATTTTCAGATATCCAGGGATTTACAAAGATAGCAGAACAAATGGACTCTGAGCTTTTAATTGATGAACTGGATCGGTTTTTTCTTCAATTCGACATGGTTGTTGAGAAATTCAATATCGAAAAAATTAAAACCATTGGCGATGCCTACATGTGTGCCGGAGGTATCCCCATAAAAAACAGGACCAATCCTGTTGAAGTTGTTCTAGCTGCTATTGAGATGCAGAATTTTATGAAAGAGTTAAAACGGCAATCGACAGATAACTCAAGTCATATCTGGGATTTACGAATTGGAATTGATACCGGACCAGTTGTTGCAGGAGTGTTAGGAAGAAGTAAAATTTCTTACGATATTTGGGGAGGAACAGTAAATACTGCCAGCAGGATGGAAGCTTCGGGAGAGCCAGGGAAAATTAACATCACAGAAAATACCTACATGTTAATTAAAGATTTCTTTATTTGTCAGTACAGAGGTAAAATGCCTGTTAAATATAAGGGTGAGATTGATATGTACTTTGTTGAGGGCTTTATGCCTCACCTGTCTTCCGATATAAAAGGACAAATACCAAACCAGGAATTCTTTACGCACTTGCAGCTTTTACGTGTGAATGATGTTGAAGAGTTTGTACTAAGTAAACTGGAAGATGGTTTACCTGATAATTTGTATTATCATAATGTAAAGCATACCATTGATGTAGTTACTCAGGTTGAATTAATTGGACGTTCGGAAGGTGTTAACGATGAAGAAATGTTAATTTTAAAAACCGCAGCCCTTTTTCACGATATAGGACACCTCATTAATTATGATAGCCATGAAGAGGAGAGTGTGAAATTAGCTAAGAAAATCCTGCCCGAATATCAATACAATGAACACCAAATAGAAAAAATTTGTAGTCTGATTCTCATTACACAAATGCCTCCTCAGCCCAAAAACCTGCTGGAAGAAATTATGTGTGATGCCGATTTAGACTATTTAGGTCGAACAGATTTTGTGCCTGTTTCGATAAATCTGTATAAAGAGTTACATGAACGCAAAAAAATTGATTCAATTCTTGAATGGAACCAACTACAACTAAAATTTATTAAAGGGCATCAGTATTTTACAAAAACGGCTCAAAAACTTCGCGAAGTAAACAAAAAGAAACAGCTTGAAAATATCCAGAATGAGATTCGAAGAGAACTTGAAATGAACGATGAGTAAAAGCGGAGAAAAATATTTAATTAAATTTGCAGCCTATATTAAACATTGAAAAATACAGTAAAAATAAGAACTGGTTGCTTGTCCCTGATTACTTGTTAATATAACTGATGATAAGATAGGTCTCAATTTCAAAAATAGGTACATGAACCCAGTAACATTGTCAAAATAATAGAACTTTAAAAAACGTATTTACATTCAAAAGCTTGCATTTCTAATATTCCAACTCAATTTCATAACCGCCGTGTTTTCGAATATTCAACACCCGTCCGTCGTGAAAGATCAGGTATTGGCCTTTTATGCCGAGCAGTTTCGCTTCAAGGCTTTGTTCTTTATCTAAATTTACCGAATTCACTTTATCAGGATATTCGATTACCGGATAATTAATTTCTACAATTTCATTATCATCAATAAAGAATTTTACAAATTCCTTTTTAACTAAATCTTTCGCTTTGCTTTTTTGTTCTGATAAATTAGTTTCTAAATCTATTTTATTAATTAACATATTCCTCCAATTGGTTTTATCGGCAAAATGTTTTTTCAGATTTACTTCTAATATTCCGGCTGTATATCGGTTTGGAACCTGTGCAATCTTAATCGCAAAACTTGCTCCCTGGTCAATCCATCGTGTTGGCACTTGTGCTATCCGGGTAACTCCTACTTTTAACCCGCTCGATATGGCCAAATACACAATGTGATCGTTCAGGCAATGATTTTTCGACCATTCCATATCGCGCGAAATGCCTTCGTGTGCACGACACATTTCGGGTCGTAAAATGCAATCGTCGGTTTCGGGCGCTGTTCTGAAACAAGGAAAACAATAACCCTGATGAAAGGATTTAGTTGTTTTTCGCCCACAACGAATACAATGTATTTCGTTTAAATAAGTAATTGAAATATCCTTGTTTATTAAATCGTTCATATGGATTTCCTGATCACCAAGTGTCAGAAAATAGTCAACCGGATTATTTAATTCTGTCGACATTTTTTGCAAAGAACCCTGAAATTTCATCTTGTTTTAATTTTTTAGTAAAAATAATTAAAATTTTTATTATTGATAATCAATTACTTATTAATTATACTTTAAAATATTTACTACTATGTGTTGCATAGTAGTAAATATTTTATATATCTTTGTATTGTAATTTTATGTTCATTGCATAGTACTATAAACAATCAAAAAATGAAAACAACAATAACCATAAATCTTGGAGGAATCGTATTTCACATCGATGATGATGCGTTTGAAATGCTACACACTTATCTCATTGCAGTTGAAAAACAATTTGTGAATGAAGATGAACGAAAAGAAGTGATGTCTGACATTGAATCTCGTCTTTCTGAGCTATTTAAAGAAGAGCTTGGAGAAAGAAGAGATGTTATCATGAAAGTTGATGTTTCGAAAGTAGTTAAAATTATGGGCGAACCCGAAGATTTTAAAGATGAGGAAGCCGAAAAAGAAACAACAACCAGCTCTGGCTGGGAATCAAGAAGACAAAAAATGAATTCAAAAACAACAAAAAGATTGTATCGCGACCCGGACGATAGAGTTTTGGGTGGTGTATGCGGAGGTTTAGGTTCCTATTTTAACACAGACCCTCTCTTATTCAGGATTATATTTATCGTTTTACTATTTGCCGGCTCTGTAGGATTTTGGATCTACATTATTCTCTGGATTGCTATTCCCGAAGCAAGCACAACAGCTCAAAAGCTGGAAATGAGAGGCGAAGCAATTACCCTCGAAAATATTAAAAAAGCTGTTCGCGACGAGTTTGAAAATGTAAAAAAGAACATGAAGTTCTAGTATCTAGTAATGAGCCTGCCTGCAGGCAGACAGGTATCAAGATGCGAACAGTCGCTAATTACTAAAATCTATTGTCTATATTCTAACTATTTAAAAATATGAATCTCGAAAATACAAAAGCTCAGATGAAAAAAGGCGTATTGGAATTCTGCATTCTTTCTATTTTATCCAAGCAGGATTATTACGCATCCGACATCATTAAAGCTGTTAAAGAAGCTAAGATGATTGTTGTTGAAGGAACACTATATCCTCTTTTAACCAGACAAAAAAATGCTGGTTTATTAAGCTATCGCTGGGAAGAATCAACTCAAGGGCCACCACGAAAATATTATACATTAACCGAAAAAGGAAAAGAATATTTAAACGAATTAAGACTCTCGTGGGAAGAACTTGTTGAAGCAGTTAACTCCATAAATAACCAAAAATAACTCAGCATAAAATGAAAAAGACAATTAAAATAAATATAGGCGGTGTTATATTTCATTTAGATGAAGATGCTTATCAGATTCTGCAAAACTATCTAACCGCTATTAATCAGCGCTTTGTTTCAACAGAAGAAGGGAAGGAAATAATTTCTGATATTGAACATCGTATTGCAGAAATCCTGCAAAATAAACTCTCCGAACAAAAACAAGTTATTTCTAAGGAAGACATTGACGAGATCATTGACATCATGGGTCATCCTGAAGATTTTGAAGATCAGGAAGAAAGTAATGGGAAAACATATCATCAGTACGAATCAACTTCAAAAAGATTATATCGCGATCCGGATAACAGAATTCTGGGTGGTGTTTGTTCGGGAATAGCAACGTATTTAAATATTGATCCATTAATCATTAGAATTTTATTCTTTCTATTAATGTTTGGATATGGAATTATTGGTGTAATTTATATTGTTCTATGGGCATTGTTACCGGCAGCTCATACCACTGCTCAGAAACTCGATATGCGAGGCGAAAAATTTAATATTTCGGATATTGAAAAAAATGTGCGTAAAGAGTACGAATCCGTAAAGGACAACTTGAAGAATATTAAAAATTCACGAGATTACGATCGTACGCGTGGCTTTTTCGAAAGTCTCATTTATGCTATTGGTGCTTTTTTCAGATTTATATTCAAATTTGTAGTCGCGCTTATTGGTTTAGTATTGGTTGTTACCGGTGTAGGTTTTCTTATTGGTCTTACAGGAACCTTAATTATAGGAGAATCTTTTATGCCCTGGAACAATATAATTATTAACGATCATGTGATTATTACCGATATGGTGCATTCATTTGTTGATCCTAATACCATTTGGATTATAGCAATTTGTGCCATTATGGTTGTTTTTATTCCCCTGATTGCCATTATTTATGGCGGATTTAAACTTTTACTCGGATTACGACCTAACGACCGTTCTGTGGCTGGAATAGGTTTTCTGGCATGGATCATTAGCTTAATCGTTTTATTGGTTCTTGTTGGTACGCAAGTAAAGGACTTCTCATATTCTGTAAATGATGATGATCGAATCGTAATTGATGAAACAGCTAATAAAACCCTTTATTTAAAGACAGCTGAAAATAAAGCACTGGCAACATCCAAATTTTATATTTTTGATGAAGAATTTAAATTGATGTATGATGAAGATGATGAAAAACATTTATATGCTTTCCCTGAGATAGATATTATTCATAGTTATTCAGATCAAGTTGTTGTTGAAATAGAGAAAAAAGGTCGTGGGGCAAGCCGAAAAGAAGCTGCACTAAATGCAGACGAAATTGAATACCATGTTATCCAGCAAGACTCTGTTATTTTATTCGATGCCGTTTACTCTTTGGTTGATAAAGCCCGATGGAGATTTCCTGAAGTAGATATCACTGTAAGGGTACCTGAAGGTTTTATCCTTTATATTGATGAAAGTATTGAAAAACAATTGGATTATATTAGTTTGGACAGATATTACGATCACGATGAAATGGTAAATAAATTTTGGATCATGACCGACGAAGGACTTGAAAAATATGATAAAGTAACTTACGAAGATTAGTTTAACGAGCGATTTTTAGGTGTGATTGGATTATTAAATTTCAGGTTTGATAATCCAATCTTTTTGGGTGAGATTCTTTTTTTTAAAAAATCTTTCAAAATAATTTGTGGACAAAGATTTTTTTTTAAATTTGCACACTCAATCAATTGTCCGATGGTGTAATTGGCAACACGTCTGATTTTGGTTCAGAAGAGTCCAGGTTCGAGCCCTGGTCGGACAGCCTTAAACGCAAAAGAATTGAAAACGATGTTTTCAATTCTTTTGTTTTTTAAGGACATACGTTCTTTATTGGTTAATAATTATTGGTTAAATTCTCAATGTTTTTGGCTTTTTGTTTCACAATTGTTTCACAATTTAAAATGAACAAAAGCCATGTTAAACGCTTACAAAAAAATCATTTTAAGAACCGACTTTACTAAAAAAGACGGCACGAATCCTATTTGCCTAAGAGTAACTATAAACAGGAAAGTCAGAGTATATTCCTTAAATATTTCTGTTAATCAAAATGACTGGAATGAAAAAGGATTTGTAAAGAAAACACACACACTTAGTCAAACTTATAATTTAGACATTCAAAACGCTCTAAACAAGGCTAGTAAGATAATATTTGACTATTCCCTTGAAAATAAAAACTTGACATTTTCAGACTTTAAAAAGCTCTTTCTAAAACCAGATATTAATTCAAGCTCTTTTTATGAATTTATGGAAATACAAATAAAGAAAACTAAAGGAGTGTTTTCGCCTGAAACCATAAGAACTCATGAAGCCCATTTATCCAAACTTCGAAAATTTAAAAGTCAATTATTATTTGAAGAAATTAATCAGGAATTTATTGAAGTATACAAAAAATATATGATCGTTACATTAGACAATATGCCTAATTCTGTGAGTAAATCCCTAGCAGTGTTAAAGTCAATGTTAAATAAAGCAATCTCAGAGGGATATATAAAAGAAAATCCATTTAAAAACATACCAATACAAGGAATAAAAGGTAATAGAGAATTTTTAACAAAAGAAGAATTTTCAAAACTTGAAGCGATCGACCAAACGAATTTAAATAAACCTCAGAAAAACGTGCTTAAATACTTCCTTTTTTCATGTTATACTGGATTAAGGTACCAGGACATTAAAAATTTAAAACATAAGCATATTGATGGGAAAATGATTAAAATAACAATGAATAAAACCAAACATCAGGTTAAAATTCCATTAATAGAAAATGCAAAAAAACTTATAGAAGAAAAAGACCCGGAGATGCATATTTTCAGAGTGTTTGCAAACCAAGTGACAAACAGGTATTTAAAAGAAATAATGAGTGAGGCTAAAATAAATAAGAGAATTAGTTTTCATTGTGCCAGGCATACTTTTGCAACCATTGGAATAGAACTAGGAATCCCAATTGAAATTATTTCAGATTTATTAGGACATTCAGACCTAAAAACAACAAAAATTTACAGCAACATACTAGATTATAAAAAGGAAGAGTATATGAAGAAATGGGATTTTTAACATTATTAAACAAAAAGAAACAATAAATAAAAATCTAGATTCCGGAGTTAAAATTTTGATGGTACGATTTTAGATATTAAATAATTTTATTAATTTCATGTTTCACTTAAAATTAACGATTATGAAAAAATTACTTATTGTGTTTTCCGCACTTGCGTTAATTACTTTAGTAAGTGCAACCTTACCTGGCGACATCGATAAAAGTATAGCTAAGGTTAATCAATCGCAAGGGTTTTATTTATTTGCCGATTGCGACCCTGTTGCTGAATATGAATACCTTGGAACCGTTAAAAATAAGGTTGGTATGAGTGAACTCGGCGTTGGCAATGATGACTACGAAACCGTTAAGGGCCGACTAATAAAGAAAGCTAAAAAAGAGTTTCCAGACGGCGACGGTATTATATTTGATTTTAGCAAAGATAAAGGACAAGCCGATGTAATAAAGTTTAAATAGATCTCTGAAGTAACAACAAAAAAGACGGTGCTGCAGTACCGTCTTTTTTTATGGTGTAAGATCTGATATCGCCACGGTAAAAATATGGGTATTGGCCAATGTTATTATTTTCTTTTTTTCTTTCGCCCACTTAACAATAAACCTCCCAATAGTAAACTGAGCATTAATATACCTCCCATTGATGCTTTTTGTGGTTGATTGATTCTTTGTAAACTATAATCCTGGTTTTGTTTGCTAAAATTACTAGAATTAGAATTTTTAGAACTGGATTCTGGTTGTGTTAAATTTAAAACTCTTTGACTATCTAAACCCGGGTCTGTATTATTTGTGAAGGTTGGGTTTGTCTCAGATTGAGTTAAATTTATTACTTTGCTACCTGTATCTTTAGAACTATCTTTGTTAGTTGAGTTTTTTGAAAGAGTATTTTTTAAACTTTTAGATACAAGTTTGAAATCATCGTATGCCGGGCTATCTTCAACACTTGCTTTAATATCACTTGCTTTATTAAAAAGCTTCTTAACCCAGTTGATTAAATCCACTATTGCTGAAACTGAGACTCCGCTTTTTTCTCCAGCTCCACTTTCTCCATTTATATAATTTGCTTTGCCCTCAATCAAATCAATTAAAACAGATTTGGGTGTTTTTTTATAATTGTATTCCACTCCTTCATAAAGTAGTTGCATCATTTCACCCATAGGGATTTTGAGATGCCTGGCACAAAACAAAGCTATTTGTAAAGCTTTATTTCTTTTATAAATAACTATTTTAGGAAACTCATATAATATGGATGATGGAATAAACAAATAAATAAAATATGGGCTTGCCTTATATAATTTAACGTACAATTGATCTTCGTTCATAACTATTACATTAAAAGGTAAATAAAGAAAAGAAAAGCCCCTGTAAATAAAATTTACAAAGGGCTTTTCCTATGATAATCGGTCAATATGAAAATCTTATATTAATCCTCTTCGTAATAGCTTTCGCTTATATTCACTTCATCAACCAGCTCCTGGGGTTTGCCTTTTGTAATTTCGTAAATTTGAATTTTTACCGGCGTCTGGTTTTTGATCGCTCTTTTTCTCAAAATATCAAATTGAGCTTGAGCCTTGTCAATTGTGTTAAATGTTTCTTTGTAACCTTTAGTTTTAACTAAAAAGCTTACTCTTTCGACCTTTTTTACAATAGGTCTTTTTTTTGTGGTTTTTTGTTCCATGACTTAAAAAATAATAATGTTAATAATAATGATAATGATAGAACAAAGTAAAAGAGCATATAAAACCTGGACAATAACAAAAAAGTCAAATGTTGGTAAGTCAAAAATTATTTTTTAGTAACAGGATAGTTAAAGCAGTAAAAAACGGTTTTAGAAAAACCCTAAAACCGTAAATGATAAGTAAAAACCCGGTAACAATTTTCAGTAAATAAACAGTAAATTTTCTTAGGAATTTTCAGTAACATCTCTTAAGTATTCAGGTAATTCATTTAATGTAATACTTCTACTATGATAAATATCAAGAAAATCATCATACTTTTTCTTTAGTTTTCTATTGTTATCTATTAAATCTTCTTGGTCAAAGTTATCAATGTATTCAATAATAAAGTCAATACTAACTTCCCCGGATAAATTTTTTCTAAAAAAGCAATATTCTTCTAGAGTTAAATTTTGCGCCAGCTTAAATCCTTCTATATTTTTAGCTGTCTCCTTTACTAGTTCATACTCTTTAAAATAGAATGTATATAAAATGTTTTGCTTTGCTTCGTTTGTAAGACAATTGGAATTATTTCCTATACCTTCCATTTCTTCTTTTTGTTTACGATCATTATAAGCTTTTTGTTTACAAGTATCACTACAGTATAATTTGTCTTTTCGTGGTTCAAATTTTGCACCGCAAACTATACAAGTGTCATTTCTTTTAATTGGTGTCAAGTTTTCTTTTTTCATAATACACTGATATTAAATTGTTTGCCTTTTTTATATTTGTTTTTTTTATCTGTGGGAACACTATATAAAATACCGTTAATTACGTTAATCCGTTAATTTCATTTTATTTTGTTGTTGATCTTCAATCTTTTAAAGGCTTTTTTCAAATTAACGCTAAGCCCAAAAAATTAACGCTAATGAGCATTTTTTCTTTATTAGTTTTTTCGTTAATTCCGTTAAGCAACCGTTAATATTTTATTCTTATGTATGTGTTGCATTTATTAAGGTTTATTATTTTTATTAACGTAATTAACGATATTAACGCAAAATTCAATATTCATTTTCTTTTAAAAAATCAAACTTTTCATTTATACCTTTTCCCCAATTATCCAAACTCAGAATTAATTCATTAATTTGGTTAATATAAATACAAACTGTTCTTACATCTACAAATCTATCTTTAGTTGCAAATCCTTCTTTTACGTGGTTTGCAACAAATAATAGTTGACCTAAAATTCTTTTTAAAAATCCAAAAGAGTTTGGATTACCATTCATTGAAGTTCCAGACCGGGTAACTAACCAGCTAAATGACTTTTCAATTGAGTTAAACAAAGAAGTTATCATCTCTTCACTATTATCAAACAAGGCTTTATTACCTAAATAAAACCATACTTTTCTATATTCTACAAAAAGACTGTAATACAAATAATTTAACGCGTGTAACACATCATTTAATAACCTGTTTGAATCAGCAATAAACCTTTTTACATGTACTT
Source organism: Bacteroidales bacterium (assembly GCA_003446015.1). Taxonomy (GTDB): domain Bacteria; phylum Bacteroidota; class Bacteroidia; order Bacteroidales; family UBA12077; genus UBA12077. Next base: position 94,765 of record DMBU01000154.1, on the reverse strand, counting down.
CATTTTTGAAGTAAAGAGTTCTTTCGCCTATATAAACACTATAAAGTTGATGTTTTAAATAAACTGAATCAAAATCCGGTTTACTATACTGAACTATCTTAATTTGTTTCATAATCTCTTAGATTTAATTCTATATCACCTATGTATTTTTGATTTTCAATGGTGTCTATTTTGAACTTCAAACAACTACCAATTTTTGAATGATTATGAGCATAAGAACTGTCTTTTCTATTTCCTTTCATAAATGGTTTATAGTTTAAATCAGTAAGAAGTTTCTTTAGCTCTAAACGATCAGATATTTTATAGTTATTTGCCTTGCAATAACTAGTGTAGGAAGAATACATTTCATCAAATTTTATATATAAGAATTCCATATCAAAAATATAATGTAAGCCATAAGTTAATTGAGTATTTCTTTTCATGGCTTCGCTTGAAATTGCTTTCCACCATATATTGATCGGTTTAAGTGAGTACAGTGTTTTTTCTTTTTCAATACTATATTTTATTATTTCCTGGATAACTCTTTTATCAATTACAGGAAAGCTTAATTTATCCTGCATTATTTGTAAAGGAGCTAAAATAAAAGCTATGTGTTTAATTGTACGATCTCTTAATTCATTTAAATTAACACCATCAATTCTCTCGACTTTGTCATATTTAATACTTTTTGTTATTTGAGAATATATATCATGAAATTTCTCTTTAAAATAGGCTCTATGCTGTATTATTTCTCTTATTATCTGTCCATATCCGTTTTTCATCTCTTCTTTCAATACGTTAAAAGCCGTCTCAGATTCTTTACTAAAATTTGGATTATCGAACTCGAGTAATAAAATACGGTCAAAAATTGCAGCTTCATAAGTTGGTAAGCTATTGCCATCTAAAACAATAGAGCTTTCAATATTCACACTATTTGTTGTATTGTCGTTTGTTTTGTTTGCCCGGGTGTATCCGCTCCCATCATACCCGGTTTTTAACAACTCCAGTATTTCGTTATCTACATCCTGAGAATACTCTTTAAAGTAAACAATGTAATTTTTATATTGAGCTAGTGTCCTTCCTAGTCCTTTACCCGTAGAATTATTTAATGAGTGTCCCTTATCTCCCTGGGAATTATTAAAAACATTGATCAAAAATGAAATAAAGGATGTTTTCCCGGTTGCAGGTTCACCATATAAATATAGGAAAGGAAAGAAACCAATTTCATTGAAAATATAATCCCGGAACAATGAATTTATTAAAAAGCATATACCAATTACTCCCTTTATTCCATAGGATTTATAAAGGAGTTCAGACCATGTTTTAAAGTTTATATTTCCTTCTTTATAGAAAAAATCAATGTTGGCAAGATCAATTTTATTTAAAATGTTTATTTCTGATGAAGCCGGCAAATAATAAACATTATCATTATCATACAATATTCCCAGCTCGTCAGGTCTTACAATCTCATTGTTTTTATTAATAATCAGATTTGAAAATGCAAACAATTCAAATTCATTATTATAACCTAGTGTATACAAAGGAAGTACTGTTCTTTCATCATCATAACAAAATGAAACTATATTCTTATGTTCTCTGTGTTGACCAATGAAATTACATCCTTTATTCAATTTAGAACCAATTATACTATTGAATCTTTCTAGTGATAATAATTCGGATGTTTTCAACTCTATTAGACTAATTTCGCCATCATTTCTTTGAATTTTTATAAGTCTTCTACTATCCTGTGAGCCGTCACGAATATGGAAAATGATTTGCATTACATAATTTGATAAACGCTCCTTTATTGTTTTGCCTTTACCAATTGACCTTTTTTTAAAATACTGTGAATCTTCAATAAAGTACCCTTTTTCCTCGTGTTCTTTATCCTGGTCTTTACTATCTTGAATTATCTCACTCTTATAATCGTGCTTAACTGTTTGGTAATTTGCATAATCAAATATGTAATTCTCAAGGGCTTTAGATTGCAACAAATCGTTAATATCTTTATTATCTGGAAGAGAAAGTATTTTTAAACTGGTAACTGGGTAATTATTTAAAATAAATTTTTGATAATACTCTGTGCATTTTTGCCCGGCTTCGTCATTATCAAAAGCCAGGATAACATTTTTAGAACTAAAATATTTATTAAATTTTTCTTTACTGGTAATTTCATTTTTCGATGTAAATACCGATACTGCAGAAACTCCAACCTGAAATAATGTCAAGGAATCAATTACTCCTTCAGTTATATATATTTTGTCTAGATTTGGAATGAAAGTCTTATCATAAATGGCATTTTCAATTTTAGAACCTTTTACAAATCCTTTTTGATTGTCTTCAACGCTTCTATAATTTATTAACTGACTGTAAGAATCAATAAAACATACAGAGTTTTTATATGAATCAAAAAAATAAAACCCATTTATTTTAGAAATATCCAGGCCACGAGCTTTTAAATACTCATCAGCTATTTTAGTATTATTCTTTTGAATTGCAAATATGCGTTTTGATAAATCGGGTTGTTCTGATTCCTGTTTATTTATTTCAACTATTGGAGTATCAGAATAATTTTTGATCAGATATTGAATAGCTTCATTCTTTTCCAGATTCTTAAAATATCTAATAAACTCAATAGTATTCCCTTTTTTATCACAAGAAAAACAATTAAAGATATTTTTGTTTTGATCTATACTTAAAGCCGGGCTTTTATTTTTACCAGACCCGGAACCACAAAAAGGGCATTTTTCTAGAATGTGTGATCTTCCATTTTTAAAGAATTTTAACCCTGTTTCTTTTTCAATTATTGGTTTAATATTTAGGGTTTTAACGTCTGCTTTCATAATTGAAATTTTATTAAGCCCCGGATTATCGGGGCTTAAAGATTATTGTACATGGTTTTCGGAAACTGAAATAATTAGATTCCTTACTTTTTGATCATTCATACAACGAACAAATAACATAAGACCTTTATCAAAATCTCTTAAATTATGTTTTGTCATAAGGTTTGTAACAATACTTTCCTTTGTGTCACGCACCTGGTTATTTATTCGCATTCGCAAATTGATTCTTTGCGATTTACTTGTTTGAGCTGTTGTTTTCATAGTTCCAGTTTTGAAATAAGCTCTTTAAGAAATTTATTGTATAGGTTAACCAGAGATAGTATTTTACTTTTCTCTTTTGGTTCTGTGATTTCATCTTGGAACATTGAATCAACTAAAAGGATTACAGCAGTATAAAACGAAACAAGCTCTGCAGCATCGATAATATTATCGAATACCCTAGACTTTAATAATAATTTTTTTAGAGTATCGGGGTTAATATCTTCAACTTTACTTTTTGAATCAATAAGCTCCTTGCATAATTCATAATATCCCTGAAAGAAACAGGAAAGCTTCGACTTTTCTAATTTACTGTCTAAGGTTTCATTTTCAATTAAAAAATCATTGACGGTAAAATTGACTTTAACTAAGTTTGTAATTGTTTGGGGGTTGTTTACTTGGTCTAAAAATTTGCTTTGGATTAAAGCATCCTTTAGAATCTTCGCATCAATACTATTTAAATTAATAGTTTGTTGCGTAATTACTTCTTTTTCATTAGCTTTGTTCATGATTTAATTTATTTTAAATTCAACATAAAGGATATTTTGACCAGGGCCTCCACCCTGGCTTTTTTATGCAATCTTTCGATTTTTAATCTTTTCTTTAGGCAGAATATCTAAAATTGTTTGGAACATCCACCCAGTTAAATACGCCATAATCTCTGACTGCTGTAAATCTATTTCCTGACCTATTAACATAAAAACCTTCCCCGCCAGATGCATAGACTCATGACTTATTACAGCTAAAATATTTTCTCGATCTATATCAATCCAGGTAATAATATGACCTGTATCACCTTTAGCATAAACAGCTCCTAAGGTGTTATTTTCCTCCAGATTTATATTATAATCTGAAAAAAGGAGGTTTCTTAATTCTTCAAATTCATCTTGTGAATAAAAAACAACAACCAAATTCTGGTCGTAAATAGGAATCTCAATTTTTTTGCTAATCATCGTTTTTAATTTAAAGTGTAAGTAATTTTTTGGTTAACTATCTCAATGTTTTTGGCATTATTGGTTTCTTAAATAATTAGTTATACTGCTTTGTGGTATTCGACCATCTTTAGCTGCTTTTATATATCCTTCTTCAATACGTTTCTTTGCAGTTGAAAAAGACATTCCAAGTTTTTTTGCAACCTGGTTAATAGTGTATGTTTTCTCAGGTTCTTTTTCTTTACGGTTTTTTTCAAACTCATATAGAGCTAGCTTAATAGAAGAACTAACAGCATCTTTTAATTCTTCCTCTGTTAGAAGTACAAGTTTTTGCATATCAAATCTCTATTAGTTCTTTTAATGGTATTTCAAAATAATCTGCAATTCGCTTCAATTCATCCACTGTGGCAGGTTTTTCATTTCGTCTGAGTAGTCCAAATCTTTTTGAGTTAATTTGAATAGCGTCATAAAACTCTTGAGTTGGTCTAAAAGGCAGTCCTTTAGATTCCTTCGATTTTATTAATTCTTCAATTTTGTTCATCGCTTTTATGTTTTTTGGAAATTATTACGTATTTTTATATTACAAATATATACTTTTATATAATTGATTTTGCTTTTTTGATAACCTATTTTGCCTTTTGGACAATTAATTGTTGTTAACACACTGTATATATTTGATTTTGTGTTTTTTATAATTATGCTTGTTAATAACTACTTTATGGACTTTAGTAAAAACATTAAATACGCATTAGAAAAGAGGAATCTTACTATAAGAGATTTATCAAATAAGGCTGGTATACCTGAACAGAGCCTTTATAAAATGATCAGGAGTAATGAGTTTAAAGCTAGCGTATTACACCAGATCGCGTTAGCGTTAGAATTTGAAACACAAGAATTCTTTGAAGAATTTGATTTTTTTAAAGGTCATGTAGACAGGCGAATGGTATCAGAACTATCTCCCGAGAGAACAAATATTGAACTAATGCTCAAAAAAAGTGAGATTGAAATAAACCAGAACAAATTAAACGAATTGAATCAAAAAATTAGGGATTTAACTAAGCAAATTCAAGTATTAGAAAAGCAAATTAATTATTCTATTGACTATGTTGAATTTGAGCGATTAAAAGAATTAATTGTTAAAAATTCGGTCAAAGGGTCCGGGCTTGTTTACTTGGATTATAAACTTATAAAAAGAACTTTTTTAACTCACTTTAAACCATTAAAGGAAAAAATAAGCTTGAAGAGTTTGAAAAATATCGAATTTGATGAAATGTTTGGAGACCTTACTTCGAATGAAGATAATATTGAATTTGACGTTCTTCCAGAAGATGAAAAATAGTGTTTCTCAAATGTTTAACAATTGCATTTGAAAAACACCCAAAAACGCCGAAAACATTAGTTTGCAGAAAAATCTTGTGTTGTCCTGGTCGGACAGCAAAAACCCAACGAAATTCGTTGGGTTTTTTGTTAAATACAAACGATAGCATCATGATATTTACATCAAGCGTTGTCCATAATTATTCAAAAGAATAAAAATCAATAACTTCCATATCAGCATTGAAGACAGAAATGGATAAATCATCTCCTTCAAATTTTACGGCAATAAATGAAGATTCCTGAACCGATTTTATGGTTTCTATTTCAAGGTTTGATTTTTTATTTGTGAAGCTTTTACCTCCTACAGAAAAACAATGAATTTTACCAATTTTTAAGTGAGCATAACCCTCAACATTGCCTGTAAATACAGCTTTTACGTTATTTGTTTCGAAAAGGGAGAAGAGTAATTCGTTTATTTTAGAATTGTCACGCCCTATTAAAGAGTGCATTAAAACGATCTTCCGAAATAAAGAATCTGATTCAAGTTCTTTAGTAAGCCAGTTAAATTGCTCCGAATTTTCATTTAAATCTGCAAATTGATCCAATACAATGAACTTCACATTCCCAAATTTGGCTGAATAATAACAGTCTTTTTTTGATTCATATGGATAGTACAAGTATTTTCTATATAGCTTTTTATTTTCTGAAAAAAGACTCTTTTTTGCGTCATTATAACCCATCGTAGAAAGCAAGGCTGTATTTGCATATAGTTCCCGTACATTTCTATTGTTATTTAAAAAAAAATCATTATTCCAGCTTTTTTCACAACTACCTTTTCTTACTAAATTCCCTGTATGTAAAATTATTGAGCTATATCTTGCTTCTTGATTTTTAAAATTGATCAGTGCTTTATATAGCGAATCGTTTGTGTTTCCATCCGAAAAATCACTTCCCTTAACCAAAAAATATACCTTTTTATCAGATGTTTGTTTTCCAGTAAGAAAATGTCCGGAATAAGACTCAAGTTTGTGTTTATCGGTAATCCGATAATTATATTTTGTATTTGGCTTAAGAAAATTAAAGGTATACGCAAAGATATTTTCATTTTTGCCTTTATTTAGTTGTGAGACTTGTGCAGAGCCAATTTCGTAATTTTCAGTAAAACCATAAGAAACAATATAAACCTGGGGCTCTTTTGCTTGAAACATCACTTTCATTGTTTCGAAATTTCCAGTATAAATCAAATATGGCTCTTTTGTTAACTGTGCCAAAGATGCAATTGATATACAACTTGCAATTATAAATGTCAGAATTCTTTTCATTTTTTAGTAAAAAAAGAGTTTGCCTTGTATAAAGACAAACTCTAATTAAGTTTATAATTAATTATTGAAAAATTATTTTCTTTGAATATGAAAAATCAGCTGATTTTATCTCTAAAAAGTAAATTCCTTTTGCCTTATCTGACAAATCAATTTCAGTTTCTTCAGATTTTATTGCTTTATGCAATATAACTTTACCATTTATATCAGTTATTTGCAGATCAAAGGATTCTTTCTCTATAGGAAGAACTATTTTAAAATTCCCTGATGATGGATTAGGATACACTTTTACAACATCTTTATCGTGGATAGGGATTCCTGTGGAAATTTCAGTTCTAAAAGTTTTTTCTTCTCCGTAAGCAGTTCCATATTCGTTTATTGCATAAGCGCTAATATAATACAGCGTATTTTGAATAAGCGAAGAAATATCTGCTGTATAAGATCCTGTTTCAGTTCCTGATGCAACTACTTTACTATTTTCAGTTGTAGGAATTGTTGATAAACTGTAAACAACACCTCTTTCTATAATGTTTGATCCGTTATCAGTTATCACCTCACCCGCAATTGTTGCAGAATTTGATGTGATATTAGAAATTTCATTTGTTGTAACAACAGGCATTCCATAGGTTTTCCCTTGGCCCTCTGCCGGAGTAACTTTATTGTAGCAGTTCTCGCTAGAGATATATGTAAAAACTTTAAAGAAATATTCTGTAGTATCCGATAAACCAGTAACATTAACTGTTTCGCCTACTCCACCAAAAACAGCATAACCATCAGACATTTCAGTGCCAATTGTTCCGTATATACTGTTTGCAGTATAAGATATCCCGTTTACAGGGAGAGAAGATACAGCCATGTCGCGTTTTGCAACAACTAATACATCTTGATCTCCACTTGTCCAGTTTATTTCAATGGAGTTAGAAGTTATTGTTCCTAAAGCAAAATCAGTAGCTTGCATATCAGGAGGCGTGCAAGCATCAATAACATTTAAGGTATAATCTTCTGTTTCGCCATATTCAGCTCCACCGCATGGTTCAGGATCATTGTCCCATTCTTCGGTTACGCGCATTCTTACAGATCCTTTATATGCATCAACAGGAATATCTATCGAAGTACTTACCGTAGTTGAGACTCCCTGACCTATTTCATAAGCTTCTCCATCATCAGAAAAATCACCATTATGATTCCAGTCAATCCAGGCCCAAACATGTTCTGTATATGTTTCCGAAGAAAAAGAAACACTTAAATCATAACTTGATCCAATTTCAACATCCGTTGATATTGAAGTATAATCTCCATAGCTTCCTTCTCCTTCTTGTCCTGTGGTATTATCAATTGTATTAAAACTTACGTTTGTTATCCAATCATCGCTGGTGTTGGAGTAACTGGAACTACAATATGAAATTGTTGTTGTAGCTTCAACTTCTGGCACAGTACCATCTGTTTTATAAAGTATATATGCACCCGAATTTGTATAAGGATATATTTTAAAATAATAAGTTGTTAATACACTTAATCCTGTATAATTTATAGAACCTTTTCCTTGTTGTACTTTATACGAACCGGTTCCGTCAGAAAGGTCTGTGTCATTATCTTCATCGGCACCATTTACGGGAGCAACAATTGATCCAAAGTCAGTGTCACTTACTTTAATGATATATCCATCGGGAACAACATCTGATGTTGCATCTGTCCAGCTTAATGGAACAATATTTCCTCCTGGAGTTCCTGCAGCGAAATCCGTTACATGATTTGTTGGTGTTGTGCTTAATGTTTTTGCATTGGTTGTTACTCCTGTTGAATATTCGGGGGTAGTATTTAAGAGTGACCACGCTTTATAATAATAACGCGAAGCACCAGCTAATGACATATGATTAAACGATTCTAAAGCTCCGATATACAATATAGTATCACCTCCAAAAATGGTATCATCTGCAACATAAGTTTTCCCATCGGTTGGAACTCCAAATTCTGCATCAAGTGAGAATGCAATCAGAACATCGTTTTCATCCTCATTGCGGATCCATGACAGATCAATTTGAGAACCACTAACAGCCGTTGCTTTAAAAATTCCAGGATCATTAGGGGCAGAAAACTGAAATGAAACAATTTTTGATGATTTGGTTGTAGTTGAACCTACATACTCCGTGGTAAACCAAAATGTGTGATCATCCTGTGGATCAACAGAAAGCAGAGAATAATCTCCCCAACGTTCGGCGCTTGTTTGTGACTTTGTACCGGTATGAATTATTTCTTCTGCTATATCAAGTATTCCACTTGCATTAGCATTTTCGCCGGCAGATTGTCCAACAATCCGAATCCCTGGATATTCTGTTGAACTGGAAATAGAATAACCCAAGGCGATCTCATGTTTTGCATTCATTGCAATTGCAGCTAACCACCTGCTATGCTCATCAGGTGCATAGGTTCCCTCCTGACGAAGAGTCCATCCGGAACCCGTATTTTCAAGCTCGTACCATCTAAGTCCGGCATGATCTGTATGATCAACATCAACTGTATGAACACAAACAATAGACTGACTAGAGCCGAAATTTCTATACTGTGTTTTATACATTAATATTTGCGGAATAGCGTCCAATTTTTGACTTGTCCCTGGTTGTGGAATATTTTCCCAACTTGTGCCAAAATCAGCATCAAAATCAGACACTTGTATTTGTTGTGTTCTTTCAAATGTTGAATTTACCGGTGTTGTCCAATCGACATCACATTCATAAATCCAAACTTCGTCATTAACACCACCCCAGGCATTGTCGTTTATTGTAATAAATTGGCCAGGAGTTCCACTTGGGGCAAATACACCATCGTTATCCAAAGGTTCAAGAGTGTGAAATCCTGAGTTTGGTCTGTTTGGATTGTCAAACTGAATCATCTGAGGATCAGAACTCCCAGCTATCATAACATCTCTTTCAAAAACATAAATATCATCTCCAGAAGTTGTATTTGTTGCCATGTAATAACCATCCTGCCAAACACCAAATTTCATGTAATCTGGCATGCCGTTCATTACAAATGACCATCGGTACCATGCTCCGGTAGGATCGTCTGTTTCAGATACTGCAATTAGCATATAATGTGGGTCAAGAGAGAATTCGGCAGCCATCCATCTTCCTGCTTCGCTGTCATATAAAATGATCGGATCTCCGTCATTTTTTGAGGCTCCTGTAACACCACTAAAAAGAGTATTGTAATCGGTGGGACCGGATACCAAGATGCCAGCCTTATCGTATATAGCCAACGTAGTGTTTACACCTTGAAAAAAGTGATTTGTTCCAATCTCGCCATTACAATCGGATGGCATAGAGTATGTGTTTTGTCCATCAAAGTTTAGCAATGATGCTTTTGCCTGAGATTTCCTCGTACCATTATTCTTTTGCCATACAGGATCTTCTTTCAATACCGGAACATTTCCCTTGTTTGGGAAAATTCTTTCTTTTAGTTTAGCATTTCTAACAAACTCTTCTCTTTCTAATCTGCCTGTAGGTAAGCTTTTAAATGATTCTATTTTATCACAATAAGCAGCTTTTGATACTTTAGTAGGTTTTGTAATTTCCTGAGCCTTAACTACAAATAAAATTCCAGTCAGGAAGAAAATTGTGGAAATTATCCGCAAATTTTTAATCATCTTCATCGTTTTAGGTTATTCTTAAAGTGTTAAAAAATAAAATGGGTGTTTTTTAAAAGTCTCAAATGTAATATTTTCTTTTTTTAAATCTTTAACTGTATGCGTAAAAATCGATTAGGAAATCTTGTTGTTATTTTTTTACACTCTTCAAGACAGCAAAAACCCAACGAAATTCGTTGGGTTTTTTGTTTTATCGTATTTACTCTTTTAAATGCTGATCAAGCCAATCAAAGAATGTGCGTTGCCACAGAATTCCGTTTTGGGGTTTTAATACCCAATGGTTTTCTTCTGGGAAATACAAAAACCGGGCTTTAACATCTCTTAAACGGGCTGAGTTAAATGCCGCCATACCTTGCGTATAAGGAATACGATAATCTCTTCCGCCATGAATTACCAAGATAGGAGTATCCCAATTTTGAATAAAATTATCAGCTGATCCGGCATACGATTTCATAGCCACTTTATTATCCTTTTCCCAGGGAGCACCACCTTTTTCCCAAATATCAAAGAATGATTCGTCAGTAGTCATAAATTCCATTTCGGAATTGAATACACCATCATGAGCAATAAATGCTTTAAATCTTTTTTCGTGATTTCCAGCTAACCAGAATACAGAAAAAGCACCAAAACTAGCACCTACAGCTCCAAGATTTTCCTCATCAACATAAGGTTCTTTTTTTACATCATCAATGGCAGAAAGCAAATCTTTCATGGCCTGTCCTGCATTATCCTTACTAATCTGATCGGTCCACTCCTGACCCAATGTTAGAACACCACGACGATTTGGTGCTACAACAATGTAACCATTGGCTGCCATGATAGAAAAATTCCAACGATAACTCCAAAACTGGCTTAATGGAGATTGTGGACCACCTTCGCAAAATAATAATGTTGGATATTTTTTAGTTACATCAAAATGTGGTGGCAGAACAACCCAGGTTGGCATGTCTTTGCCGTCTGTAGTTTTAACCATTCGTTTTTCGATGGTTGGCATAGCTAATTGATCCAGAATATGCTTGTTTTCGAAACTTAGTTCTGTTTCTTCTCCTGTTTCAGGATTAATAGCATAAATTTCTTCGGGTTTTACCATAGAAACTTTTGTTCCAACTAACTGATCACCGGCAATTGCCACTGAATGATAATCGTGCATTCCTTGAGTAACTGGTTTAAATTCTCCTGTTTCAATGTTAATCTTATAAACCTGGAAAGAGGCATCAATTCCAACAACACAAACTATTGATTTTCCGTCAGGGCTCCACTCCATGCTTGAGGGACTGTAATCAAAATTTTCTGAATAATTTTTCTTTTCGCCGCTTGTTAAATCAGCAATAAATAATCGTTCTTTATCAGCCTCAAACCCTGAGCGATTCATACTCAACCATGCCAGCTTTGTTCCATCGGGTGAGTAAAGCGGTGTCCAGTCGTAACCTGGCATTCCTTCGGTAAAATTAGTTGTTTTGCCAGTTTCAATATTGTAGAGATAAACATCAGAATTTGTGCTAACTGTATAATCTTTACCACTAAGTTTTTTACAGGTATATGCAATTGTTTTAGAGTCGGGACTCCAGGTAATTTGTTCGATTCCACCAAAAGGCATTAGAGGAGAATCGAAGGGTTCACCTTCCATAATGTCTTTTGCATTTCCAACTTTACCGTTTACCAAATCAGCAATAAAAACATGGCTGTAAAATCCATCTTCCCACACATCCCAATGGCGATACATCAGGTCATCATAAATCATTGCATCAGCCAGAGGTAAATCCGGATTCATATCATGAACATTTTGCTCAACTTTAACTTCGCTGGTAAACAGCATTTTTTCACCCGTTGGCGAAAGCTTGATATTTGTAACACCATCAGGAATACTGGAAATCTGTAATCTATTGCCTCCATCAGGGTTCATTGAAAAGATTTGTAATCCATTTTCAGCTGCTGCAAGAAAATAAATTTTACTTCCATCAACCGACCAGATAGCATTATATTCACCTCCGGCTGTTTTTGTAATTTGTTTAGGTGTTCCACCATCAATGCTTAAGGTAAATAGCTCCCGATTACTTTTATTCAATTCTTTTGAATAGTAAGAAACACCGTAAAGCAAAGTTTTACCATCGGGAGAAACCTGAACATCGTTTAACCGACCAAACGACCAAAGCACTTCGGGTGTCATCAAATCAGATTCCAATTTTAAATCGGCTTTACCAATAATAGGAGCTTCCACTTTTTTTGGCACATTAGTACATGATGTTATGCCTGTTATCATTATTCCTGCTACAAAAAACAAGAATAAGCTTTTGTTCAAAAAGGACTTTTGTTGATTAAATTTCATGATATCGTTTTATTAAATGAGTATTTATTAATCTGAAAGTATAGACGAAATTAATGAAAGAAGGATTAAAAGTCAACAAAAATAGTGAGCGGTGATTAGTATATGCCAATTAGTTGTCATCTTACTTCGCTTTTCAAAGAGATAAATCCCAACTCAATTAAACTTGCAGAGAATGGAATGTTAATTATGACAACAAGTTACAAGCAATAAAATCTCATGGTTTCAAACATTGAAAATTTTTGATTATTTTTGAGATAGATATAAATTTGTAACATGATTAATAACAATACAGATACATTTTCAATTATCAAAGAGATAGTTAGTAGGATCATTCCGAATAGCAAAATTCTTTTGTTTGGCTCTCGTGCAAGAAAAGATAATAGCAACGATAGTGATTATGATTTCCTTATTATTACCAAAGACACAATCGATGTCAGAAAAAAAAGAACTCTTAAATCTCTGTTGAGAAAAGAATTAGCACGGTTCAAAATTCCGGCTGATATATTAATCCAAAGTGAAGACGAAATTAAATCTAAAAAAGAAATTACGGGACACATTCTTAAACAAGTTCTAAGGGAAGGAGTTGCTTTATGAATAAGGCCACGGTAGATTTTATAAAACAGTGGTTACTAAAAGCTAATGAGGATTTATTGGTTATTAACAAGTTGACTGAATTTGAGATTGTTGCCACTACTTCTGTTTGTTTTCATTGTCAACAAGCGGTGGAGAAATTTCTAAAAGCTTTTTTAATTGCAAATGGAGTTGATATTAAAAAAACACATAACATTGAATTTTTGCTTTCAGAATGTTCTGACATAGACAAAGATTTTGCTGAAATTGATCCAAAAGAATTAAGTGATTTTGGAGTTGATGCAAGATATCCGGGAGACACGTATATTCCAGATGAAAAAGAGACTTTAGAATACAAAAACCTTGCATTTGAGATTAAGGAATTTGTAGAAAGTAAGATTTATAAAATTCTAGAATTGAAATGATTACTGATATAAGGAGTTTTCGGGAACACAACTAAAATCATTTCCTATTATTCTTCTTTTTCTTTTTTAAAAAATCCTTGTAGTTTTTATCCATCTTCTTTGCCCAAAAGCAATTACCGTTATTTTGTGAGTTGTAGGGATTACTCATTTTTTGTTCTTCTTCTTTATTTTTGGGGCAACCAAATAAAAAGCTAAATCCAAACCGAAGATTTAACGTTCTGGTATCTAATGGTTTTATAATTCCAAGTACATTATCACTAATCATGTGGAATTGTAATCCACGACTATGCCAGGCCAGACCCAAACCAATATTTTTATAGGTATTGTTCAAATAAGACCAGCTTAAACTCGCCGAGAACTTATTCCAAATAGTAGTATTTGCTGATAATGTGAATGATGAATGCAGTTTATTTCTATAAATGACATTACGGCTCACAGCTCCTATTCCAAGTTTTGGACGATATTGATACATTCCTCCTAAATAAATCTGAGTCGGGAGCCACGAATAATAATTATCCTGAGTAACTGTTTGGTTAAAAGCATCTGCAATGGAATCGCTTAACTGGGTCATATAATCGGTACTGCTAAAATTACTACCTAATCCTGTTCCGGTATAGTCAAATGATCCGGAAATCTGAATGTTGTTTACATCGCTTTTCCAACGGATAAAACCCAAGTCAAGTAAACTTGCAGATAATGTAATGTTTTCAGAAAATTTATAAATCCAACCTAAATCTAAAGCAAATCCTTTATTTTTTCCATTCATTAAAAAGCTCACAATATCAATATCACCCATTTCTGATCCGTTGATTTTCCCATCGCTATTTTGTGTAATGGTTATTGGGAACGAGGTATTTACATTAATATCTCCCTCAACATGTAAATCAAAAGTATTTGGGTCGGTATACAAACTCATTTCAGATTTGCCTGAATAAATGTTGGCCTTGCCAAATAATAGCTTTGCTCGAATCCCAAAAATATTGTATGCATCCCAAACCTTTGAAACTCCCAATGAATATTCGCGATAATAAACAGAATGTGTGCGAAGATTATTAAACTCTACTGTTTCGCCTAAAAACTGGGTATTCCCTTTCCAGGCAAGATCCATTATACTTCCCGGATAGGTTAATCCAATATTAATCTTTTCGGCGATATTAAAATTGACATAATAATCACTAAATCGATACCCGACAGAAATAAGATCAAGATGTAGCTCGGTACTCAACAAATTCGTTTTTTTTATATTGTTGTAAAATGTTCCAATATCTAACGAAGCTGAACCGTTGCTGGTAGTAAAAAGTTCGTTAAATGAGAAAGTTGAATTACTATAATTCAATTGTGTTGAAGTAAGCAAAGGGAAACCAACAAACCATTTACACTTTATTTGCACCGCCGGATTTAACAACTTTGACTGAGGAACATCATGCATTAAATAAAAAGTATTGTTTTGCTGCGCTTTTATTATTGAAGGAACAACAAATGACAAAATTACAAGTAGTATAAATGTTCTGTTATGAAATTTGAAATTTGTCATTTGAAAATCACCTTAAAGGCTCATGTTAAGTTCTGCCTGTACACCTAATTGCAACTCAAGGGAATATCCCCGATAATAATCTATCAATGTACTATCTAGTGATACATTTAGTATGGCTCCCTCAATTAAAATATATCTTACATTAGCCAGATCATCAATTTTATCCTGATCGAAAACAACATCGTTCTGATCGTGTGTAGGGTTTACTGTTTGTCCATCACCGGCTAATTTGCCTGCCTCCATATTTAAGGGACCATCTACAAACATAGAATCAACAACCTGTCCATACAAATCAATAAAATAAACCTGTCCCTTCGCAATAGCCGGAAAACCGTTGTAGGTATTTAACCGAAACATGATAAGAATAATCTGATCGGAAAGATTGTTGAGTTCCTGCATATCGAATGGCATAGAATAGCTCATCGGGACATCAATCTCGTCAATCCAATCGGGATAACCAGAATTGTCAAGATCATTTAAAAGCGACATGTTGAAACCACTTTCTTCGTTCATGTTTAATGAAGTATATCCAACGGGAAAAGAAAAGCTTGGATTCCATGTTGATTCGGGATTGTCAAAATCACTTGGGGCATCCTTTATACAAGAAAAGGATAATATTATAATCGAAAACAAAATTAAGCTCCAGTAAATTTTCATTTTAATACTTTCTTGTTAAGAAAACTCAAGATATAAAAAAATGTTTAATACATAAGTAATTAAAACGATATTTATTTGATGTTGGTATTTCAAAAACAACTTTATCCACATTACAAGAATCTAAATTTTAAGTTTATATTATTGTAAATTTATTTATATATCTCCCATATTAAATTTTTGTTGGTAAATTAATAACTAAATAGTATTTTCATATTCATTTATAAACCTTGATTAACCTTATAATAATGATTAAATATTTTCTGACTGTTTTGCTAATTCCAATATTAGTTTTTTCTATTAATGCCCAGGAAAATGACACTACCCTGTTAACAAAAGATAGCAGTATAGTCTTTTTAAATATAACCGAACATTTAAACACAATTTATTCGGAAATAGAAATTGTTACAGAAAAGGAATTCGATCATTTATATTCTGTAAATTTTTTAAGTACCCTAAGGGGAAAAATGAATGGCGTTGAGGTTCAAACAGGAACCTGGGGAAATAATGCCTCATCTTTCTTTTTTATTCGCGGTGAAAAAAATATAAGTTCAAGCAACCAACCTATAATCGTAATTGATGGTATTCCCATTACAAATCAAATAAGTTCAACTTTCGGGTTCGACTTTGGGAATTTAGCCAACGACTGGAATTTAGATGATATTGAATCTGTAAGCGTTTTAAAAGGAGGACAAGCTGCTTCATTATATGGAAACCAGGCCGGAAATGGAGCCATAATAATTCAAACTAAAAAAGCAAAAGAAAAAGGCCTGCACATTGATTTTAACACTTCATTTCTGGCAAGTCAAATTGCAGATTTTCCTGAATTTCAAAATTCTTACGGGCAAGGCAGCTATGGTCAGTTTGAATATTTTGATGGTTTAGGTGGGGGAATCAATGATGGGATAGACTACAACTGGGGCCCACCATTAGATATTGGATTAATGATAACTCAATTTGACGGTCCTGCTGCAGGATATATTAACGGAGAAATTGTTACCGTGCGAGGTGGTGATGTCTGGGCCCGTGAACAAGCAATACTGAACGGTTTTGATAGTTATATTACACCAACACCTTGGGTATCACATCCCAATAATATGAAAGATTACTTTAAAACAGCCATGACCTATGCCAATAATTTAGGAATTTCCTGGGTAAATAAATATGGAGGGATAAGGGTTTCATATACAAACGTGCAAGCCGATAATGTTAGTCCAAATTCATCTTTAACGAAGAATACAATTACAACTAATCTTGATTATACTTTCTTTGATAGGCTAAACATATTTGGATCGATTAATAATACGATTTTAGAACAATCAAATTTAATAATACCAGGAGACTATAATGATTTAAATCCAATGGCTATATTCCCTTGGCTTGGCAGACAAGTTGATATGAATAGCTTAAAAGATTATTGGCAGGCAGGACAAAAAGACATTCAATTTTTTAATTACAATTATTCCTTTCAACCAAATCCCTGGAGTTTAGCTTATGAAAACAGGCATGATATGAATCGAAATAATTTATTTAGCAGCTATGGTGTTAAATTAGATGTGCTTAAAGGATTTTCAATTAATTATATCGGAGGATATAACAATATTAACTCTGAATTAAGAATCGATAATAATATTCCAAATTATAATAATTCAGGAAAAGAAACATATGACGAAAAGAATATAAGACATAATGTATTTTATAATTTTGATCTTAAAATTGGGAAAAATCATTTTATTAATCATTTTGCCGGATTTTATAAAAATATAAAAGAGCATAAGAAATACTATACAAATCTACCTTTTGAGTCTAGTATAGAGACGGTCATAAGTAGTAAGAATAATGATAAAACGACTGGATATTATGGTGGCTTATCTTACTCGTGTTACAATATTCTTTATTCACAATTCACATTGAGCAAAGATGTCTTTAATATTATAGAAAATGTTAAAACTCCAATATATCCTGCATTATCCGTTGGCCTTGAATTTAGTAGTTTATTAAAAGTCCCTCATATTATTTCTCAGCTAAATTTGCATGGTGGGTATTCAAAAGTTGGATTAAATAATGTTCCAATAAATACATTCTATAGTAATAACAATCAATTTCCAACAACATCCCAAAATACGTTGGGTTATGTTATAGGATTCATAAAAAACAGAGTATCTGTTCAAGGGAATTGGTATTCAAATATGACCGAGAATAGCCCTGTTGTAGTTTATGTTTCTGGTGTGACAGGTTATTTAAGTACATACAACAATATTGGCAAGGTTGAAAATAAAGGATTCGAATTTAACTTAGCCATGGTTCCCATTATTACAAAAAATATTTCATGGAAATCTGAATTCACTTACTTTAAAAACAGAAATAAAGTTGTTGATTTAGGAAATTTTGCAGCTATTATCAATAGTGGATCCTGGAATGTAAATGTTCAAAGTAGGGTTGGACTTCCTGTAAGCAATTTGTATGGTTCGCAATTTTTGAAGGATGAAGACCAAATTGTTTTCAGTAATGGATTACCAAGACAAGATAATAATTACGCAGTTTTGGGCGACGTAAATCCTGATTACATTATGTATTTTAGTAATAACCTTAACATTTATAAGTTTAAAATCTCACTGCTTTTAAATTACTCAAAAGGAGGAGTATATTACTCTCCTTTCTTCTGGATGTCAACCACGGCTGGGTCATCTTATCACACGGTGGATAGAAATAGAGGTGTCGTTGGACAAGGAGTTATGTGGGATGAAACAAGCAATTCCTACGTTCCAAATAACATATTGGTTAATGCGAAAGATTATTATAACTACATGGCAGATGTAGATGAGTATGCAATAATGGATGCCACATCTCTTTCTATTGATGAAATAAGTATTTCCTATGATTTTCGTTTTATGGAAAAGTTTAATTTAACTTGTACCTTGTTTGGGACAAATATCTATACATGGGCAAAAAATCATGATTATAACCAAAGTAACATTCAATTTAATTACAACCAATTCTATCGCGGAATAAACGATTTTAGTCTACCCAGCACAAGAACTTATGGGCTTAAACTAAAATTGAACATTTAAATTTTTATAGTACATAATAGCTATGGCATACGATAATTTCCTTGCAGAACGTATTTATCGAATATTAAAGGACAAAAACATCGCTTTTAGTGAAAAGAAAATGATGGGAGGTTTAAGTTTTATGGTAAATGAAAAAATGTGCTTAGGCATAATCAAAGATAATTTAATGATTAGAATTGATCCGGAAATTCAAGATGACTTACTGAAACGAACCGGATGCCGAATGATGGATTTTACCAAACGTCCAATGAAAGGATTCTTATATGTAGAACCCATTGCTGTTGATTTGGAATCAGATTTGGAAGAGTGGATTCAGTATGCATTGGATTTTAATCCAAAAGCGAAGAAAAGCAAAAAATAAATTAGAACAGGGTTTTTTCTATTAATATTATCTTAGAGTAAAGATCCTAACTTGGATTATTAATCAAATGAAAATTGTAAATCTCTTTTGGAGGTCTGACAAACAGGCTTGAGTGGAAAAGGAATGTTTATTTGTTAAACTGAAAGCGATGAAACTGATTATTAAAACCATAGAACCAGGAGGATTATCAGGCAACTGCTACTTAATTGAAACTCAAAAAGGATTCATTTTAATTGTAACAGGTGAAAAAACGAATTACGAACAACTTGAAAAAGAACTTAACCTACGTGGATGTATTTCCTTCAATCTAAATCTCATCATTTTTACTCACAACAATTCTAATAATAACAACACTTATTCACTTATGCGAGAAAAGTATAAATCAAAAATTGCACTGCACATTCTGGATAAGGAATTAATAAATGAACCCGAACCTTTTAATTTCTGGAACTCTATACTAAAATCATTTAAGAACACATTTTTTACCAATTCAAAAAAAACTAACTTCAAACCAGACTTAATTATTGACGAAGGATCTAATCTTTCAGAATTCGGATTAAATGCCCGTGTGCTTTATTTACCAGGACATTCAAATTCTGTTGGCGTTTTAACCGAAAATGGCGAATTATTTTTAGATGATCTTATAAATGAAGAAGGTTTATTGCCAGGTAGTCAGAATCATAACGTGAATTATTTAAAAAAGCTGAAGAATTTGTTCGTTGATATCGTTTATCCTTCACATGGAGATCCAATCCTTTTACAATCATTAAATTTATAGTCAAGTCGATTCCTCATTTTGATATTTTATTTACATTGCGACAAAATTAGAGCAATGAACAGCATAAAAAAATCTTATATTTTCCTTATTCTTGGAGCAATACTTATTGCTTTTTCACCCGTACTCATAAAATATGCAGGAGTTCCCGGAACGGTTTCAGTTTTTTATCGATTACTTTTTGGAACAATTACACTTATCATTCCTTTTGTCATTTCACGAGTAAAAAGTAAAGAGAAATTAAATTCCAGAGGAATTCTTTTTGCAATTATAGCAGGATTATGCCTTGCAACAGATATGATTATGTGGGCCGCAGGAATCATGGCATCAAATGCTGCTATGCCAACATTGGTTGGAAATTTAGCACCACTTTGGGTAGGGATAGGGGCATTTCTGTTTTTAAAAGAACGACAAACATCTAAATTCTGGATCGGCCTTTCAATTGCTTTAACCGGAGTAAGTTTTTTAATTATTCAGGATCTTTTTGAGCCTAACGGGATTTTTAAAGGATTGATTTTAGGCCTTTTTGCAGGGATATTTTATGCAAGTTTTATGCTTCTTGCACAACTAGGAAGAAAATATTTAAATACAATTTCCTTTTTATTCATCAGCTCGCTAGCCACAACCGTTTTTTTGGGGATTTCCATGTTGATTCAGAATTATGAATTTAGTGGATATTCAGCAAACACCTGGATTGTGTTTCTTATTATGGGAATAATGATTCAGGCTGGAGCCTGGTTCTTAATCAATTTTGCACAAGGATATTTACCCGCTTCTCTGGTTGCACCAACATTACTTGCACAACCTGTTTTAGCAGGTATATTTGCATTTTGGATTTTAGGTGAAGAACTTACTCTTTGGCAAATTGCCGGTGGGCTGATTGTAATCTTCGGAATCTATATGGTTCATTTTGCCAAACAGAAAAAGAAAGCTCTTTAATAACTTTACATTTTATTAAAAGATTAGTTAATTTTATCTTTTTTACCAAAATCAATACCCATGAAAGCATCGCGCATAACCAATAGTTTATTAATTTCCTTTGCAATAGTAATTATGCTTATTTATGGAAAAAACCTCCTTATTCCTTTTGTGATTGCTCTTATCTTTTGGTTTCTGATTAAAGAAATTCGTGATCTGCTTAACCGAGTTAAATTTATTGATGAAAAAGTACCAAATACCATTCTAAATATTATAGGTTTTGCTGTAATATTTGCCATCATTGGTGGTATTGCTAAAATTCTTACAGTTAACATTCAGCAGTTGTCGGTTGAGCTACCTGTTTATCAAAATAACATTACAAAAATCACTGCAGCCATAAATTCAACGTTTAATATTGATATTATTAGCTCCGCAAAAGAATTTCTTGGCAAGTACGAGTACACCAATCTTTTATCGGTACTGTTTAATTCAATAACCGAAATTTTTGGAGATGCTTTTTTGATTCTAATTTATACCTTATTCCTTTTACTCGAAGAACCTTTTTTCGCGAAAAAGATTAACATAATATACGCTAAAAAAGAAGAACAAGAAGACGTAATAACTGTTTTAAGCCAGCTGGATAAATCGATTGGTCGTTATATCTCTGTAAAAACATTAATAAGTTTACTTACCGGATCTCTAAGTTATATTGCTTTACTTTTAATTGGCATAGATGCTCCATTATTTTGGGCCTTTTTGATCTTTTTAATGAATTATATCCCTGCCGTTGGATCACTAATAGCTACAGCGTTCCCTGCCATGTTTGCTATGCTACAATTTGGAGAATTAATGCCTGGCATTTGGGTTTTAATCATTGTTGGTGCAATTCAGCTTATTGTTGGAAATTATATCGATCCTAAATTAACAGGAAGTTCTCTTAATGTAAGTCCGTTGGTAGTATTGTTTGGCTTAGCTTTCTGGGGAGCTATTTGGGGAATCATAGGAATGGTTTTAAGTGTTCCTATTACCGTAATGTTGATTATTATCTTATCTGAGTTTCCTCAAACAAGGGCTGTAGCTGTTCTTTTAACTAAGGACGGAGGTATTCTTAAAAGGAAAACTCTAATTGATAAATAAATCTGTATCTTCTTTTATTTAACATTTTAATGTTTTTGTTGTTTAGCTATAAAACAACAAAAACATTAATGAAAACAATATACCACAAAGCAGATTCGAGAGGCTCAGCAGATCATGGATGGCTCAACACCCATTTTTCGTTTAGTTTTGCCGACTATTATAACCCTGAAAGAATACATTTTGGTGCACTACGGGTTTTAAACGATGATACCATTGCAGCAGGGGAGGGTTTTGGAACACACCCTCACGATAATATGGAAATTATTACCATTCCGTTAAGTGGAGATTTAGAACATAAAGATAACATGGGAAACTCCGGTGTAATCCGGCATGGCGAAATACAAGTTATGAGTGCCGGAACAGGCATTCAGCATAGTGAGTTTAATCACAATAAAAATCAGGAATTAAAATTATTGCAAATTTGGGTTTACCCTAATAAAAAAAATGTTGAACCCCGATACGATCAAATATCTATCAAAGATTTTGAAAAGGAAAATGATCTGTTTCAGATCGTTTCTCCCAATAAAAATGATAAGGGTGTATGGATTCATCAGGATGCCTGGTTTTATTTGGGGAATCTGAAACAAGCCTGGACCGGAGAATATGTCCTAAAAGGAAACAATCATGGAGTATATGTGTTTGTAATTAATGGAAAAATAACCATAGAAAATCAAGAATTAAACATGCGCGATGCATTGGGTATTTCGGAAACGAAAGAGTTTAAAATTAAAGCAGAAAGTGATTCTCGAATATTATTAATTGAAGTTCCTATGAATATTAATTAAAACTAAATTATATGGATGATAAAATAATACACTCAAGCGTTTTTAATTTCGCAAATAAGGTAGAATACTCTAGCGATGGTATTGTAAGCAAGCGAATAATTCAAAAACAAGTTGGAAACATTTCTCTCTTTGCGTTTGACAAGGGTCAGGAATTAAGTGAACATTCAGCTCCTTTTGATGCTTTAATTCAAGTTTTAGAAGGATCTGCACTAATCATCATTGATAAAAAGCCGTACGATGTTCCTGCAGGAGGATCAATTATTATGCCGGCCAATATTCCCCATGCCGTAAAAGCAACATCAAGATTTAAAATGCTTTTAACCATGATTAAGGAATAATAAAGAAGAGCAATGTTTTATAAAGACAAGATTTTTCATCACTGAACGATTTTGTCTTTTTTTATTGTTTCCCATTTTTCAATCTTATCAAGTAAAAAATATGCTAATAATGATCCGATGGAATAATAAAAGAAGTCTGACCATGTAAATGAGCTCCCAATAATTGTTCTTCCAATAAAATTTGATCTGATCATTACTAAAAACTCATTTTCCCATAATTGCATAAACTCTAAAATACAAGTAACAACAAAAACCCCAATTACTATTCTAATTGGTTTAGATTTTGGGAGTATGATAAAAAAGATTAAACACCAGAATATTTCATAAAAAACACCTCCAAGTTTATTATTAACCCACTCATGTCCTGTTCCGGAATAAATTTTAGAGAAGAGTCCTAATGGAATAATTATAAACAAAACGATAATTGCTAAAATCAGGTGTTTTTGATTTTTCATCTGGCATTCTTATTTAGAAATTGTATTTACATTGCCCCCCTGCATCTTAAAAATACAAATTTTTAAATGAAATGCTATTTTTCTTAAAAATGTTTTACTTGGTCTTTGTTTTTTTGTAACTTATCTGTCTTTATTTATTAGCCATTAAAATATTTGACCCATGAAAAAGTTAATCATTACTTCTATTTTTATATTAAGCGCAGGCCTTTTGTTACAAGCACAATTTTTAATGAATGGTAATTCGCATATGTTGCGTGCCGGAGATGAACATTATTTCAACATCACCAATAATGCTGATCCTGGAGCAAGAGGGCCATCTGTTGTTTGGGATTTTAGCAATCTTCAGAATCAATCTTCATTAACAAGTTTTATGTATAGTGCTTATAATACAGCTAATTCAATTGATATCCCGGAAGCCAATACGGTTTTAGAAGAATTCGAAGTTAAATTCTATTTTAAAGCATCAGATGGAATAATTGAACAATATGGAACGGTAACTAAAAATAACACCATAACCAAATATGATAAGCCTTTTGTTAAAATGGTTTTCCCATTTAATTATGGAGATACTTATTCGGGTGACTTTTCCGGGACAATAGAAGGAGCAAATAATTACAAAGCCAATTTTACCGGAACATATTTACTCGAAGCTGATGCTTATGGAACATTAATTCTTCCCGGGAATATCCGTTACAAAAATGTTTTCAGAATTAAAACCTTTAAAGAACAATGTTTTAATAATAATAACACATGCAACTGTGCAACAATCTCATATAAATGGTACTCTGAAGATCTTCGGTATCCCTTGTTAACTATTATACAAAGTCAAACATCGAATGGAACAAAAACAATTCAAACTGCTTATTATTCTAAAGCTGAAAACAAATCTGTTGAAGATAACCAAGATAGAAAATTAGTTTCAGAAAGCATTGAAGCTAAGATTTACCCCAATCCATTTAAAGAAGCATTTAAGCTGGATTATACCATTGTAAATGATGGTAACGTAAGCATTGAAATTTATGATAATACAGGTAAAAAAGTCAGCACAATTCAAAAACTAAATCAGAAAGCAGGATATTATACAGAGACAATTAACTCGGATAATATAGGCAATCAGCTTGGGATGTTTCATATTAGAATAATCGCTGGAGACGATGTTGTATCAAAAACTGTGATAAGAGGAGAATAAGATTCTGGTTAGTTCTTTGAGTGTGAGGAACGATCGAAGCAATCCTTAAATTTAAAGAGATTGCTTCATTTTATTTGCAATGACTTAAAGTTTTTAAAACCATCTTTTTCGTTTTATGTACCAAATCATTCCCAAAACAACTGTAAGCATAACGCCCAGTACTCCAAAATATCCCCAACGCCAGGATAATTCAGGCATATATTTGAAGTTCATTCCATAAAGTCCTGCAATAAATGTGAGTGGAATAAAAATAGTTGCAACAATGGTAAGAGTTTTCATTACCTGGTTCATGCTGTTATTCAAATTTGAATTATTCAACTCTGTTAGTGATTTTTGATCTTCGCGAAAAGTTTCAATTGATTCAAATACAAAATTTACATGATCCTGTATATCACGTAAATATTTATAATTCGATTCAAATATTTGTTCTGGCTCTTCATTTACCAAATTAATTATAGCTTCGCGTAAAGCAAAAATATCTTTACGAACAGTAAGTATTTGTCTCTTGATATGATGTATTTCGTTAATAGAATTAAGCGAAGGTGTGTCAATTAGTTTATCTTCAATTTCCTCGAGCGCACTTCGAAGTTTTTCAATCAACAAAAAGTAATTATCAACAATTGTGTCAATCAATAAGTAGAATAAATAATCGGCTCGTTTTTTTCTTACTTTTCCAATATTGTTTTCAATTCTTTCTCGTAGCGGTTTTAACAACTCACTTCGTAGTTCTTTAAAACTTATCAAATAATGATCTCCCAGTATAAAACTAGCATGCTCCTGTTCCAGTTGATTATCCTGGTCGAGACTTAATATTTTTAATGTTAAAAATACATGATGTTCAGAAAACTCAACTTTGGGTAAGTGATCTACATTTAAGGTATCTTCAAGCATTAAGCTGTGAATATCGAAATGCAAACCAATTTTTTCTATCGCATCAATTTGATCTAATGTAAAAAAGTGAATCCAGTTTACTTTATCGGGTTGAATCTGTTTTACGATATCTTCGTACGATAACTCCTGATTAATCGACACTTTATCTTCGTCGTACTGGATTAATCGAATAGCCGGAGAATCTTCCCTCTTTATACCTGTGTATGTTAAGCTCCCCGGAATTTGGCCAATTTTATGCGTTACTGTTTTTGATTTTTTCCTTCGCATGTTTTATTCCTTTCGTTTTTCTTCCAGATCCTTTTTAAATACAACCGTTCTGTATGGAAATGGGATTTCAATACCTTCTTTATCAAATCGTTCTTTGATAGATTTTCGCAAATCGCATTTCATGACAAATCCGGTGGGGCTGTTTTCCGACCATACATAAGCCCTGAGGGTAACTGCCCAATCGGCCA
Organism: Bacteroidales bacterium; assembly: GCA_003446015.1. GTDB lineage: Bacteria > Bacteroidota > Bacteroidia > Bacteroidales > UBA12077 > UBA12077. Next base: position 68,590 of record DMBU01000154.1, on the reverse strand, counting down.
GATTAATCACACGAACAATTACTGCAGGAACATTATTTTCCTTTTCTTCCTGAGTGCGATTATCAACAAAGTTGGGGTGTTTCATGGCTTCAGAACGCATTATCTCCATCGCTTTGTCAATATCAGAATCGTAACTGATTCCTATTTCAAGAAAATTATTAATCTTATCTTCAACGATGTTAGAGTTAACAATTGTTTCAGCACTAATAACTGAATTGGGAACTATTATTCTGCGATTTTCAAAATTTCTGATAACTGTATGTCGTAAAGTAATATCCTCAACATATCCAACGAATAATTCACCTATTTTAATAAGGTCATTTACCCTGAAAGGCTGAAAAATAACCATGAAAATACCACTAATGATATTTGAAAATGCCTGTTGCGAAGCAAAAATTAATATGGCTGTTATAATTCCTGCCCCAGCTGTAAGGGTTAATCCTAAGGCTTTTAACTCTGGTATCAAAACAAACATAACGATAAAGGCTGCAATGAAAACCATAAAACTGACAGCATTTTTCAAGAAGTTAAATTTGGTATAATCAACATTTAACTTTTGGGATGAACGAATGAAAAAGCGATTCATCGTAAACCGAAGTATTCTTGTAATAATTATTGCAGCAACTAATGTAACAACTACAATTAATGAATATTTAAAATAATTGCTTTCAAAAAAGTTTTCCATAAGTTTAACTCCTTTATAAATTGTATTTAATGGACTAAAGTCCGGCTTTGATCCTTTTATAACCACGGGCTTAAGCCCGTGGTTATTTCTTGTTTACAGGGCTTTAGCCCAAAACTATGTTTTTATAAATAAATCACTCAGTAATTTAAAGATTAATGCCTTTAATATCTTTATATAAATCAACAGCATACAAGTCTGTCATTCCGGAAACAAAGTCTACGACGGATATTACTTTTTTATAAAAACTATGCTCTTCGACACTGAACTGCGAAGGCAATATGGATAGAATCTTTTGTGAATAATCGCTGTCGGGATTAAAAATGGCGGTTATAAATTCATCTAAAAGAGCCCCAAGCACATTAAATCCTGTTAATTCAATTTTCACAACAGAACGATGCTTGTAAATTTCATGAATAGCCACATTTTTACATTTTTCAAATGCATCTTTACTTTTTCCTTTCAATCCAGCAATAAGACTTTGATTATATTCTCCATTTAAGATTTGATCATGATTTTTTATAAAAACATCGGCAATTTCCCTAATAAGCTTCCCAATAACAGAAGCTCTCAAATAAGCTACCTGCTCATTAATGTCAGTAACCTCTTTAAAAATTTCTTCTTTATTTTTATAAAACTTTTTATCCTTAGTTTCTTCAAAAAATCCCAACAATAAATCAAAGGTTTTTGATGTGTCAAGAATTTTTAGTTTGTGGGCATCTTCAATATCCATAATTTCATAGCAAATATCATCTGCTGCTTCAACCAAAAAAACCAATGGGTGTCGTGCATAAACCTCAGGTTGATTTTCAAGTTTTTTTAATCCCAGCTCATGGGCAATTTTCATAAAAGATTCTTTTTCTGATTGAAAATATCCAAATTTCTTTTTCCCTTGCATCATAGCGTCCGACCCATAAGGATATTTTATAAGAGTTGCCAGAGTTGAATATGTTAAGGCAAAACCTCCTTTTCGTCGCCCGGTAAACTGATGTGTTAAAAGTCGCAGGGCATTTGCATTTCCTTCGAAATGTGTTAAGTCTGTCCACTCTTCATCGGTAACCACATTTTTAATTTTCTTTCCATTTCCTTCGGCGAAATATTTTGAAATGGCCACTTCACCTGCGTGTCCAAAAGGAGGATTTCCCATATCGTGGGCCAGACATGCTGCAGAAACAATTGACCCAAGTTCATTTAAAATTTCTTTGTTCTTAATGTCTTCTCTCTTTTGTAAATCCTGTGCCACTAGGTTTGCCAAAGATCGTCCAACACTTGCAACCTCAAGACTATGTGTTAATCTATTATGAACAAAAATACTCCCAGGCAATGGAAAAACCTGTGTTTTATTTTGTAATCTCCTGAATGGTGATGAAAAAATGATTCGATCGTAATCGCGCTGAAATTGTGATCTGATTTCTCTTGTGTCCTTAAATTCGCGTTTTTCCAGTCCAAGCCTTTTAGCAGAAAGTAGTTTATCCCAATTCATATTTTAATATTACGATTTTTAGTGTTTATTATTAGTACAATTTAGATATCAATACCTAAGAATATTCTGATTAAATATCCTATTCCAAATGTAAACACAGCAACACCCATGCTTATAACAAACATTTCCCAGAATCGTTTTCGGAAATTCAGATCCTTTGCCACAGAAATGTAATAATTGAAAAACAAAATGACTATCACTGCAAAAAACATAGTAAGCGCAAGACAAACAAAATAATTGGTAAATAAGAAATAAGGAAGAATGAGTATTATCACTGTAAAGATATATGCAATTCCGGTGTAAATCGAAGATGAAAAAGCGTTTTTACCATTTCCTTCCGATTTTGTTGACAGGTATTCGGATGCAGCCATTGAGAAAGATGCAGCTATACCAGTAATCAAGCCTGCAATAGCAATTAATCGTGTGTTTTGAAGTGCAAAAGTAAGTCCCGCAAGAGTTCCGGTAAGTTCAACCAGAGCATCATTTAATCCTAAAACGATTGATCCAACATATTCAAGCTTTTTCTCTTCCAGCATATCTATTAATTCTTTCTCATGTGCATCTTCATCTTCAACGATATGCCTTGCTTCTGGAATAAATTTACAAGCCTTTTCATACGCTTCCTGAGCTCCTTTTTCTCCGTTCTCCATTAGTTTTATCCCAAATGTAATTCCCAGAATACGAGCAATCCAATAAAATTTAAATACGTTCCACCAATTGGGTTTTACATCTACTCCACTATATTTTTTCCAAAACATATAATGGCGCATTTCATCGTCTCCAATTTTCTGGAGGGTTTCAGCATTCTTTGTGTTTTTTATTTTTCTGGATAAACGAGAATAAATGTAATATTCTGTTATTTCGTTTTTCTGAAATTGTTTGATTAATTTATTCTGGTCGGGTTGTAAAATTCTTTCTTGCATTTTTTAAACAATTAAATGTTATACAAATTTATAAAAAGACAGGATAAAAAGGAATCAAGGGAGATTAAAATGAATACCCCAATAATATTTGAAAACTATCTGCTGCATCACCATGAGCTTTTAAGGTAACACCTCCTAAAATATGATTATTAAACTTATAACTTATTGAATAGCGTTGGAAAAAAATTGCAGGCTTATAAGGAGCATAAATATAAGTTCCCCAGTACTGAGAAAAATCAAATTTCCCAAACAACAAGTGATGACCAACTAAACCTGATATTTTTTGGTGATCTTTATACACCCCCTTTCTCTCTATTTCCTCTTTTGCTCCTCCATCATTAATATACTCAAATCCCAAGCTAAAACCATTAAGAATACTTACTGTTCTACCCACTAATCCATAAAAACCAAATACATAAGTAGTAACTTCTGGAAAATATTCATCTTCCTTTATTTTTTTTATCATTCCAAAAAAATATACATTATAAAACATTTCAGGTGTAAACCTTTGCCTGTTACGTTCAGGGAAAATCAATTTTTTTGAGGGGTAGTAATTTACACCTATTCCAAATGTTGGAAAATTCATTCCATAATTAGGTTGTTTTACTCCACCGTTAGAAATATGATTGTATTTAGCAAAACACATTAAGCTATAATTGTTATTAAGCTGATAATAGGCATTAATATCAATGTGCACAATGAAGCTTAGATGCGTTGAAAAGAATGTATTATCAGGATTATCAACTTTATCATAAATTTTATCGAGAAAACTCAATCCAACACCCATTCGGGCTGAAAATAAAAATCGATTGGAACGAATAAAAAAAGGTTCGGCAAATCCTATTAAGTTAAATGAACTTCCAACAATTTCAGGATTATCATAATTTATGTATAAAAATGAAATTCCAGTTTTTGAAAAACAGTTACATTGTTGCCAGTTTTTTTCTTTCAGCATTAACCAGGAAAGTTCAAATTCAAGCCCAAATGGATTTGTATTTGTAAGATGTTCAACTTTACTCGAATGAGGAAGAATTAATCCATATTGCGGTTTTAGGGCAAAACTTATTGGATTATTAACCTCATCCTGTCCTTTTGATGTTTGAAAAATTGCAAGCAATAAGAATAAAATCAGAAGTTTATTCCTGATCATTTAATTTATTCGTTTAATTTTTCTAAAATTGCCTTAGGTATAGCATCTTTATGTACAGCAACAGTCATGGTTTTTAATTTTACATATGATTCTGAAGCATAAAAGCACCCTCCAAATTCATTGCTGTCGATTCCCCATGAGTTCTTTACTTTATAGTATTTGGTTCCATTCTTGTCTTTTGCCAATCCAACAATATGCATTAAATGATCATCGGTGGTTTCATAATTATCATACCCAATTTGTCGCAGTTCAGGAGTAATTTCTTTTTGTTTTACTGGTTTTATAAATGTCTGAGTTTTTTCATCCTCATTCATATCAGCCCAGTCTTTTTCCGGAACAATAGCAAGACCCTTTTTATGATTAAATCCGGGATCACTTACATCGCTTGCCCAAATAACAGAGTATCCGTTTAATAATGCATGGTTAATAATTTCTGTTAAATCATCCAGTTTTACATTTTTTACAGCTCCATTTGACCAGTTGTCGGGCGATTCAAATACAATTTCAGTATAATATGGATTGTTTGTAAATGAAGTAAATGCAATATAATTTGATACATCGATTCCCAAATAATCACGAAAACTTTTTGGGCTATACTTTTTACCTTTATATTCAAATTCTTGAGGATATTCTCCTAAATAAACATCCAACACAGCGCTTATAGCTTTGTTCCAAACCGTTGTTAGTTTATCCTTTTTAATTAAAACAGCCATCATTGATTTTAAAACCTGATCCATTTCAACATGGTCGTGCATTTGAGGGTTAACAATTAATCCGGGATAAGCTTCCTGAGGAACTATACCATAATTCTTTACCACATTAAATAAATCCCAGCCTTCGGCTCCAGCTCCAAAATTTATGTTCCCATGATAACGTACAAACATCCGTGCATGATCCTCGTATGTACATCGGATCGTGAACATCTCAGATAAATCAAACTCTCCTTTTCCTAATCTTATAAGCTCCGATTCAATAAAAGATGTAGTGCCAAAACTCCAGCAAGTTCCTGTATTTGCCTGATCTTTAACTGGAGTTGCAGGTATTTCATTTATAATCTTAATCTCCCGGAATGTGGGTTGGGCAAATGTTTCAATAGAAAATAGAGTGAATGTCAAAAGGAATAAAAGCTTTATTTTCAGTATTATCGTTTTCATTTTTAGTGATTTTAATAAATATATTGCAAATTAGTTATATTGTAATTAAAACAAAAATTTTGATATCCCTTCAAATGACTAAATCTATAGGATTTCTCTTCACACTAATTTTACAGGACATTGCGAAAGAGACTCTTAAGTTATTAACAGACAGAAAAAAAGTTTTTGACTAAAATTTTGAAAAAATGTTTACAAACCTGTCAACCGTAATTTTTTAGTTCAGTATTTTTTACTTTATTTGCAGCTTTATTTTATTGACGAGGGAAGAACGGAAATAAATGGAATTCGAAAGACGGCTAAAGAATAAGACTATATTAACAGTTATGTTTGTTTTGAGTGTATTGTGTGCAATATATTTTGCCATAAGCATAAAAAATCAAAAACAATATATCAATTGGCAAATCCAAAAGGAAAATGATATTGTTAACCTTGAAATTAAAAATCTTTTCCAAAACACAAATCAGTTGTATAGAGAAAAAATACAATATTTTGTAAATAATCCTGAAATAAAGAAAGAGTTCAAGGCAAACAATATTGAAAATTTATACCGAAAAATATTCCCTTTTTATACTATACTCAAGTCTGAAGATCCGTATCATTTTGTTGTTAATTTTTACACGAAGGAAAATTCTTTAGCCTTAAATATGGAAACCGGTTATGGAAATAGTCAAAAAACAGCTCCAAAGAATTCCATTGTTTTTGAAGCCAATCAAGAAAAAAGAAAAAAAACCGGTTTTGAATTTGTAAATTCTCTATTGTATTATAAAATTGCAGAGCCTATTGTATTTGAAGGACAGTACGTTGGATGTATAGAATTTGCTATTCGTGAAAATGAAATTATTACCTTTTTAGCAAGAAACTACGACATTAATATTGCAGGATTGTTTAATACATCAACGCTGGATCAAAATATTCTTAATGAATTTGGATCAACCGTTATCGATAATAAATATATTATTCATTCGCCGAATAATGACGAAATTATTGCCAAAGTAGTGGAAAACAAATCTTTAGTTCCGGGTAAATTTGAATTTAATGATAAGTACTACTATTTGAATATTATAAATACGGAAACCAGTTTTCATAATGAGGGACTTGATGGAGTTGTTTTTGCACGCGACATTACAGTTCTTCAAAATCAATATCTGGCCGTTCTGTATAAATCAATCATTATCATTTTTCTAATCCTTTTGTCCACCTATATAATTTTGCATTTTTCGTTCAATACCTTAATTCAAAAAGTATTTAATTTACAGGATTCTCTTGATAAAAGACTGGCCCAAAAAACGAAAGAGATTGTCAATGCCAATGCCGAATTAAATCAGATTTTCAACACCACTGGAAATAGTATGCGCTTAATCGACACTGATTTTAATATTTTGCGTGTGAACAGAGCATTTACAATGATGTCGGGAATTAGCAAAGAAGATGCTGAAGGCAAAAAGTGTTTTAACATTTTCCCCGGCCCTTACTGTCATACAGCAGAATGTCCATTAAATCAAGTTAAAAATGGCGAAGATCGTGTTGAACAAGACATAAAGAAAAAGAACAAAAACGGGAAAATAATTCCGGGGATTTTGAATTCTGTAGCATTTAAAGGTCAAAATGGAGAAATTCTTGGAATAATTGAAGATTTTAAGGATATCTCAAAGCGAGTAGAAGTTGAAGAAGCTCTATTAAGAACAGAACAACAATTTTCCATTTTTATGGATAATCTTCCTCTAGGTGTATTTATTAAAGACGAAGAGCTAAAATCGGTATATTTAAATAAATTTATGGATAATATCTATTCAAATACCGATTGCCAGAACAAAACTCCTGAAGAAATTTTCCCTGAAGAATATGCTAATCGTGTAATTGAAGAAGATAAACGAGTTTTAAATGGAGAATTATTAGTTGTTGAGGACAATCTTCCAAATAAATTGGGTGAATTAAAGTCGTATCAAACACATAAATTTAGATTCAGAGCAGCAGATAACACCTGGCAAATAGGAGGTGTTTCCATTGATATTACTCAAAAGAAAAAGACTGAATACGAGCTTAAAATCCTGTCGAATGCAATTCAACATTCACCTGCATGCGTTGTCATTACTGACTTAGAAGGGAAGGTTGAAATTGTAAATCCAAGTTTTACTCAAATTACAGGCTACTTACCTGAAGATGTTCTTGGAAAAGAAATCAGCATCTTACATTCTGATTCTAACTCAAATAATGTTTTTAATGATATTATTAAAACCGTTATAGAGGGGAATGATTGGCAGGGTGAGTTCCAAAACATTAAGAAAAACGGTGAAAGATATTGGGAATTGGCATCCATCTCTCCTGTTATTAATAACAAGTTTGAAATAACCCACTTTGTTGTTATCTCAGAAGATATCACATCAAGGAAAAAAACCGAAAAAGAGTTAATTGATGCAAAAGAAAAAGCAGAAGAATCGAACCGTTTAAAAACTGCTTTTCTTGCAAACTTATCGCATGAGATAAGAACGCCAATGAATGCAATTATTGGATTTTCAAACTTATTGCTCGATGAAGAAATGGCTTATGACGATAAGGTTAAATTAAACAACCTGATTAACGATAATAGTCAAAACCTTCTCAAACTTATTGATGATGTAATTGATATTTCAAAAATACAGGCAGGAGATTTTCAACTGAATAAAACAGAATGTTTTTTAAATAAGCTCCTTCTTGACCTTTATGTATCTTTTAGTATTCAAATTGAAAACGATACCAAAAAAGACATTCATCTTTCAATGAATAAGGGATCGCGAATAAAAGATTTTTCAATTGTTACAGATCCGGTAAGATTGAAACAAATCCTTTATAATTTAATCGAGAATGCCATAAAATTTACAACAAAAGGCTTTGTTGAGTTTGGTTATACCATTATTAAAGATCAGAATAAAATTCAATTTTATGTGATTGATTCGGGTATAGGCATCTCAAATGAAAAATTTGATATGATTTACGATCTTTTTCGACAAGCCGATGAATCGTTTACCCGCGAATATGGAGGAACAGGAATAGGATTAACCATTGCCAAAAAAATAGTTGGTCATTTAGGTGGAGAAATCTGGGTTCAGTCAACTCCAAATCAAGGTACAAATATTTATTTTACATTACCTTTCGAAACAGCTGAATCAACTGTTGAAGATACAAGTGTAAAACTTGTAAACACATTCGACTGGCAAAACAAGGTGGTTCTTATTGCCGATGATATTGATGTAAATTATAAACTAATCGAAGAAATTCTTTCTCCTACAAAAGCTAAAATTCTTTGGGCAAAAGATGGTAAAGAAGCGGTTGATTTATGTTTAAAAAACGACAATATTGATCTCGTTCTTATGGATATTAAAATGCCAATTATGAATGGATTTGAGGCAACTCAAAAAATAAAAGAACACAGACAAAATCTTCAAATTATTGGTCAAACAGCATATGCTCACGATAATGATCGCCAGAAATGTTTAAACGCAGGTTTTGATAATTACATCTCAAAACCTATTAAAATTGAAGATTTACTTTCCACAATACATAAAGCTTTTTTAAAGAATTAGCTGACTTTATTTCCTTATTTCATCAATTTCAGTATTAAGCTGTAATTGAATCTCTTAATTTTTTATTACATTTGTTCAGATGTAAGTAAATACTAATATTTATTTTGATTTTTAATGTAATTATTTACATTTATAAAATTAATGCTAACAAAAAACAAATGTCATGATCGCAACCTACATTCAGGAATTACTTGCCACAAACAACAGGGTTATTGTTCCAAACTTTGGAGCATTTTTGGTAAGAGCTACTTCAAAAAGTAAGGACGCGAATACACTTAAAGAAAAACTGAAAGATATTTATTTTAGCCCCTTTCTAAAATTTAATGATGAACTTCTTGAGAAATATATCATCAAAAAAGAAAATATTACGAAAGAGCAAGCTGCCCAAAAAATTACAGAATTCATTGATCGTGTTAAAAAAGAGCTTGATAATGAAAAACCATTTGTAATTGCTGATTTTGGTGAGTTTGTAGCCGACAAACAGGGTAAAGTTCAATTTACACCTGCTATTATAGAAGAAACAAAAACTAGCAAAGAGGATAAAAAAGCAGAAGAAAAACCAATAGCCCGAAAAACCACTAAAAAATCCACTGAAGAAAAAGAAACTAAGCCAGTAGCAAAAGAAGAACCTAAAGCCGAAGAAAAAACCAGTATCACCGAAGTTAAAAAAGAATCTAAAAAAGAAATTGTTTTAGAAGAATTTAAAGATGAGGAACCTGCCCATCAGGCAGGCGGGAAAACTCCTGAAACTGTGGTTAAAGAGGAAACAAAATCAACAATTATTGTAGAACCAGGCAAATCAATATACAGTTATAAAAAAGAAAAAAAATCAATGAATAAAGGATTAATATGGTCAATTGCAATTGGATTGCCTGTTGCAGCGATATTTATTTGGGCTCTTTTAAATTTCAGCACTGTTAAAAAAGTTTTTAATAAGGAAAAAGCAAAAACAGAAAAAGTAAGTCAGAAAAAGAAAACAACTACTGCCAAAAAAACCACAGCAAAAGCAAAACCTGAAACAGCGCCAACAACAAAAGAAGAAGCAAAAAAGCCTGTAGCCAAAGAAGTACAGAAACCAGTTCCACCACAAAAAAAATATTACATCATTGCAGGTAGTTTTAAAAACGAAAAATATGCCATTTCATACATGAACAAGCTGAAAGCAGAAGGATATAACGCTGAAAAATTAGCAGAACGGAATGGAATGCATGCAGTAAGCTTTAACTCTTTTACCGAAAAGAATAAAGCTATTGCCGAATACAAGTTCCTTGCACAAGAGAAAGGATTACAAGCCTGGATTTTATACTACTAATTCTCCTCATAAAACAGAACTTAAAGTCGCCCCTGCTGCGGCTTTTTTATTTTTATTTATTTTTTATAAAAGATTGCCTACTTTAAAAAGACTTTTTTTTATAAAAATTACTTAATTTGCATTTCTTAAAACCAAGTTATATATTATATGAATGAAAATTAAATACCTTGACCTAATTGAACAGACTTTCGACTTTCCTCAAAGGGAGTTTGATTTAGATGATGACAATCTTCTCTTTCACAAAATTCCGCTAATGGATATCATAGAAAAGTACGGTACACCTTTAAAATTTACTTACCTACCTCAAATTTCAAATCAAATTCAAAGAGCCAAATCCTGGTTTAAAAGTGCAATGAAAAAAGTGAATTACAGAAGCAAATATTATTATTGCTATTGTACTAAAAGTTCACATTTTAAGCATGTTTTACACGAAGCTCTTAAGAATGATATTCATATCGAAACTTCATCGGCATATGATATTAATATAGTTGAGAAGCTTTTCAAAGAAAAGAAAATAACAAAATCAACATATATCATTTGTAATGGATTTAAGCGCGACGCTTATGTTGAGAATATTGCCCGATTAATAAACAACGGATTTAAAAATACAATCCCTGTTATTGATAATTATAAAGAGCTGGATCGCCTCGAAGAATTAATCGAAGTGCCTTTTGAAGTTGGTATCCGAATTGCTTCCGAAGAAGAACCTAAATTCGAATTTTATACTTCACGTCTTGGTATAGGGTACAGAAACATTGTTAATTTTTACCTTAAAAACATCAAGGAGAATCCGAACATTAAGCTTAAAATGTTACACTTCTTTATAAATACGGGTATTAAAGATAATGCCTATTATTGGAGTGAATTAGTTAAATGTTTAAACGTATATGGTGAGTTAAAAAAAGTTTGTCCCGAACTCGATTCTTTAAATATAGGAGGTGGTTTCCCAATAAAAAATTCACTTTCGTTCGATTATGATTACGAATACATGGTTGACGAAATAATATCTCAAATCAAACTATTTTGCGAAGCAAATAACCTGAAAGAACCAAATATCTTTACTGAATTCGGATCATTTACAGTTGGTGAGAGTGGTGGTATTATTTATTCTGTTTTAGGACAAAAAAAACAGAATGATCGTGAAGCATGGAATATGATCGACAGCTCATTCATGACTACTTTACCCGACAGCTGGGCAATAAATAAGCGATTTATCATGCTTCCAATTAATCGATGGTACAATACCTATGAAAGAGTTTTTCTTGGTGGATTAACCTGCGATAGCGACGATTATTATAATTCAGAGCAACATAGCAATGCTATTTATTTACCTAAGTACAATCCAAACGATACACAATACATTGGGTTTTTTAATACAGGAGCTTATCAGGATACATTAGGCGGATACGGAGGATTGCAACATTGCCTAATTCCGAGTCCAAAGCATATTATTATTGATAAGGGTGCAAGGGGAAAGTTCACAACAAGACTCTTTACCAAGGAACAAAAACCGCAGGATTTTTTAAAAATCCTTGGATATGAATAAACAAAATACTTAGATCTTTTTTTAAAACAGTTATGAAGAATTACGCCGGAATTCCTGACGAATATGCAATGTTCGAATCATCTAAAATTGTATTAATTCCTGTACCATATGATGGAACAAGTACATGGATTAAGGGTGCCGACAAAGGACCTGAAGCATTTTTAGAAGCATCGGAGAATATGGAAATTTATGACATTGAAACCGATTCAGAAGTTTATAAACAGGGTGTGTTTTTAGCTGATCCTGTTACAGAAAATAGTTCTCCTGAAAAAATGGTTGAAGCAGTACATAAAACTGCTTCAGAATATATAAAAAAGGGCAAGTTTGTAACCCTCTTTGGTGGCGAACATTCAGTTAGTATTGGATCAATTCGTGCTTTTCGCGAAAATTTTAAAAACCTTACAGTTCTTCAATTTGATGCTCACTCCGATTTGCGACCCGAATATGATGGATCAAAATGCAATCATGCATGTGCTGTGCATGAAGCTCAACATACAACAAATCTTGTCCAGGTGGGTATAAGAAGTATGGATAGTGTAGAAAAACCATTTTTAAAAAAAGAAAAATGTTTTTTCGCAACTGATATTCATTCAAATCCAAACTGGATGAATGATGTACTAAAAAAAATAAGCGGGAATGTATTTATTACTATCGATTTAGATGTTTTTGATCCTTCAATCATGCCATCGACAGGAACTCCCGAACCCGGAGGATTAACCTGGTATCAGGTAGTTGATTTTATTAAATTAGTAATTGATAATAACAAAGTTGTTGGATTCGATATCATGGAACTTTGTCCTAATAAAGCAAATAAAGGACCGGATTTTCTTGCAGCTAAATTGTATTATAAAATATTAAGTTTAGTTTTTAATAAATAAAAAATATTTAACCACAAAGAACCCTCAGACAACTCTTAGATTATTTAAACTAATTGAACTTAGTGTCTAAGTGGTGATTTTAAAAATTATATAAATAAAAATATCATGGAAAGAAATACAATATCAAAATTTATTGAAGATCATTTTTTACACTTTAATGCTGCTGCATTAAAAGATGCTGCCATGGGTTATGAAAAACACTTAGCCGAAGGTGGAAAAATGATGATTACACTCGCCGGAGCAATGAGTACCGGAGAGTTAGGTAAAAGTCTTGCTGAAATGATTCGTCAGGATAAAGTTCAGATCATTTCGTGTACCGGAGCAAATCTTGAAGAAGATTTAATGAACCTGGTTGCACATTCGCATTACAAACGAGTACCTCATTACCGCGATTTAACCCCTACACAGGAATGGGAACTTCTTGAAAAAGGACTCAATCGGGTTACCGATACCTGTATTCCTGAAGAAGAAGCTTTCCGAAGATTGCAAAAACACATTTATGAAATCTGGAAAGATGCTGAAACAAAAGGCGAACGTTATTTCCCACATGAATATATGTATAAAATGATTCTTTCAGGAGTATTGGAACAATACTATGAAATTGATCCTAAAAACTCATGGATGATTGCCGCAGCTGAAAAGAACCTGCCAATTATTGTTCCGGGTTGGGAAGATAGTACCATGGGTAATATTTTTGCATCCTATTGCATTAAGGGAGAACTGAAACCATCGACCATGAAATCGGGCATTGAATACATGACAACTTTAGCCGACTGGTACATCAAAAACTCAGGAGGTAAAGGCGTTGGGTTTTTCCAGATTGGTGGTGGTATTGCCGGCGATTTTCCAATTTGTGTTGTTCCAATGTTATATCAGGATATGGAGATGCATAACATTCCGTTCTGGAGCTATTTCTGCCAGATTTCTGATTCTACAACAAGTTACGGATCATACTCAGGAGCTGTTCCAAACGAAAAAATTACCTGGGGGAAATTAGATATTGATACACCTAAATTCATTGTTGAATCGGATGCAACCATTGTAGCACCGCTTATTTTTGCATGGTTGTTAAATTGGTAAAAGTTTATTAAAAATCATAAGTCTGAAACCTTCAACAAATAATGTTGGAGGTTTTTTATTAAATACTTAATGTTTTAACGCTTTTTGCTTATCTTCATAATCCTAATTATATTGTATTATTAACCTTATTAATTGATGAAAAAAATATTATTGCTAATTTTTGGTGTAATTGTTTTTACATCTGCATTTTCACAAGATTTTCAAGATGTTATCTATTTAAAAAATGGTTCTGTAATCAAGGGTATTATTATAAAACAAGAGCCTGGCAGTGAGACTATAATTAAAACAGATGATGGTCAGCTTTATTCTTATTTAAATCAAGATATTGAGCAAATTTTAAGAGAATATAATTTTAATTTAGATGAATATGGGAGCAATTTTTCGTATGGTTTTTCAATTGGAACTGGTGGTCTTTTAGGGCTCCCTATTCGATTTCATGCATCAGATAAATTTGCTTTTGAAATGAGTCTGAATTATCGGCCCAGCATGATAAGTGTAGAAAATTATTGGGGAAATACAAAAACTTACTTTGAACATTCAATTGTTTTAGGTTTAGGCACGAATTTTTATTTTAAGAAAAAATTTAAATCAACAAGCCAGAAAGTGAAACTTAATGGGATAACCTTAAACGCAGGAGCAGGAACAGGTGGTTATGAAGCCTTGTTTTTTGGAGGTGGATGGATTCATGAAAGTTTCAAAAAGTTCAATTACAAAAAATCCTTTACATTCGAACTTGGACCTGGAATTTCATATACCTGGTTTAATGATGGTTATTCAGACCTAAACGCCATAGCGCCAATTATTTACTGGAAAGTGCAGTGGAATTGGTTTAGATAATTACTTCATAACAAAATGTTGACAATAATAAAAGGTGATAACATTCATGAGTAAAAGCAAATTGCTTCTAAAAGAAAATCCAACTTTAAAAGATTTTCAGGAATATGTTAAAGAGTTAGAACTTGAACGTGGTTTTGAAAAACAGGGTGTTCTTCAAAAATGCCTTCTTTTAGGTGAAGAAATTGGCGAATTATTTAAAGCAGTTCGTAAAATGGAGGCAATTAGTATTGATAAGAAAAATTCGAAAATAACTACCGTTGAAGAAGAGTTAGCTGATATTTTAATTTATGTTTGCTCAATTGCTAACAGATACAATATAAATTTGGAAAACGCATTTAGGAATAAAGAAGAAATTAATAAAAACAGAATCTGGAGCTAAATTAATATATCAGTAAAATTAACCCTGCGAGCGTTTAAAACGCTCGCAGGGTTTTATTATGAAACCATAAGGCCTAACAAAAAAATCTGTTAGGCCTCTCTATATTTAAATATTATTTAGGAATAAAATTCTATCCCAATAATAGAAATATCGTCGAAAATAGCAGCATTGTCTTCCAGTACTTTTTGTTGTTTAACAATGTTACTAATGTTATGATCAATATCCTTTTCGTTGGCAAGGTTCTTTTCTATTTGTTTTGTGCCGAAAGTAACACCTTTTTCATCGACCAGCTCAACCAATCCATCGGTATAGCAAAATAATTTTGATTTTTGTTCTATTTTCAGACTTCCTGAATTTAAAGTAGGTATTTCATCAAGCATACCCATACCAACACATCCTTCTCGAAGGAAAAGCATTTCCTTTTTTTCTATATTATAAAATAAGGGAGGATTATGTCCTGCATTTACATATTCCAATATTCGGGTTTTATAACTGTATTTGGCAATAAAAAGAGTAATGAATTTTTCACCCTTTGCACTAGCCATGACCCTTTCGTTAAGTTTCTTAATAATTTCGAGTAAAGGCATTTCCATGGTGAAAAGCGCTCGCAAATTGGCTTGGAAATTCGACATTAATAAGGCAGCTGAAATTCCTTTACCTGAAACATCGGCAATACAAAAACCAAACTCGTCTTTATTGAGCTGAATAAAATCGTAATAATCTCCACCAACTTCTTGATGCGGATGATAAAACGTTGATACCAATATTTTGTCATTGTTCGGTAAAACCGATCTGTCGGGTATAAGCATGGACTGCATTTTAGAAGCCAGCTCAAGCTCTTTTTTCATAGCTTCCTGCTTCAGAGAATCGTTATACAAACGGATGTTCTCAATGGCAACCATAATAATGTTCGAAAGTGTTTGAATAAAATGAAGGTGCTTAATGGTTGGACTAACACCTTCTTTTTCTTCGTCGATATCGCCAATTAAAACAAATGCAATGGGAACATTATTATTTACAACAGGTATAATATTATCGAAAACCCTGAGTGTAGGATTAGGAGATGCTGTAATAAACGAAATTTCATCGTGGCCAAGTAAATCGTCCTCTACATTGATTCTTTTAATAATCTCTTTGGAGCAACCTGAACTTAAAATTAAATTCCATTCTTTTTCGTATTTGAAAATCAGTATTTTACCAATATTCAGATCTTCGCGCAGAATTGTTTCATATCGTGTAAGCAATTCCTCTGTTGAGAGGTTTGCATTAATTGCTTTTGTAATCGTTAACAGGGTATTCAGCTTAAATGTTGAAAGCTTTAACCTGTTTATCGATGCTTTTGCAGTTGGATCCATTTAGTTCTGATTTTCAAATCTGAATAAATTTACAAAATTTAAGATCAAAATAAAAACCTATTCTTTTACTCTTTCACTATATGTATTGTCTCGGGTATCAACTTTTATTTTATCTCCAGTGTTTATAAACAAAGGAACCATTACTTCGGCATCAGTTTCAAGTTTTGCTGGTTTAAGCGATGAGCTTGATGATGTATCACCTTTTAATCCCGGTTCAGTGTAAACAACTTCTAAAGTAACAAATGGAGGAAGCTCGCAATACAATGGAGTTTCGGTATCGGCATGCCAAACAGCTTCAACATTCTGACCTTCTTTTAAAAGATCTGATGCGTTTATTAAGTCTTTATTAAAAGATACCTGCTCGAAGGTTTCGTTATGCATAAAATGGTATCCTAAATCATCTTTATATAAAAATTGATATGGACGTCGCTCAATTCGTTGAACGTTAACCTTTACTCCTGCATTAAAGGTATTGTCGATAACTTTTCCTGTTTTTAGGTTTTTAAGTTTTGTTCGAACAAACGCCGCTCCTTTTCCGGGCTTTACATGCTGAAACTGAACGATTGTAAATAAATCGCCATTATACTCTATGCATAAACCATTTTTGAAATCTGCTGTACTTGCCATATTCTAATTTATTTATCTAATTTTTTGTGCAAAAATAATGTAAATCATTTAAATATCTTATTCAAAATTTTTAATCTGTAATTATACAGATCGATTTTTAATCTAGTTTTTTTAATTTATGCTGTAAACCTGAATATTCAATCAAATCGCATTTTATTGATCCAATAATTAAATCTATTCGAACTTGTATAGGAATATAATTTTCATCTTTTGAGATCCATATGGTAACATCATCTTCGGAATCGAAAATTCTTCCGGGTTCCACTACCGGTGAAAATTTCATGGTGTTAAATTTACCCAGCTTTGTTTTTATCTGTTCGTCGCCAACATACCTCATTTTTAAGGGAAAAATCTCATCTGCAAAATAAGTATCAAGTATTAATTCATCACCAACGTTTTTAATTCTGCTAACCATCGATTGCCTAAAATAATAAAACGCTCCCAGCATATCCATAATGTTCTCAGGAACTTCATGCTCACCAGATTTTTGACTTACGACCTTTTTTTCTTCATAATTATACCTGACTTCGTTGTAATACCTGTATTTTCCCTCGCTTATATTTCGTATTGCTAAATATGTTTGATTGTTTTCCGGATTAAAAAAACTTTCATAAATATCACGCACTTCAAATAATTTGTCGGCCAAACCAATTGTATTTGCCCGGGCAATTGCATGATATAATTTTTTATTTTCGAAAACTGAGTCGCGAATAGTAAACGTGGCCGTTCCTGCATTTAGCCAGCCCAGATGCGCTACATAAACCAATTTCTCGCCCGAAACATAAGGCTTAACTTCAACAGGAGCATTTGATCCAACATTAATGTGGATAAACAAAAAAAGAACTGCTGGAATTAATCTCTGGAAAAGCTGCTTCATTAAAATTTTTGTTTTAATTCATAAAACAAAACCGGTATAATTATTGAAAAATATTTTTCTTCGGAACCGTTGCAACAAAATCTTTTAAATAAAAAGGTTCAAAATAGGCTACGTTTTCAAATTCTCGTTTTTGATATGCATTCTCTGAAAGTTCTGCCATATCATTTGATGATGGATAAATATCACCTATAAAAATTGCATTTTCGTGTTGAATCGTTTCCCTGATTTTTTCTGATCCATCACCAAAAAAAATCATCTTTTGCTTTGATAATATATCCTTGTATGAATGCTCGTCAATAATTTCTGCCAATACTTCTCTTACTGACTCCCCTTTTGAATTAAAAAATGCGGAATAAACCTCCATTCTTCGAGCATCAATCATAGGAACTAAAATAGCCGTTTCAAAATTATCAACGGGCAACTCGTTTGTATTGAATTTTAAAATCATTCCAGTTGCCATTGATTGCAAGGTATTTATCGCGATTAAGGGTAAGTCTTTGGCGTAACATAACCCCTTTGCCGTAGAAACACCTATTCTTAATCCGGTGTATGAGCCAGGGCCTTTGCTTATTGCAACGGCATCTAAATCGTCAATTTTATAATTTAATTCTTTAAGTATCTCATCAATAAAAATGGTCAGTGATTTGGCATGTGATTTTTCTTCACGACTTTCCTTTACGGCTAAAACAATTCCATCCCGAGAAACTGAAACCGAGCAAACAATTGTTGATGTTTCGATATTAAGAATTAACGCCATTTTGTCTTATATTAATACCTTCAGGCGACGAAATTAATCATTTTCCTGAAACAATTCATCCTTATCAACAATCTTAACTATCGATCCGTTTTTCAGTTTTCTTGATATAGCACTGTAAGGAGCTGTAATAACCTTTTCATTAATAGTAATTCCTTCCAATACTTCAATGTACTTATTGTCTTGTATTCCTGTTTTTACAGTTTGTAAAATTGCTGAATCATTTGAAACCACAAAAACTACCTCTCTTAACTCCTCATCGGGCTCTGTTGCACTATTCTGTATTTTTTCGGTTGAATCTGCACGTGTTGTAACGCATTGAATAGGAATAGTTAAAATGTTTGGTTTTGTGTTCGTTTGAATATCAACCGAAGCTGACATTCCCGGTCGAAAAGGATTGGAATTATGACTCTTAATTAAGTGTTTGTACGATTCTTTTAAGAGTAAAATTTTAACAATAAAGTTTGTAACCTGATCAGTGCTCATACCCGAAACATTTGCTGAATTTGCAATTTCAGTAACAACTCCTTTAAAAGTTTCTCCTAAATATGCATCTACTTCAATTAAGGCCGTGTCATTTAATTTTACTTTTACGATATCGTTTTCATTTACCTCAACCTTAACTTCCATTCTGCTTAAATCGGCAATACGCAACATTTCAGTTCCTGCCATTTGCATTGTTCCCACAACTCGTTCGCCTTTCTCAACATTTAACATAGAAATAGTACCACTCATGGGTGCATAAATAGTTGTTTTCTTAAGGCTCTCTTCCGATTCAGATAATGAGGCTTCGGCACTTTGAACTGAATATTTTGCACTCTCAACTGATTTCTTAGCAGCTTCCATTTCTGCACTTACCATCTCATAAGACGAGAGGGCTGTTTCGTATTCTGCCTGCGAAATTGTTTCTTGTTCCCATAAAATTTTGTTTCGTTCGTACGCGTTTTTTGTTTGTGTATATTTTGCTTTTATTTGCTCCAAATAAGCTTCGCTGTTTGCCTTGTTTGCCTTTGCTGTATTTACCGCAGCTCTTGCCCTATCGACTGCTGATAGATACATGTCTGGTTTGATTTTTAATA
Source organism: Bacteroidales bacterium (assembly GCA_003446015.1). Classification (GTDB taxonomy): domain Bacteria; phylum Bacteroidota; class Bacteroidia; order Bacteroidales; family UBA12077; genus UBA12077. The sequence goes on along the minus strand of DMBU01000154.1, from coordinate 48,914 downwards.
AAAGATCTCCCTTTTTTATTTCATCTCCTTCTTTAATCATTAACTCAACAATTTCCCCTGACACATCCGGAGATATTTTAACCTCGGTCTCGGGTTGAATTTTTCCGCTTGCTGTAACAATTTCTGTAATGGTTCTAAATTCGGGGCTTTCGACATTAACCTTTATTCCTGCCACTCCACCAAACCATCCTTGAGTTTTTCCAACCAGAGCAAATACAATGAATATAACCGCCGCGATGATTAAAATTTTAAGTAAATTATTGTTCTTCATTTGCTTACAAAATTATTTGATATTTAAAACAACCTAAAACTCTCTTATGTTAAATAAACAATCAAATTTATGAAAACATATCATTTTAAAAGATTAATTCCTTAACTTTTTAATGAGGCAATATTTTTATAACTTAGTTGCGTTCTAAAACCTGCATTTGCTAATCGGAATAATGGCTAACTTTAAATCCTTTTTAACCTTTTTTAGGAATCCATTTAACAGGGAGGTTAAGCTTGTAAATTTAATTTTTATACAGATTGTTCTTTTAATAAGTCTTGTGTTTATTTTTATCGTTTATTTTTGGATTAAACGCGAAAACAAAAACCTCCAGGAAGAAATTTCTTCTACCCAGCAAGAATTTATTGAATCTCAAAAAGAAAGTATTCGGATAGAAACCAAAAGGGCTGTTAATTATATTAACTATAAAATCAGTCAAACGGATGATCATATTAAGGATAAGCTAACGAGCCGGGTTAATATTGCCTACAATATTGCTTCAAATATTTATTCGAAAAATAAAGGTCGTATTCCAGTAAGTGAAATTAAAGATTTAATTGTAGAAGCCTTACGACCAATTCGTTTTGATTCAGGGCGGGGTTATTACTTTATTGTATCTCTTGATGGTTATGAAATATTGTTTCCTGTTTCGCCAGAAACTGAGGGGAAATATGTTTTTAATTTGCAGGATGACCTGGGAAATTTTGTCGTGCGTGATGAACTAGATGTTATAAATACAAAACAAGAAGGCTTCGTTACAAATTATTGGACACATCCTGATTCAGATACAAGTATGGCGCTTAAAAAGATTTCATATGTTAAACTTTTTGAACCTCTGAACTGGTATATTGGAACAGGAGATTATTATGCTGATTTTAATGCTAGTATTCAGAACGAAGTTCTTGATTGGCTTTCGAATTACAGGTTTGGAAACGAAGGTTACATATTCGTAAATACTTACGATGGTGACGCTTTATTAATGGATGGAAATATAATTAAAGAAAAGAAAAATATATGGAATCTCGAAGACCCTAACGGGATTAAGGTAATTCAAGAAGAAAGAAATGCTGTAAATAACCCTGAGGGAGATTTTATTTACTACTCCTGGAGAAAATTAAGAAGCTCAGATGTAGGTCAAAAAATGTCGTTTGTAGAAGGAATCCCTAAGTGGAAATGGATGGTTGGAGCAGGAGTATATCTTGATGAAATTAATCAGGTTCTTGAAACAAAGAAAACTGAAATTAGCAAAAAGATAAACCAGAATATCCTCATGGTTGTATTACCCTTAAGTGTTTTATTTATTCTAATTTATATTTTCGCTCTCTATTTATCAAAAAAAGCAACATCGATAATTAACTCTTTTATTGAGTTTTTTAAAACTGCTTCTTTCGAAAACATTCTTATTGATGAATCAAAAATTAATTTTTCAGAATTTAAGGTTTTAGCAAATTCAGCGAATAAGATGATTTTAGAAATAAAAGAATCAGATAGAAGAAACCAGGAAGAAGAAGCTCGTTATGAAAAACTTTTTGAAGAATCACCTGAAGCTATCGCATTTTTAAATACTGAAGGTCATGTTCAAAGGGTAAATCCAGCTTTCACTAAATTGTTTGGATACGAAATTTCCGAAATTCTGAATAAAGAATTGGATGATTTTATAGTTCCTGCTGAATTAAAACATCAAGCTTCAATTTTTACTAAAAAATTTAAAGAAGGATTTAATGATCAAATTGAGGCAATTCGTGTTACAAAAAATAAGCTAAAGGTATATGTTTCAATAATTGGAACACCGGTAAGTGTATATCAGCATCTTTTAGGGTTTTATGTAATTTACAGAGATATTTCAGAGCAAAAAACATTTGAACAGCAGTTGTACGATTCTAAAATCAAAGCGGAAGAATCAGATCGGTTAAAAACATCTTTTTTAACTAATTTATCACACGAAATCAGAACTCCCTTAAACGCAATCATAGGTTTTTCAACATTATTAAATACAAAAGAAATTTCAAAAGAAGATCAAAAAGAATATTTAAAAATTCTGGGAAATAGTGGGAAACTATTATTAGAAATTATTGACAATATTATCGATATTTCAAAAGTTGAGTCATCAACACTTACAGTAAATAAAACAAATGGAAATTTGAACACATTGCTTGATGAGTTACTTATTGAGTTTATTGAGTTTAAAAACACAATGAAGTATGACGAGATTGATCTTATCCTTCAAAAAGAAATTGTCGAGAAAGAACTTATAACATTTACTGATTTTAAAAGATTAAAACAGGTCTTTGCAAACTTGCTTGATAATGCTCTAAAATTTACCGAAAAGGGGAGCGTTCAATTTGGTTATTACATTAAAAATCAAGACATAATTTGTTATGTAAAAGACTCCGGAATAGGTATAAAAGAGGATGAAATACAGTTCATCTTTGATCGTTTCAGGCAGGCCGACGAATCCACAACTCGAAAGTATGGTGGTACCGGAATTGGCTTAGCACTTTGTAAGAGTCTCGTTAATCTGCTTGGAGGAACACTCTGGGTAGAGTCAGAAAAAAATAAAGGTTCAAATTTTTATTTTTCAATTCCATATCATAAAACCGGACCTTCAAAAATTAAACCCAGACAGCCTTTGGTTGTTGAAAACATTGACTGGAGTACTAAAAGAATTCTAATTGCCGAAGATGTGGAAACAAATTATCAATTATTGTTTACTTTTCTTTCAAAAACGAAAGCTGAAATTTCCTGGGCAAAAGATGGTAAAGAAGTTATAAATATGGTTAATGAAAATCCTCAATATGATCTAATTCTTATGGATATTAATATGCCCATAATGAATGGACATGAGGCTTTAAAATATTTAATCGATAATGGATACAAAATACCCGTTATTGTACAAACAGCTTATGCTGCAGAAGACCAAAGAAATGAAATCCTTGATTTAGGATATCAGGATTATATTTTAAAACCCATAACATTCCAAAGTTTACTTCAGAAATTATCTAAATTTTTAGACTAACAATTCTTTAAAACCAAATGCCAGACAAAATAATCAATATTGATCAGATAGGAGATGTTACATTTCGTAAAAATAAACGTTCGAAAGGTGTTAGCATTGCTATTCGTCCGATGAAAGGAGTTGTTGTAAATCTACCATATTTCTTAAGCTACAGAATTGCAATGTCGATTGTTGAAAAGAAACGGTCATGGATCTTAAATCATCTTCCATTGATTGAAAGCATCGAAAATAAAGTCACCGTTTTTACTGAAGAAACCTTATTCAACACAAAATACCGAAATCTTTTAATTGACAAGCACTCGAAAGATCATATCCTTACCCGGATTACTCCCGATTCAATTATTATTCATTATCCCGAGAATGCTGAGATTCAGAATCCTGCCGTTCAAAGAATAATACAGGCAACAGTAATTAAGGCCCTGCGCATTGAAGCAAAAGAATATCTCACAAGAAGAACTTTTCAACTCGCAGAAAAATATCAGTTTAAATACAAAAAAGTATTTATTAAAAACAATAAAACGCTTTGGGGAAGCTGTTCGGGGCAAAACAATATCAATTTAAACTTGCATTTAATGCGATTACCAGATCATTTAATTGATTATGTAATTATACATGAACTATGTCATACGGTTGAAAAAAACCATGGTCCAGGATTTTGGAAGCTCATGGATACCTTACTTGGTAATGCAAGGAAATTCTCCAAAGAATTAAAAACCTATTCAATTCAAATTTATTAATTTCTGAAAGCCTAAGATTTGCTCAGCATTAATTTGATTTTTTCTTAAATTAGTGTAAGTTTAGAGGTTATTTTCAATAAGACCTGAGTATGAAGATCAATGCTAAAATGTTGGTTTATATCCTTTCAACTTCAATGTTGATTTTTATTGCATCAGTAGGGTATATAACAACCAAATCAAGACAAATGACGCTTGAAGAATCTCGTGAGATTGCAAATAAAAATGCACACGAGTTTGCTAATCAGATTAAAGCTGAATTAGCGTCTGATTTTAACATTGTAAAAACTCTTGCGCAGTCTGCTCAGGCATATCAAACCATATCGTGGAACGAGTGGAACAAAATTTTTCTTGAACAACAACTGCATGTTATAACAGAAAACCCCCACTATCTTGCTGTAGCTACAAGTTGGGAATTAAAATACATTGATCCTGATTGGACCAAACCATTTGGACGATATTTAAATGGATGGGTTAGAGATTCTGATGGAAATATAAATCAAATCGAAACTCAATTAAATACCGATGGTGATGATTTAAAAGGGAACTATTATGCCATGAAATCAAAAGGCCACTCCATGATTGTTGACCCTAAATTATGGTCTCCAACAGGTAAAGCAGAAGATCAGTACATTAATACCAACATTTCTGTTCCCATAAAACTTGGAAACACCTTTGTTGGATTAGCGGGTGTCGATGTCGATTTGCAAAGATTTCAGGATATCATTGAAAAAATAGAACCTTTTGACCAAAGTTATGCGTTTTTGTTATCTAACGACGGAACTTATGTTGCTCACAAAAACTCAAAATTAATGGGTAAACTAATCCGCATCGAAAGTCCTGAATTTACTGAGCGTTTTAATATCATAGAAAATGTCCAGGCAGGAATAAATTTTTCATTCACATTTACGAACGAAAATAATCAAAAAGACTTTTATGTTTTTGCTCCGCTAAAAGTCGAAAACGTAAATACTCCATGGTCTTTAGCAATTGTAGTACCTAATGAAGTAATCACATCCAGGGCAAATAGTATTATCGTTAAGGGCTTGCTTGTAAGTTTTCTGGGATTAATTCTTCTAACCATCGTAATATGGATTATTGCAAGAAATATAACTAATCCAATTGTTAAAGTAACTTCGGTGCTTAAACAACTTGCCGAAGGTAAAATTGATGATTCTCTTATTAAGCATGTTAAAAGCAAAGACGAAGTCGGAGAAATGACCCTAGCATTAAATACCTCCATTAACGGATTAAATAAAAAAACAGAGTTTGCTAATCAAATCGGATCTGGAAATATTGATTATAAGCTTGAATTATTAAGCAATGAAGACGTTCTTGGCTTGTCGTTATTAAATATGCAAAACAGTTTATTAAAAACAAAATCGGATGAAGAAAAACGAAAATCAGAAGATGAAAAACGACAATGGACCAATGAAGGATTAGCAAAGTTTGCAGACATTTTAAGAAAAAACAATGAAAACATAAAAACTCTTTCTAACGAAATTATTAAAAACCTGGTTTATTATTTAAATGCTAATCAGGGAGGTTTATTTATTTTAAATGATCAGGAACAATCGGTAGTTTTTGATTTATTATCGGCTTTTGCTTTTGACAGAGAAAAATACATAAAAAAACAAGTCGAGCTAGGAGAGGGCCTTGTAGGTACATGCGCTGCTGAAAAGAATACGATATTATTAACAGAAATTCCCGAGGATTATATACAAATAACATCCGGATTGGGTGATGCAAATCCAAATAGCTTGTTGCTGGTTCCTTTAAAACTTGAAAATGAGATTCTTGGTGTTATTGAAATAGCATCATTTAATAAAATCCAAAAACACGAAATTGAATTTGTAGAAAAAGCAGCCGAAAGCATTGCATCAACCTTAAAAGCCGTGCGTATTAATGTACGAACTTCGCAACTTCTGGAGCAATCGCAGCAACAGGCCGAAGAAATGGCTGCACAGGAAGAAGAAATGAGGCAAAACATGGAAGAACTTCAAGCCACACAAGAAGAATCTTCAAGAAAAGGAGATGAGTTTAGTGGTATTCTTGATAGCATTGATCAATTTTTATTAAAAGCTGAATTTAGCTTAGATGCAACCCTGATAAACGCAAACGATCTTTTTCTTAAAAAATTTAAATATAGTTTAAATGAAGTAATTGGAATGGAAGCTGAAGAATTTGTAGCTAAAAAAGATGTTTCAAAATTCCAAAACATTTTAAACACGGTTATGAAAGGGAAATCTCATCAGGAAATTTCCAATTTAAAAAATAAAAACGGAGTAGAACTTAAATTAATAACATCATATACTCCCGTTTTTATTAATGAAAATCTTGAGAAGATTCTTTTATTAGCTATTGATGTTAGCTCATATACATAACACTTTTACAAAGTTTTCGTAAGTATATAAACTGTTTTTCATAAATAATTAAAATAAAATATCGTCCGGTATGAAACTTAAACTAAGTTTGAGAAACAAAATGCAACTGTTTTTAATCTCCCTTTCCGTTGCTATTTATGCAGTTGCTATAGGATATATAAGCGTAAATGCCAAAAAAACCGCGTACAACGATTCTGTAGAACTGGTTAATTCAAATGCTGAAAAATTTGCATTAAAAATACAGACAGATCTAAATGAATATATGGCCGTTGTAAGAACTCTGGCAACTGCATTTAAAGTATATAAAGATATGCCAAGAGAACAATGGGATCCATTGTTTATTAAAATGTACGACAAAATCTATCGCGACAATCCAATCTTTTACAAACTATGGGACAGTTGGGAACTAAACAAAATTGATGAAACATGGACAAATCCTACCGGACGTATCGCCAATGTTTTTTCACGTGTTAATGGGGCCATATTTCAAAAGCAAGATATTCGAAGCCTAGATGGCGACCCTGCTGTTTATGCCAACATAAAAGCTCAGGCAAAGGAAATGGTTTTGCCAATCTATTTTGATGTTTTTACCGATGCCGGTGAAACATCTAAACTAATGACAAGTCTTGTAACACCTGTTTTAATTGATGGAGAATACCATGGAATGGTAGGTGTTGATCTTATCCTTGAGAGATTCCAAAAAATGGTCGAAAGCGTTAATTTATCACAGTTTCCCGGGAGTTATGCCTTTTTAATTACTGAAGAAGGAAAATATGCCGGACATCCTGAAACGAAACTTTTAGATCAGGTTGCAGAATTTAAATTAAAAGATAATTCTGAACTTGATTTATTTAAAAAAATAAAAAAAGGTGAGGGTTTTCATTTCCTTGCTCTTGATAGCCTTTACAAAACTCATTATATTACTTTCGCTCCTATTCATATTGGAAGAACCAGCACTCCCTGGTTTCTTGGAGTATCTGTGCCTATTAATTCTATCATGGCACAGGCCGACAGAAATTTTATGATTTCTTTAATTGTGGGGTTTGTTGGTATTTTGCTGTTAAGCTTTGTAATCTATATTATTACTAAAAACATTACTGAACCTATTCAAAAAATAACTGACTTTTTAAAAGAACTCGCTCAAGGGAAGACCGATAATAAACTTGATTTAAATGTTAAATCAGGAGATGAAATTGAAGAAATGACAAAAGCATTAATAACTTCCGCAGAAGGACTAAGATTAAAGACCGAATTTGCTAACCATATTGGATCAGGCGATCTTGGTTTTGAGTTTAATCTGTTAAGCGATGAGGACAAACTTGGGAAAGCCCTTGTTGATATGAGAAACAGCCTTAAAAGAGCACAGGAAGAAGAGCAGGAAAGAAAACTTGAAGATCAGAAACGCCGATGGGCAAATGAAGGATTAGCAAAGTTTGCAGATATCCTCCGACAAAATAACGACAATCTTCAAAATCTTTCAAATGAAATAATTAAGAATCTGGTGTACTATCTGGAAGCAAATCAGGGAGGATTGTTCCTTTTAAATGATGATGATAAAAACAATGTTTTCCTTGAATTAATTTCAGCTTTTGCTTTTGATAGAAAAAAACATTTGGAAAAACGTATTGAATATGGTGATGGAATTGTTGGTTCTGTGGCAATTGAAAAAGAAACTACTTACATTGAAGATCTGCCAGAAGACTATATTTCAATCATTTCAGGATTAGGAGGAGCAAATCCAAACGCATTATTAGTGGTTCCTCTTAAAATGGAAAATAAGGTTTATGGAGTTTTAGAAATTGCATCATTTAATAAATTTGAAAAATATCATATTGAATTTGTAGAAAAAGTAGCTGAAAATATTGCCTCCACCTTATCGTCTGTTAGAATAAGTATTCAAACCAATGAATTATTAGAGAAATTTCAGCAACAATCAGAAGAGATGGCTGCACAGGAAGAAGAAATGCGTCAAAACATGGAAGAGCTTCAGGCCACACAAGAAGAAGCAGGAAGAAAAAATGCCGAAATGGAAAGTTTTCTGTATGCACTTGAAAAATCGAGTAATATTGTTGAGTACAGCCCTGAAGGTTTTATTATCAAAGTAAACGACAATTACCTGAACCTACTCAATTTAAGACGGGCAGAAGTTCTGGGATCGCATCATTCTGACAAAATGGAATTTACAAAAAAACAAAAAACAGAATATGATAAATTCTGGCGTGACTTAAAAAATGGGATAACAAAAAAAGAAAAAACGAAATTTATTATTGATGGTAAAGAAATTGTATTCGTTGAAGTTTATACTCCAATTCTGGACGAAAATGGAACAGTTAAAAAAATCTTGAAAATAGCAAACAACATAAGTGATTTTGAAGAATTATAAAACAGAATTTCATGAAAATCAAACTTAAAATCCAGCAAAAAATACAATTGTTTATTATTTCAGCATCAATTGTAATTTATATAATAGCCGTTGGTTATATTAGTTTAAATGCACGCAAAATGGCTTATAGCGATGCAACAGAAGTAACTAACCGACATGCACATGAAGCAGCCAAGGATGTTAAGGCAAAGTTAGATGCTGACCTTACCCTAGTAAAAACTCTTGCCGATGCTTTTCATACTCACAAATACTTACCTAATGAACAATGGCAGGATTTATTCTCAAAAATGTATTATGAAGTTTTTATAAACAATCCTCATATTTATAGCCTTTGGGATAGCTGGGAATTAAATGCAATTGATTCTACCTGGAACAAACCTACAGGTAGATTTGTAATTATTTACTGGAGAGAAAATGGGGTTATTAAACATAATTTCGAATTTAGAAGCATGGATGGCGATCCTGTTTTATATGCCGAAATTAAAACCCGAAGAGTCCCCTCTATTTGGGAACCATACGAAGATGTTTTTACAGAAGATAAAGCTGAAAAATTCCTAATGACCAGTTTAAATGCACCTATTATTGAAGATGGTGAATATATAGGAATTGTTGCAGTTGACATAACCCTTGACCGGCTTCAGGAACTTGTTGAAGAAATAAAACCCTTTGATGGAAGCTATGCATTTTTAATTTCAAACGGAGGCCTAATAGCTGGTCATCCCGACAAAGAATTGCTAAATGTTAAAATTGAAGATGTTTTCCCAGACGATAACTTAAAACATAATATTGTTCAAAACATTCGTGAAGGTAAGCCTTTAAGCTATATAAGTGAAACTGACGGTGTTCAAAATTATATATCATATGCTCCTATTCAGGTTGGTGAAACAACTACTCCATGGTCAATAGCTATTTCTGTGCCCGTTGATACAATAATGGCTAAAGCCAACAGAAACTTCCGAATATCACTAATTGTTGGTGTTTTCGGAATCCTCCTCATGGCTCTGGTAATTGCATTTATAAGTCGAAATATTACAAATCCTTTGACAAAAATTACCGCTCTCCTTAAAAATCTTGCCAAAGGTCATATTGATGATAAAATGAGAATTAAAATTAAAACCGGCGACGAAATTGAAGAAATGACTGAGGCTCTTAATAGTTCAATTGATGGATTAAATAAAAAAGTTGATTTTGCAAATCATATTGGACAAGGGGAATTAAATCACTCTTTCGAGCTTTTAAGCGATGATGATGTGTTGGGAAAATCCTTAATAGAAATGAGAACCAGCTTAATTAAAGCAGATGAAGAAGAAGAAAAACGTAAAGTTGAAGACGAAAAGAGAAGATGGGCTAATGAAGGATTAGCTCAATTTGCTGATGTTTTACGTCAAAATAACGATAATCTTGAAAACCTGGCAACTGAAATAATAATGGGTCTGGTTAATTATTTAAAAGCAAATCAGGGAGGATTATTTATTTTAAACGATGATGACAAGGACAATATCTATTTCAATCTTTTATCAGCTTTTGCATACGACCGAAGAAAATATTTGAAAAAACAAATCCTGATTGGTGAAGGATTAGTTGGTATCTGCGGAATTGAAAAGAAAACTATTTTCATGACAGATATCCCTGAGGATTATATGGAAATAACCTCAGGTTTAGGTGGAGCAAGTCCTAAAAGTTTACTTATTGTACCTTTAAAACTTGAAGAGGACGTTTTAGGAGTATTGGAAATAGCTTCGTTTAATGTTTTTGAAAAACATGAAATAGAGTTTGTGGAAAAATTAGGTGAAAGTATTGCATCAACACTATCAGCGGTACGGATAAATATTCGAACTTCTGAATTATTGGAACGCTCTCAGCAACAAGCAGAAGAAATGGCTGCACAGGAAGAAGAAATGCGCCAGAACATGGAAGAATTACAAGCCACCCAAGAAGAGTCTTCAAGAAAAAGTTCCGAAATGGAAGGCCTTGTTGAGGCTCTTAACATTTCAAGTTATGTAATTGAATACAATTTAGACGGAATAATTCAAAGTGTAAACGACAATTATTTATCCTTACTTGGATTATCTAAAGATGAAGTTATTGGAACACATCATTCTGGAAATATAGAATTTAGCGAACAACAAAAAACGGCATATGAAAAATTCTGGAGAGAATTAAGGTCAGGGAAAGTTCAAAAGGAAACTACCAAAGTAAAAATCAACAACAGACAACTGATTTTTGCTGAGACTTATACCCCTATTAGAAATACTGACGGTGAAGTTTATAAAATACTTAAAATTTCAAATAATATTACTGATTTTCAAAATCAGCATTAAATAAAATATGAATAAAGACTTTAAAGGACTATGAAAATTAAACTTAAAATACAGCAAAAAATACAACTCTTTATTATCTCTGCATCGATTATAATATATGTTGCTGCTGTGGGATATATTAGTTTTAAAGCCAGAAAAATGGCCTATAATGATTCCATTGAGGTTACCGACAGATATGTAAATGAAATTGCTAAAGATATAAAGGCAGGTCTTGATGCTGATCTTGCAGCATTAGTTTCTTTAACTGATGCTTTTAAAGTGTACAAAGATTTTTCTAAAGATGAATGGCAAAGCATTGTTCATAAAATGTATTACAATGTGTTTAAAGAAAATGAAGGTGTTTATGCCCTTTGGTCAAGTTGGGAACTAAGCAAAATTGATCCGGAGTGGAAACAGCCTTTTGGAAGAATTTCACATACCTTTTGGCGAGAAAACAATACCATTAAAGAACAAACCGAATTAAGAAGTTTAGATGGTGATTCACCAATTTATGCTTTGACTAAAACCGTGTTAATTCCATCAATTAATGAACCCTACTTTGATGTAGTTTCAGATGGATCAAGAGAATCTTTATTAATGACTAGTTTAAAAGCTCCTGTTGTTGATAATGGAAAATTTGTTGCTGTTGTTGCTTTCGATATTACTTTATTGCAATTCCAGGAAATGGTCGATGCTATTCGTCCATTTAAAGGAAGTTATGCTTTTCTTATTTCACACGGAGGTTTAATTTCAGGTCATCCAAATAAAGAGTTTCTAAACAAGAAAATTGGGGAAATATTTCCTGAGGATAACAAAAAGTACAAAATAACTCAAAACATTATTGATGGTAAGCCATTAAATTATATTAGCCAGGACGAAAATGGAGTAAAAAATTATGTGTCATATGCTCCTATTTTTGTTGGGAAAACAAATACCCCCTGGTCAATTGCGATTTCAGTTCCGGTAAGCACAATTATGGAAGAAGCAAATAAAAACTTTAAAATATCGCTGGTCGTTGGTTTGCTTGGTATAATACTTATGGTTTTGGTTATCGCTATTATAAGCAGAAACATTACGAATCCACTTACTAAAATTACAGAACTGTTGAAACTGCTTGCTAAAGGCCATGTCGATGATAAAATGAAAATTAAAATTGAAACAGGAGATGAAATTGAAGAAATGACAATAGCACTAAATAGTTCAATTGAAGGATTAAATAAGAAAGTTGAATTTGCAAATCGAATCGGGCAAGGTGAGTTAGATCACAATTTCGAGCTTTTAGGTACTGATGATGTATTAGGAAAATCATTAATAGAAATGAGAAATAGCCTTGTAAAGGCTGATGAAGAGGAAGAAAAACGAAAAATTGAAGACGAAAAACGACGATGGGCGAATGAAGGTTTGGCAAAATTTGCCGATATTTTACGACAGAATAATGATAATCTTGAGAAACTTGCCACTGAAATCATTATAAACCTTGTTGATTACCTTCATGCAAATCAAGGCGGGGTTTTTATTTTAAATGATGAAGATAAAAACAACATCCATTTTGACCTTCTTTCTGCATATGCATACGACAGAAGAAAATTTATGAATAAACAAATTGAGCTTGGCGAGGGACTTGTCGGAAATTGTGGAATTGAAAAGAAAACTATTTTCATGACTGATATCCCCCATGACTACTTGGAAATCACATCAGGTTTAGGTGGAGCGAACCCTAATAGTTTATTAATTGTGCCATTGAAAATTGAAGAAAATGTTCTGGGTGTTATTGAGATTGCATCTTTTAAAGTATTTCAGGATTTTGAGATCACATTTGTTGAAAAACTGGCAGAGAGTATTGCCTCAACAATTTCTTCAGTTAGAATTAATATCAGAACTTCAGAATTATTAGAACGTTCTCAGCAGCAAGCGGAGGAAATGGCTGCACAGGAAGAAGAAATGCGTCAAAACATGGAAGAATTACAAAGCACGCAAGAAGAAATGAAACGAAAAGAAGACCATTTAAAAGATATTATAGATGAAATGAAAGAAGAGGAAGATAAACTTAAAAAAACCATTGAAGAATTAAAAAGAAAGGCTAAATAAGAGATAAATTCAAGCAAGCATTATAATAAATCAATAAAAAAACAGGAAGCATAATTATTCTTCCTGTTTCTATTGGTATTTTCTTAAGTCATTATTGGCATTTAACAACCTGTTCCATTTGATATTTTGCTGAGGCTTCATAATCTCCTTTGGCTGCTTTTGAAAAAGCATCACAGGCAGCTGCAGTGTCATTTTTACCATAATATGAATTGCCAAGCTCATAATATATTTTAGCGTCTTTGGTTGAGCCCTCATCTTTGAATAATTCTAAGGCTTTATTAGCAGCTTCAATAGCTTGGTCCCATTTCGATTGGTTGTTGTAAATTACAGCTAACTGATGATAAATATCAGAATCTGCTTCTTTATATTCCATTAAGTTATTGAAATAAGTTAACGAGGCACCATAATCTTTAGCTGTTAAAGACTTAACTGCCATATTGTTGTAATATTTTCCGGCAAGAGCATCAGCAGCTTCTTGGTTATCAGCTTTTGAAGTTGCTTCTTTTGCTTTCTTTACGTTTTCAGCAAAAAGCTCATCATTTTCTTGTTCCGAATAAATTTCTGCTAATCTGAAATATGGCTCGAAATAATTACTTTTTAATTCAATAGCTGTTTTATAATTTTCAATCGCTTCAGTATAATTATTTTTTTCAGCTAAATCTTTACCCTTAAAATAATACAACTGGGGAATTACTCCTTTAGCTTTTTTCAAATTTTCAGGGTCGCTATAGGTTTCAGAGTACTCAGCTAGTTTTTCGAATGCAGCTATTGATTCACTATATTTTTTTTCTTTGTAAAGACCTAATGCATATTTATATTGCATATTAGGAATTTGTGTTGCAGCGGTAGCTCTGTTTTCATTCTCTGATTCTCCAATTTCATCATAAATGCTAATGCATTTTTTAAACGATTCAATAGCTCCAACATAATCTTTAGCCTGCGATTTAGCAACTCCAGTTTTTAATGCTTCAACAGCATCTGTTGCTGTTTGAGCACTAAGTGTAACTGCAAAACCCATTATTATAATCATTGCAGCTATTCTACTCATAATTTTCAGTTTCATGGTAATAAGATTTTAGTTATTAGGATTAATTGTTAATTGTTAATTGTTAATAGTTTATTTTTCGGTTCTAAAAATATAAAAACGTGCTTAATAATAAAACTATTTTCAAATTAAATTTTATACATATATCAATTAATAACAATGTGTTACATGTTTTGTTTTTTATTTATCAATATTATTGCTTTGAAAGTTGATATTTTATCTGATTTTCGGAAAAATCAATCTTTAAAATATCCAAAACAATCAGGTTTACAATTATTTTTTCTGCTTTATATTTTGATAAATTAGTCAATTTCTTAAATCTTGAAAATGTAATGTTTTTATTGTCCTGTAAATACTTAAATAGTGTTTTCTCTGGCTCATCATATCTTATAAGAATTCCATTGCCAAATCTTTTTAAATTCCATGCTTTAAGATATATATTGTTTACGATAATGTTCTCGTCATTTACCCTAATATAAACTTTATATAAACCATTTTTATCAGGTGCCGTTACTAATTTATCTCCTGAAAGTTTAGGGATACTAATTTCTAAAATTGTTTTCCCTTCAATCGTCCATGCTTTTGTTTCAAATTTTATTGCTGGTTTACAATAAAGTTCAGCGGCAGCCTGTACCATATAGAATTCCTCATCACCATTTACTCCAGCAATTGATCCATTGTCGCGCACTCCAATTAATAGTCTTCCCCCGTCTGTATTTGAAAAAGCAACCAATGATCTTGCAATTTTCTTTGAATCATCAATAGAATGCTTAAAATCCAGCTTCTGGTTTTCTTGTTGTTTAATTAAATCATATATATACCGACTCATTTGTTCCCATTTTTTGCATCAGCTAAATTATGTTTTTTAAAAGTATCATTTTTTATCGTGCTAAATTTTTAATTCATTTTTCTATGTTAACCATTAATTTTATCGATAAACAATACAAGCATAAAATCATTCTAAAGTGCTAGTATAAAATTACTTATCGATAGTCGATAAGATTTTAATTTATAATGATTTTAAACAATTTTTACACCTACCAACAATTCGTGTCTACCTTATAATTAAGATATTAACATCTTTTTTTCTTGTGGGAAAGCATTTTGAACAGTCAATATTTTATTATTAATTGTATTGATTTTTTATACTATTTATTAACCTAAAATTAAATGTTTTATGAGAAAATTTTTAATGAGTGCAACATTCTTATTTATTGTTGCCTTCGGAACTATGTTTGTAATTAACTCTTGTCAGAAAGATGCTGATGTTATTGATCCTTTGCAATCTGAAGAGTTTGTACCTTACAGTTTTGGTTGGATGCCTGTGCCAGAAGATGTTTATACCAGTATTCCTGTTGCTGAGTCGGTAAGTTTAAAAGCATTACCCACATCCGTTAATCTTGTTGTTCCTCCTGTTGGAGATCAAGGTGGTGAGGGTTCCTGTGTTGCATGGGGTACAACCTATGCCGCAAGAAGCACCAGTTATCAAAATACTTATGGTGGAACATATAGCACCAGTACTAACATTTTTAGTCCTGAATATGTTTATAATCAAATTAAGGTTAGTTCCGACTGTGGTTCTGGATCTTACACAACTACAGGATTAAATCTTCTTGTTGATCAAGGGGCTTGTACCTGGAGTTTAATGCCTTACACTGATGAGGATTGTGATACCTATCCAAACGCAACCCAATTAGCAAATGCCGCAAATTATAAGATTAGTTCATATGCAACAGTTCCTGTAACTGCCGATGCCATTAAAGCACAATTAGCTGCCGGTAAAATTGTTGTTGTGGCAGGAAGTGTTTATAGCGCTTTTATGTATTTAGGATATGATAAAATAATCACAACAGCAAAAGGAAGAATCTATGGCGGACATTGCTATGCATGTGTTGGTTATGACGATGCTAAAGGAGCTTTCAAATTTATGAACTCCTGGGGAACAAGTTGGGCAACTGACGGTTTTGGCTGGATCGATTATGATATTATTTATAAATACTGGCGTGAAGCTTACGTTGTATATGAATAAGTAAGCAGTCTATGTAAAACTATAAAAGCGTTCCTAAAAAGGACGCTTTTTTTATGTCATTACTTTACAAATGCTTTGTATTATTATTTTTTAAGGGCTTCTGCACCACCAACAATTTCTAAAATTTCGTTTGTAATTGCTGCTTGTCTGGCTTTGTTATAATGCAACTGTAATTCTTTGATTAATCCTGTTGCATTATCAGTTGCTTTGTGCATGGCGGTCATTCTGGCTCCATGTTCAGCTGCCACTGATTCCAAAACAGCCTCATACAATTGTATTTTCAATGATTTTGGAATTAATTCTTTAACGATATATTCTTTTGTTGGTTCAAAAATATAATCGAAGCTTTCATCCGTTTTGAAATCTGTTGGTATTTCTATTGGTAAGTATTGCACCACTGATAAAATTTGAACGGCTGCATTCTTAAACTTATTATAAACAAGAATTACCTTATCAAACTCCTTTTTCAAATAACGACGCAATATATCCTCGCTAATGGGAACTGTTATTTCAAAATTCAGATTGTCAAGAATATGATTATTAAATCCTAATAACTGATATCCCTTCGAATGAAAAAACTCAGAACCTTTCTTTCCGATTGAGAAAATTGAAACATTTCCGGCTTTATTTTCACTGCTATAATCGTCATTTATTAAAGTTGTAACTTGTTTAATAACGTTTGCATTAAAAGCTCCACAAAGCCCTTTATTGGATGTTATTGACACAATAAGTATTCTTTCCGGAATCTCATTTCTACAATAAATATTTTCTTCTTCCTGATCAATGGTTTTATTAATATGAAATAGAATTTGGTGCAATTTTCCGGCGTATGGTCTCAAATTGATTACTGCATCCTGAGCTTTTTTAAGTTTAGCAGCAGAAACCATCTTCATAGCACTTGTAATTTGCTTGGTAGATTTTACAGATGTAATTCGAGTACGTATTTCTTTTAAATTCGCCATTTTATTCTAAGCTTCTTTATATTTTGCAGCTGCTTCTTTTGCTGCATTCTCTAATACTGAAGTGATTTCATCTGTTAATTTTCCAGATTTAAGTTCAACAAGAATATTATTGTGTTGCATTTCCATAATATCTAAAAAGTCTGTCTCAAATTCCTTAACTTTTTCAACAGGAACATCTTCCAATAATCCTTTTGTACCACAATAAATAATGGCAATTTGTTTTTCAACTGACATAGGTCTATACTGACCTTGCTTTAATATTTCTACATTCTTTGCCCCTTTATTCAATACAGCCATAGTTGCAGCATCCAAATCGGATCCAAACTTTGAAAAAGCTTCTAATTCTCTATATTGCGCCTGATCAAGTTTTAATGTTCCTGCAACCTTTTTCATTGACTTAATTTGAGCATTTCCCCCAACTCTGGAAACCGAAATACCAACATTAATAGCGGGTTTAACACCTGCATTAAACAAGTCGGATTCAAGAAAAATCTGACCATCTGTGATAGAAATTACATTTGTAGGAATATAAGCTGAAACATCACCTGCTTGTGTTTCAATAATAGGCAGTGCAGTTAATGATCCTCCTCCTTTAACTTTCCCCTTTAATGAATCGGGCAAATCATTCATTTCGGCAGCAATTTTATCTGATTGAATAATTTTTGCAGCACGTTCAAGAAGACGTGAATGTAGATAAAATACATCACCAGGATATGCCTCTCGTCCTGGTGGACGACGTAATAAAAGAGAAACTTCGCGATATGCCACTGCTTGTTTTGAAAGATCATCATAAATTATTAATGCTGCACGACCAGTATCTCTGAAATATTCTCCGATACAGGCGCCTGCAAAAGGAGCATAAAACTGTAATGCTGCTGAATCGGATGCCGTGGCCATAACAATTACCGTGTACTCCATTGCTCCATGTTTCTCTAATATATCTGCTATATTCGCCACTGTTGATCCTTTTTGTCCTATGGCAACATATATACAATAAACAGGCTCTCCCTTTTCGAAAAATTCTTTTTGATTAATAATGGTATCAATTGCTATGGCTGTTTTTCCTGTTTGACGATCACCAATAATCAACTCACGCTGACCACGACCAATTGGAATCATTGCATCAATAGACTTTAATCCTGTTTGAATTGGTTCATTAACAGGTTGTCGGTATATTACACCGGGAGCTTTTCTTTCTAATGGCATTTCTAAAAGTTCTCCATGAAAAGGACCTTTGCCATCAATAGGTTCTCCAATCGTATTAATAACTCTGCCTAACAACCCTTCTCCAACTTTTATTGATGCGATTTTTTTGGTTCGCTTAACTTTATCGCCTTCTTTTATTTCTTCGGAAGATCCTAAAAGAACTACTCCAACATTATCTTCTTCAAGATTAAGTACAATCCCCTTCATTCCGTTTTCAAATTCAATTAATTCGTTTGATTGTACCTTGGTTAAACCATATATTCTGGCTATACCATCACCCACTTGTAAAACACTACCTACTTCTTCGAGTTCGGAATTTGTTGTAAAGCCTTCTAATTCTCTTTTTAAGATTTCTGAGACTTCTCCTGGTTTAATTCCTGCCATTGTATTTATTTTTTATTTATTTAGTCTTTTTTTATTAAAATCAATATTAATAAACTGATTTCGTAATTGTTGTATTTGTCGTGCTACACTTAAATCTAGCTGTTTGTCTTCAACCTGAATAATCATGCCTCCCAAAATGGTTTCATCAACGTTGGTGTTTAATTCAATAACAGCATTAAAAGCCTTTTCAATTGATTTATTAATATTTGCTTTATGAGTCCGTGTTAATTCAAATGATGTAGTTAGTATTGCTGTTTTTATACCAAGTTGCTTTTTATAAAGGTCGATGAAATCAATACATATGTTTTTTAGGTGATTTTCTCGTTTGTTTTTAATGATCAGCTTTAAAAACAATATTGAGTATTCATTGATTTTATCTTTGAGTAAATCGCTTATTATTTCGGTTTTTTTTGATGGTTTTATAACTGGATGCTCCAATAAAATTTTAATATCGGGATAGTCATCAAACCATTGAAGAATAAGTTCAATATCTTGCTTTATTTCATCGATAATATTCTTTTCCTTTGCAAGAAGGAATAAGGATTTTGCATACCTGATATTTATTTGACTAAAATACATGTATAAATTAAAATTAGTTTAAATCAATGTCTTTGATAAGATCATTGATTAATTCTTTTTGCAAGGATTCGTCTCCAAGTCTTTGCTTTAAAATTTTTTCTGCAATATCAACTGAAAGTGTTGCAATTTGGTTTTTAATTTCGTTGATAGCCTGATTCTTTTCGTGCTGAACACTTTGTCTTGCTTCTTCAATAATTTTCTTTGCGTCTAATTTAGCACTTTCACGAGCTTCCTCAATAATTTTATTTTTTAATTCTTTGGCTTCCTTAAGTAAATTTTCCCGTTCAATTTTTGCCAATTGAGTAATTTTTTCATTTCCAAACTCTATTTTAGCCATCTCTTCTCGTGCTCTTTGAGCAGCTAAAAGACTTTTACTTATAGATCTTTCACGATTCTTTAAAGCAGCAAGTATTGGCCTCCATGCAAATTTAATCAAAACAAACAAGACTGTTCCAAACGAAAGAATCATCCAAAATAATAATCCAAGATCTGGTTTTATAAGTTCCATAATATTATCTTTTTTTAATTAAAAGCTTTACAGGCAGCCAACCGCTGCACTGTAAAGCAAAATCCTTAAACAAATAAAATAAGGAAACAAACAACAATAGCAAAAAAGGCTACCCCTTCAATTAATGCAGCTGAAACGATCATGTTTGATCGAATGTCTCCGGCAGCTTCAGGTTGACGAGCAATAGATTCCATTGCAGAACTACCTATTTTACCAATACCCATACCAGCCGCAATTGCAGCAATCCCAGCTCCTAAACCGGCTCCAAGTTTTGCAATTGCCACATTTGCTACTGCTTGTAAAATAATACCTAATGTTAACATAACTGTTTGGTTTTAATTAAAATAAAAAACTTATTCGTGATGTTCTTCTGTTGCCATTCCAAAATAAATTGCCGAAAGCATTGTAAATACATATGCCTGTATAAATGCAACCAACAATTCTAAGAACGACATGAAAATTGTAAATGCTATTGAAATTGGAGATACAGCAAAACCCATAACAGGTTTCATGTTACCAAAAATAAAAATCAGACTAAAAAAACCTAATACGATAATATGACCCGCTGAAATATTAGCGAAAAGACGAATCATTAATACGAATGGTTTTATGATAACTCCTATAAGTTCTATAAATGGGATTAAAGGAACCGGTAACTTTAACCACCAGGGTACTCCCGGTGGATTAAAGATGTGTTTCCAGTAATTTTTATTTCCCGTAAAAGTTGTAATTATAAAGGTAAACAATGCCAATGCTAAAGTAACAGTTATGTTTCCTGTAACATTTGCCCCCCCAGGGAAAATAGGAATTAACCCCATTAGATTATTAATTAGTATAAAAAAGAAAATGGTAAGCAAAAAAGGAGTGTACCTTTCATAATGTTTTTCTCCAATACTATTTCTTGCTACATCGTCACGAATAAATAATATTAAAGGTTCGAGTAATGACTGTATTCCCTTGGGAGCTTGGTCCTCTCTTCTTTTATATGAATTTGCTATGGAGACAAATATGAGTATCAGTAAGGCTCCACTGATCATTATTGCTGCTACATTTTTTGTGATTGAAATATCAAGAGGTCTTGAAAGAAACTCTCCTTGCTCGTTAACTTCAATAATTTTATCCTTATAATCTCCTTCGTGTGCAATTTTAAAACCTTTGTAGGTGTGGCCATGTGCCAATTTTGAAGACCAAAACAACCCGATCCCTCTAGTTTTAGTATATAATATTACAGGGAGAGGAATTGCAACATGGTTCCCTTTATATGTATATAGATGCCAACTATAATTATCTTTTATGTGATCGAAAATAAAATTGCCGGGATTAAATTTTTCAACAGCAGTTTCTTCGTTGTGAATTGAGTCCTTTTTTTCATGCTCCTCATTCCCAAAAGAGAAATTTTGAAGATTAATAACTAAAATTGAAGTAAAAAATAATCTGAATAGTACTTTATGCATACTTCGAAATTTGGATACTTACAAATTTATATATTTAAATGTAAAAATGTTAACAGAACAGAATAAAAAAAGACAGTGCAATTAATTTTGCACTGTCCTTTATTACGAAATAATATTTTTATTGTTTCTTTATTATGCTGCTAAACCTGAACTTATTAAAAAGGTTGCAGCAAACGCAATAATAGCGTATAATTCAGGGAATACAGCTAAAATTAGGGTGTTACCAAAAACGTCATTACCACCACCTATTGCAGCAATACCATTTGATGTTACTGAACCTTGTTGAACTGCTGAAAATAATGCAACAAATCCTAAAAACAATCCCATTGAAAGAATTGCAATTCCATTAAACATTGTCATTCCAGGATGAACAAGGGTAAATAATTTATCAATTACAAAATATCCACCAAAACCATAAAGACCTTGGGTCCCTGGTAAAGCTGCCAGAAGCATATAATTACCAAATTTCTCTGAATCTTTTTTCAAAGCACCAATAGATGCATTACCACCCATTGAAACTCCAATTGCACTTCCTATTCCAGAAAGTCCGATCATAATTGCTAATCCTGCGTAAGCTAAATAAACTGCTGTGTTTGTGTCCATAATTATTATTCTCCTATAAATTATACTTATTTTCTATTTTGAAAAAGGTTTATACTGTTTACCACCGCCTGTAAAGCCGGCATTCTTATAAAATTCAACAAATGTTAAACGCATTGGATGAACAAAACCTCCCAGACATGCAAGGAAGATATTCAAACCATGACCTATTAATAAAATGATAATGAATGGTAGGTAACTAAAAAAGCTGCCACCTAAAAACTGCGATGCAATTTGATTAAAAACCAATCCTAAAATCGCACTTGAAATACCAATAGCAAATAAACGAATATATGATAATAAATCGCCAAAAATTCCGGTTACCATATTATAAACATCATATAAACCTGCTCCAACACTTGCAAACACGTTAATATCAGGATTGCTGAAAATTAAAATCAATGTACCACTAATACCAAAAATCACATAAGTAATTGATTTACTAATTTCAATATTTAACTGCTGTAATACAACTATTGATCCTGCCCCAATAATCAGAAAAATCCATCCAATTGTTGATAAGCCATATTTCAGGCCTCTCTGTTTTATTTGATTTACAGCTTTTATAATCATCCCGAAAAAGATTTGCGCTCCACCGATCATTAAAGATAACCAGAACAGATTCAAAGGTTCAAGAATCATTTCTTTTAATGGGTAAATTTCTACATCAACCAGGTTTATGCCAAAAAAAGTTCCTGAAATCATTCCCATGATTACTGTTGCACCACCAAGAAAAGAAGCCAAAGTCATTACTGGTTTCCATTTTGCATCAACTTTAAACCTTAAAATGATGGTTGCAATTAATATCAAAAGTCCATAACCTGAATCTCCAACACAGAATCCAAAAAACAACATAAAGAACGGAGCAAAAAAGGGAGTCAAATCCAGCTCGGCATAATCGGGTAAAGAGAATAAATCACCTATCGGCTCGAATAATTTTGCATATTTATTATTCTTAAGTTTTATAGGAACTTTTTCTCCTTCTACTGGTTTTGCAGAAAGGTAATATACATTTTGTTCGTTAAGCGTTGTTTCAAGTTCGTCTTTCTTTTCTTCTGGAATCCATCCTTCTAAAAGCATTACCTTTTCTTCAGCTTGTTTTTCGGTATGATTTATTGCTAATTCGAAATCGGTTTTTTCCTGTATTTGCTGACGGGTATCTTTTAGGACTCCCTGATATTTAATGGCAAATTCATCAAAAACGTTTTGGATTTCAGCAACACGATTTTTATTTGCCTCATCTTTAGCAAGAAGCTGCTTTAAACTATGTTCAGGAAGTTTTACTTCTTCTGCATCAAGATCAATCGGATTTGCTCCATGTTGAAAGGCGACAAAATATGCATAGCCTTCTTTTGTGTTAACAATCTCGATTGGATATTTCTCTTTCCAATCTGGATTAAACTTCTTCTCTCCACAAACAAAAAGTTTAATTTTAATATGCAGATTTGCAAGCTTTTCTTGCATATCAGGATTGAAATCACCCCAGGGTTCAGCTTTTTGAATTTCTTTATTCAAAGTAAGCTGTTCCAATTCAATTGCTGAAAGCTCATCATTTAAACTTCTTATTTTTTCAACAATCGCCAAACCATCCATTCCAGTTTTTTCAGCAACTTCTTCTTTGTTTCTGGTACCCAGAAATTTTAAAGACTTATTAATGTCGCTAATATGCTGTAAAGATAATTTTATGTTTTCGTTTACTTCTTTCTTTTTTTCAATGATATGAAGAACTCCTAATTCTTGCAATTTCTCAAGAAAAGGAATATACTCCTTGTGATAAATTAAGAAAGAATATTTCATCATTGGAGTTACCATTATGCTGCCTCCTTCTGTTGTTGTCGTTTCTTAACAATTTTCTGAGATGATTTAGATAAGTTCTCTTCATCTTCCAAAAATCGTTTTACTTTTGAAATAGCTTCTTCGTATCCCGGAATCTGAACTTTTTCGTATAAGTTCACTTTCTGAGTAGTTTTCTTTCGAGCAAAATCCAATAGTTCCATTTTTCTTACAAAAAACTCACTTTCTATTGAGATTTTAACCAGAGATTCTAAAATCTTTATCCCACTTAAAAACCAACCAGGTTTATTGAAAAAACTGAATTCCTTCATTTCGAAAATTACATCCTCAAGGATAGGTGTTTTTACACCTGCAATTTTCTTCACACTCATATTCACATCTTTTACAGAAATCAGGTCAGTTTCGAATTCACCCCAAAGCCTAACCATGTTATCGTACTCTTTCATACGAGATTCCAGTTTCCTGAGTAATTCTTCGGCCTGATCTTTTGCGCGCTTAACTTCCATTCTTAAGGCGGCCTCCTTACTTTGAAGTGTCGGCAAAGCTCTCAAGCGAATTTTAAGCTGCTTGTTTAAGTGCTGTAATGATGTTTTGTTATATTGAAATCGTATTGCCATTCTCAGTTTTAAGTTAAAATATTTTGAGTTTTGAGTTATATAAAGTTGAGTTCATTTATTTTGAGTTTTGAGTTTTTGTATTAAATTTTCTGCCAGTAATGTCGGATTTTAATAAATAACTAATAAATCCTCCAATTACTTTAGAAAGTTCTTCTGCTTTATCAAGTTTTTCTTTTAAAATCTCTTCTAAAATATATTTTCTATCAAATGCACGATACAGTTGTGATTTTGTTTCTGATAAAGAACCTTTTGAGATGAATAAAAAATGAATAAATTCTTTATTCCCTCCTCTTTCAAATCCTTCCGCGATGTTATCCATAACAGAACCACTTGATCGTCTAATTTGATCTACTAAGGAGAAATCACGAGAAAATTTATCAAAACAAGTAAGTTCATATACTTTTTGAGCAAACTGTCTTGCTTTTTGCCATGCGATTAAATCTTCAAATCTTTCTACAGTAGCCATAACTCTAAACTCCGAACTCTAAACTTTTAAACTAGTTTTTAGGCCAATATTGATCCACAAATTCTTGTTTAATACCAACTTCAGCAGGTTCAAAATGCTCATTAAACAGGTTCCAGCTTGTTTCAAGCATTTTATCAACTTCGATGTTTACATCAATTGCCAATAATTTATCAGAATAATCTTTGGCAAATTTTAGAGTACGATCGTCGTAATCAGTAAGGTCGAAACCATTTTCCTGTTTTGTTTTAGCATTTGCAGCATCGGCGTATAAACGAATAGCAGCATTCATCACCTGAGGATGATCTGCACGGGTTTTCTTACCAATAACTAACTGCTTCAATCGTGATAAGCTTCGGAATGGGTCCACAATAACTTTTCCAATATCGGTATCTTTTCTTAAGAACAACTGACCTTCAGTAATATAGCCTGTGTTATCAGGAATAGCATGTGTAATATCACCACCTGATAATGTGGTTACTGCGATAATAGTAATTGATCCACCATCAGGAAACTGAACGGCTTTTTCGTATATTTTTGCTAAATCACTGTACAATGACCCAGGCATACTATCTTTCGATGGAATCTGGTCCATACGATTCGATACAATACTCAACGCGTCAGCATAAAGGGTCATGTCTGTTAAAAGAACCAATACTTTTTGATGTTTATCAACCGCAAAATATTCTGCTGCTGTTAATGCCATATCGGGAACAAGAATACGTTCAACCGGAGGATTTTCAGTTGTATTTACAAAACTGATAATACGATCTAGCGCTCCTGCATTTTCGAAAACATTCTTGTAATACAAATAATCATCGTTGGTTAATCCCATACCACCCAGAATAATTTTGTCGGCATCAGCACGAAGTGCAACCATGGCCATAACCTGATTATAAGGCTGATCAGGATCGGCAAAAAATGGAATTTTTTGTCCTGTAACCAGAGCGTTATTTAAGTCGATACCAGCAATACCGGTTGGAATAAATTCCGATGGTTGCATCCTGCGAACAGGGTTTACAGATGGTCCCCCAATCTGACGTTCTTCTCCTTCAATCGGAGGTCTGCCATCAATAGGATCACCATAGGCATTAAAAAATCGACCTGATAGCTCTTCGCCTACTTTTAATACCGGAGGGCGACCTAAGAAAATAACCTCAGCATTTGTTGGAATACCTTCTGTTCCTGAGAAAATCTGAAGCGTTACATCTTCGCCAATGATTTTTACTACCTGTGCTAACCTACCGTGTACAATTGCCATTTCTTCGTAACCAATTCCTGAGGCTTTTAAAGAACATGTGGCTTTTGTAACCTGGGTGAGCTTTGTATAGATTTTTTGAAATGCTTTTGTTTCCATTATGCAATTTTTCTTTCTTCGATTAAGGTATTTAGTTCTTTCTCATTTTGCTTGAATTTATCTGAATTGTATTCAGAATAGTTCATCTGTTTCATTTGGTTGATAACACGTTTAAAAAACGTACCAACTTCTTCAAATGATTCAAATGAGAATTTTGTATGATAAATATCAAGAACCCAGTTTAACATATATTTCTGACGTTCAAGAGGAGTAGAAGCATCTGTTTTATCAAAAGCATCCTGTTGTAAAATTACAAAGTCAATTACTTCCCCTTTCCAAAATCTGTCGTGATATTCGACAGGGACACCATCATCCCCTAAGATATTGATTTGTTCAGCAACTTCTCTACTTCTAATTAAAATGTCTCTTGCTAAACCAATTTTTTCCGGCCAATCAGGATCTATATTTGCTCTAAAATACTCTATTAATTCAGGATATTCTGCATATTTTGAATACGATTCCAAAGCGTCAATCGCGGGATATCGTTTACTATCGGCACGTTGTTGAGATAAAGCGTAAAAACAACGAGCAGCTTTTTTTGTTGATTCCGTTACCGGCTCTTTCAGGTTACCTCCTGCAGGTGATACTGTTCCAATAAATGTAATTGAACCAGTTTCTCCATTACTTAAATAGGTAAATCCTGCACGAGAATAGAAATTAGAAATAATTGCAGGTAAATCCATTGGGAATGCATCCTGACCCGGCAATTCTTCCATACGGTTTGACATTTCACGAAGTGCTTGTGCCCAACGTGAAGTTGAATCGGCAAGTAATAATACCTTTAATCCCATTGCACGGTAATACTCTCCTAAAGTCATGGCTGTATATACCGAAGCTTCACGAGCTGCAACCGGCATGTTGGATGTATTTGCGATGATAGTTGTTCGTTCCATCAATTTACGTCCGGTACGAGGATCGTCTAACTCAGGGAACTCAGTAAAAATTTCAACAACCTCGTTTGCACGTTCACCGCAAGCAGCAACAATAATCATATCAGCTTCGGCTTGTTTTGAAAGGGCATGTTGAAGCACTGTTTTACCCGTTCCAAAAGGTCCCGGAATAAATCCTGTACCACCTTCGGCAATTGGATTAAGTGTGTCGATTACACGAACTCCGGTCTCCAGCAACTTGAACGGACGAGGTTTTTCAGTATATGCTTTAATAGCCAACTTTACGGGCCATTTTTGTGTCATGGTAAGATTAATATCTTTGCCTTTTTCGTCAGTAACGACTGCAATGTTGTCCAAAATGGTGTATTCTCCAGCACTTGCAACACTTTTCACCGTGTATTTACCCTCGAATTTGAAAGGAACCATAATTTTGTGAGGCATCCAGTTTTCTTTCACTTCACCTAACCATCCTCCGGCTTCTAAAACATCTCCTGCTTTAGCTATAGGTTTAAATTCCCATTTTTTATCGTCTTCCAATGGATTTGTATGTTCTCCTCTTTTCAGGAAAACTCCATCCATTTTATCTAAGTCGTTTTGCAGACCGTCATAGTTTTTCGATAAGATACCAGGTCCAAGAGTTACTTCTAACATATGTCCTGTAAACTCAACAGTATGATTTACTTTAAGTCCACGAGTACTCTCGAAAACTTGAACATATGCCTGAGTTCCTACAATCTTGATAACCTCGGCCATTAATTTAGTCCCTTCTAAATCAATGTAACAAATTTCGTTTTGTTGAACAGGTCCATCAACCTCAACAAATACAAGGTTTGCGATAATCCCTGCTACAGTTCCTTTTGTCATTTTAATTGTTTTTTCCATTTATTGCAAATTCTTTAGGAAATTCAAAACCAGATTTTAAATCGTTGATGATTTGTTTGAACATTTGACGACCCGTTTCTTCGTCGAGTTCTAACCATCGGTATGCTATATCCAATTTTATAGTATATGCTAATACTACCTCAATTGTAAAATAATCAAATAGAGTAATCTCTTCTACCTTATCCCATTTCAATTGGTCGAGACCTTTTTCACGTGCTAATAAATTTTCGTTGTCGGCAAGTAAATTGATTTCTGTCATGTATGGAAGTTCCACTTCCAGACCAAAATCTTTAGCACTGCTATTTAAAATAGCTTTTGTAACAAAGTTATCTCCTATAAGTTGATTTTCAGCTTCTAAGTTGTATTTTCGACAATTTTGTCCTATGATAACATTTGTTAGATTCTGATTGAATTCAAACCAATTTTGCAGAAAGTCATTTTTGGTTTGTAAAACATACTCGAAATACATTTCAGTCAGGATATTTTCCCAGCTTTTATTTATATTTTTCGATAATTCTTCATCTTTGTACAGTTCAACAAACTTATACATATACGATGGAAGAATTCCTTGTTTTTCGTCTGAAAATTCAACTTCAAAATCCTGCGAAGTAAAGGTTCCTAAATCATTTAGATTTTCATAATCTTCGTCTAAAAATCGCAGAAGTTCCGCGTTGTCATAAGGTAAAAATAACAGTTCAACCAATTTATAATCTTTCGGAGTAAGATGATCTTTCAACTCTTGCTTAAAATCTACCATTGAGAATTGAATTTCTGTATCATCCAGAAAGACATCAGGCAAACCAGCAATAAAATAATGATAATACTTACGAAACATAATTATTCTCCCGGATATAACATTTCAATTGTTTTTGGGCGTAAGAATGATTTAAAGAAGTTTTCAAAATCATCTTCGCTAAAGCTAATTTTATAAGATCCATCGGCAGGACCAATTTTAAAACCGCCTTTAATTGAATCGCTAAAACTTAATTCAAGATTAGCATTTAGTTCTTTCCCGGATTTTGCAGTAAAAATTTTCGTGAATTCTTTTTCCAGTTCTGTAGGAAGTAAAACTGAAAGATCAATCGTTTCGTTTTTTTGAGGATTCCAGTTTTTAACAACTGTTTCGATAATTTCTTTCACGAATTTTTCATCGTCAAAGGCTTTTTTAACTGGTTCGTCAATTACTTTGCTAACAATCAAATCTGTAATTTGCTGTTTAACTGTTCTGATTGTTTGTTTAGCAGCCAGGTTTAATTCAGCATCGACATTTTTCTTAATTTCAGCCGACTTTTGATTTGCATTTGCAATAATCTTTTGTGCCTCTTTTTCTGCCTCTTGTTTTAACTTTTCTGCTTCAGATTTTGCTTCAGCAAGAATTTTTTCTGCTTCAACATTTGCTTTTTCAACCCCTTCGTTATAAAGCTTTTGTGTTAACTCCTGAAGTTTATTTTCCATATTTATAAAGGTCTAATTGTTTTAAAATAAAAACTTGAGTTACAAAACTAATAACTTAAATTTATTTACCAACAAATATTTATATTATTAGATAACTTAATTTATGTTTTTAGCACAAATCAACTTTACCGTTAATATTTGTCAACGGCAATTGTAATTTTGTATTAGTTTTGCTTGTTCTTAAAAATCAGGAAATCTAATTTTTATTTCTCACTACGGAGGTGTTTTAAGATTGAAAGTACTTCGAAGGCAGTATATAGAATGTATAAGATAAAAAAAGAAATTAAAAAGACACTTGCTTTTTCTGGATGCAGTAAAACATAGGTGGTTATTAAAACTAAATATATCATCATTTTTATTCCGGTCGCCATTAAAAAACCAGTGGCAAACTTTGAAGCTTTTTTAGCACTTGCTCGAACATTCGAATAATGCAATACCCCGGTTAAAAGCGAAATTATTGCCAGTAAAATCCAGAAAACGGGTAAATAATAATTTTTTAATGTTGTTTGAAATAATATAAGGGATACCAATCCTATTGAGATAGTAAGAACAAATTCCTGAAAAAGAAACCTTTTAAATACTTGCATTACTTTTGAGGCTTAATAAAATCTTTTAGTGTGTAATATGTTGCTAATATCACGCTTAAAATTGATAGCAGCATGGTAAATAGAGGGAATTCTATTCTTGAAATCCATTGATCTAACTTTATTCCACCAACTACTCCAATAACAACAATGGCAATCATTTGAAAGCCAATAGCTGAATATTTTACAAAATCACTATGCGCTTTTTTGTTCTTTGTTTCCGAATTTTGGTTCTTCAGTTCTGACATTTTGTGATTCTTCGCCCATTTTGCAGTTTCCTGTAAATCTGGAGCCTGGTTCAATTGCTAATTTTTTAGTTACAATATCACCAAATATTTTTGAAGTAGCTTTAAGTGAAAGTAATTCGCTCACTTTAATTTTACCATGTATTTCGCCTAACACTTCAGAGTTTTTACATTCAATTTCGCCGTTAATTTTCCCCGTTTCTCCTATTACAACTTTTCCTGCTGTTTTAAGATTTCCTGTTAATGTACCATCAATTCGAATATCGCCATTTGAGTTAACATCTCCGGTTATTTCTGTTCCTGCTCCTATTAAGTTTATTGCAGTTGTTGTTTCAGTCTCGTTATACTTTGCCATCTTTACTGTCCTTTTTAATAATTTAACTACAAATTCTGGTTGTTTTTGACAAGACAAATATATATAAAAATTTATCTTCGGGTTTATAATATTAATTCAAAAGTATTCTGATTATTCTGTTAAACCTACTATTTCCTTATTTATTGTGAACAGCTAGTGTTTTTTTAAAAACTATATAAGTCAATTCCAAATACCATCTCTATAAAAAGATCACCCTCAGTTGGAGTATAACCAACACGAACTCCTGTATTTAACGGGAAAATAGTTCTTAGGATATGATAATCGGCTGTTAGTTCTATTCCAAAACTAAAGTTATGATCTATTGGCCAAATATATGCTGTTTGAGCCTCATTAACCGTTCTATATGTATTAAATGCATAATCAGCGAAAAAGTCTCCTCTAAATCTTTTCAAATAAATTAAAGAGCCTAAATTCCAATCGGGATAAGCAATTGGGAATATGTAATCAGCATAAAGCTTAAACATTTTTTCAGTTCTTTTTCTTAAAATTCCTCTTGGAAAACTAAAGTCGCTGCTAAATAAATACAAATCAGGTTGCTGATATTGATATCCGAAATCAACTTTAAATCCGCTGTTATACCAACCAGGAAGATAAAAAAGAGCATCAAGATTGTACATGTAACCATATAATTCAGATTCGAAAGGTGAATTGAATAATCTCAAATCAAAAACAGCTCCTAACTTTGGAATAATATCTCTCTCTGCTTTTCTTTGATAAGAATAAAACAATAATTCGGACTGTACAATTTCCAATCCTTTAATATAATAATCGTTCTCATAATTATAATACAAATTATCTGCAAAATCTATGGAAATTAATGGCCTAAAACCCGTTATGAATTTACCTTTTGATAAATTAAACGGGATGTATAAATCTACGTTATAACTATATCCAAGCTCTGTTTGAGGAATCCAGGTCGCGCTGTTGGTTGTTCGTATTAATTGATCAGCACCGTAATTTGCGCTAACTCTTAATACAGGGTATTGTCCTTTAAATGTGAGTGATGATGTTAGGTAATGATTTCCATCTTTATATGCATAAGCTAATACTGCCTCTGCTGTACTAAGTTTGTTTTGAGAGAGAAGCATTAATCCCGGATGAATATTATTGTAAATTTGTGATAGATCTGAAAATGTATTTCCTAAATCCATATGGTTATAATCAACATAAAAAGGGACCCAACTATGAAAGTTGAATAAATTCAGTGGTTTTCTGAAAGGTTTTACCTGAAATTCTTTTTGTGTTTTATTTTGTGCTTTCTCATCAACAGATTCTTGTTTGGCCAATTCTTTAGCAAAGCTATATTCGTAGTAGTTTGACTGATCGATCTTTTTCCATAAAGCTCGTTCAACTGGAATTGATGCTAATCGAAACCCGCGCGAAGTATATTCATTTGTTATTAATTCATTTTTGTTCGCGCTAAGATCAAATTCTGAAATTCCATTTTTTGAATCAGATATCTGATAAATATCTTTCGTTCTTTCGTCGAATGCATAAATATTGTCTGTACCATTTAGTGTTGAATGGAAATATATGTAATCTTCCGAAGGTAAAATTCGCTGAATATCCTCTTTCTCAAGCTTAAAAATAGTCTCCCAGCTTTTTGTTTCAAAACTGTATCTCGAAACTTGCTTTCCTGAATTTGTTAGTTCGATGACATAAATATATTCTTCATTAACTGACCATTTTGGCCTTTGAATAAACGAACTGTTTTGTGCTTGAATCTCCTCACGAACTGATCCGTCGAAAGTGTTGAGTATAACTAATGAAGATTTGTTGGTTTCATCAACCTTAGCAACTACTATTTTTTCTGCATTCCCATTAAAATCAGGACTAAAATATCTTGATTTTTTAACAATAACTTTCTCTTTAAGGGTTTTTATGTTAAGTAGTTTTATGGATGTAAATTCCCTGTTGCTCCATCTGCGGTCAGGTCTGTAATCTGCCCAAACAATTATATCTCTTGCATAAGAAAAATCATTTGATAATAAATATCCCGGCTCGTAAATAACTTTTTCTGAATCTTTGCTAATAAAAACAAACTGTGGAATATGCGACAAACCTTCTTTTAAAGCAATAAGGTTGTTTTCATCAATAAAAACAGGATTGATGTAGTTTTCATATTCTTGAATTTCATATGATTGAAAATAATAGGGTTCGCTTAAATGTTTAATTTTGTTTTGAGAAGTCCACGAACTGTCAAGATAATTAAACGTTTCTTCAAATAATTCATTTTGAGATAATCCAATATTCTTTTTTAAGCCAAGATAAAAAGCAAAAGGTGTTGGAAGCAATGTATACGAATTTTTTGCAACATAATCTTCAACATCACTCCACACATTGCGACCGTATTTTATTCTGGTATAAGCCGTTAGCTGATATCCTAATTCATAATGATTAGGAACATAGCTTTTGTACGAGCCGAAGAGCATTTTATCGAATGAATACCTGTTTTCGTCGCTCAATAAATGTGTTTTTATTCCTCTTTCAAAAAAGGGAAGTCGCCCACGGCCAAAATTTGTAAGGGCTGTTTCAGTACAAACCGCATCTCCTTCGTAATACCACATAGGAAGCTGTCCGGCAACCAGCCCGGTTGCTTGTTGCCCAAAAACAATGGAAAGAATTTTTGTAATGCCCTGGTTCAGTTTGTCAATCTGAACAACATGCCTAAGCTCATGAATACAAAGATGATCGAACCACGGGTCAGGAAAAGCATCTTGTGGAGGAGTGGCAAAAAGCTCCATCCTTTTTGGTGCCCATGCAACATAACCATTAGAAACCATGGTTTGATTATGAAGAATTACTGATATTTTTTTTGGATTGTGTTCCAGAGAATTCCCTGCCAGATTATAATAGTATTCAAGAATATTAGCTATATCCTGTGCCTTATTATCAAACTTTTTTTGAAAAATGATCTGGAAGTTTTCTGTTTTTATCTGATTCCATTTAGTTAAGGCAGGATCCTGTCCAGTTGAATAAAATTGTGCTATTGAATTACTATTTAAGAATAGATTAAGCATTAAAAACAGAACTGATATTCTTTTAAGGTATCGCATTTATTCTAGTTTTGAATAAGAATTTTTGATGAATAAATAAACTCCTTTTGACTTGTAATGTTCAATAAATAGATTCCATTTGGAAGGTCTAAAACAGAAATGTTCAGGTTAATTATGTTGCTTTTATTTACGATATCGTATTCGAAAATTTTTTCGCCCTTGATTGTAAATATTTCTATTTTAAATTCATTTGGCTGTTCAGGTAATATCTGTAAATTCAACACCTCACTGGCAGGATTATTATAGAATACTTTTATTCCCTTTGTTTTAGAATCGCTAATAATTAAGGGTTCTCCACGATTCTGATCTACTTTGAGTTCTAAATACACAGGAAGGTGATCAGACATATTGTATAATGCATTCGCCACATTATTCGGAACTGCCGAATTCGAAGTTATATTTAACGAACCATTATAACTGCTTCCGTCTTGACCGATTGCTTTATAAGAATCTGTTATATATTCAAAGTGATTTGTACCATTCATGATGTAATCCGAGGCCAAAATAAAATCAAACCTGTCATCCATTCCTCCACCAGAAAAACAATCTCCTGTAATATGAGTAGATTGTGTATGAACAAAACGATAATTGTAATTTGACGACCATTCTCCAATTTGATCGGCTGGATCGTAAAATGTATACAAGCTGTTATCAGGGTTTATTAAATTTTGAAAACATGTTTCTGTTGGAGTATAAACATTAAAATCTCCCATTATCATGTAATTTCCTTTTTGACCAAGCGTTTCGAAATAATCCATTATCAGGCTGGTTTCGTAAGCTCTTTGCAATTCATAATTCGGGTCGTTACCTGCTTTTAAATGAGTTACTGCGCAATAAATAAAAGCGGTATCATTTGTAACTTCTAAATTATCTGAATTAAAATAAAATTGAAATACATTAAAAAACTTCTTATATCCCCCAAGAATATAGCTTATGGGATTATTCCTTTTTAAAACAAGCTTGTTTACATTATAAAAGATTGTATTTGCGAGATAGGTCTCAGGAAATTCGGTTTTTCGATAAGATGTTACACCATCAACATTTAAAGCATTATCTAATAAATACTTTGCATCGGCATCGCTTTCACCATCAAGTTCATTTACCGAAAAAATATCGGGTTTTACGTATTGTATAATCGTTTTTAAATTCTCATTCTTTTCGTCCCTGTTATTGGTTGTGCTTGTGCAGTCGTAAACCGTTTTGCCATAGTACAAGAGGTTATAATGCATCACTTTTATGGTATCTTGCGCATTTAAATTAAATCCTATAAAAAATAAGATAATGACGCAACAAATGCTTTTAAATTTAAACATGTTATAATTTTTTAGCCTGATATCCTTCAGAAGTAAGAATCTGAACAATTTTATCTCTGAAATCACCTTGAATCAGAATGTCCCCATCTATTATTGAACCTCCAACTGCACATTTTGTTTTTAATAATTTTCCTAAATCTTTTAAATCATTCTCGGTTCCGACAAAACCACTAACAAGAGTAGCCTGTTTTCCTTTTTTCTTTGCTTTGGTGTCGAGATAAACTTTTAGTTTTTGCTTTGAAGGATCTTTGGTTTCCTGAATCTGATCCTCATCGTATTGATATTGAAAATCTGGATTAGTAGAATACACAATATCAAGTCTGTCTTTTCTGCTCTTTTTTGACATTTTTAAACCCTTATTATATTGTAAGAATAATTTTATTTTTAGAATTTGGCTAATTTAAGTATTTTCGGGGAATATGTATTTATGAACTTTTTTTTGATCTTTACACAATAAAGTAAAGCTATAAAACATTAATTATTGGAATTTGAATTAGATTTGGCAACTGAATAAATATTAAGAAAATAGATGGAAAAATTTAAAATTGTTAATCGTATAACTGGCTGGGTAGTTTTTTTAATTGCAGCAACTGTATATTTATTAACTATTGAACCAACAACCAGCTTCTGGGATTGTGGTGAATTTATTGCAACAGCATTTAAACTGGAAGTAGGACATCCTCCGGGAGCTCCTTTTTTTATGATTATAGCACGAGTATTTTCGCTTTTTGCCGGAGATGTTACAAATGTTGCTAAAATGGTGAATGCCATGTCGGGTCTGGCCAGTGCATTTACGATTCTTTTCCTTTTTTGGTCGATTACACATCTGGCAAAAAAGATGTTTACAGATAATTATGATCTTACAACCGGCCAGTTAATAGCTGTCATTGGCAGTGGAATAGTTGGAGCGCTAGCATATACTTTTTCAGACACATTTTGGTTTTCGGCTGTTGAAGGTGAAGTTTATGCTCTATCTTCCTTATTTACAGCAGTGGTTTTTTGGGCTATTCTGAAATGGGAAAATATAGCAGACGAAAAGTATTCAAATCGCTGGTTGATTCTAATTGCTTATTTAATGGGCTTATCCATTGGAGTTCACTTATTAAATCTGCTTGCGATTCCAGCTATTGTATTCGTTTACTATTTTAAAAAATATCCGGTAACCCGAAATGGTGTAATTAAAGCCCTTATTGTTTCTGTCGCTATACTTGGAACAATTATGTACATTATTATCCCCGGAGTTGTTAAGGTTGCTACAGGTTTTGAGTTAGTTTTGGTAAATGGTTTAGGTCTGCCATTTAAATCAGGGCTTTTGTTTTTAATTTTATTAATCATTGTTTTTGTGTGCTGGGCAATTTATTATACACACAAGAAAAGGAAGGTTTTGCTAAATACAATTGTTTTGGCATTTACTGTGATTATGATCGGATATTCAAGTTTTACAATGATTGTTATCCGATCTTTAGCCGATCCTCCGATGGACGAAAATAATCCGGAAACGGTTTTTAATCTTTTACATTATTTAAACCGTGAACAATATGGTAACCGTCCATTATTTAAAGGACCTTACTACAATGCTCCAATCGTTGATAGTAAAGATCCATATACATACCGACAAAAAGATGGAAAATATATAAAATCATATTCATTAAATTCAATTTATGAGTACGATAAACGTTTCACAACGGTATTCCCTCGTATGTATAGCCAGTCAAGTCCTGATCATGCAAACGAATATCAAAAATGGGCCGACATAAAAGGTAAAAAAGTTACTGTTACAGGTTACAATGGAGAACCTGAAATTAAGTATATTCCTACTTTTGGTGAAAATCTGAAATTCTTTTTTACCTATCAGTTGGGGCATATGTATTGGCGATATTTTATGTGGAACTTTTCTGGTCGACAAAACGATACGCAAAGCAACGGAGAGTTATTGAACGGAAATTGGATAACAGGATTAAATTTTATAGATAACAATCTGATTGGGCCCCAGGAAAATTTGCCCGATTCAATGAAAAATCAAAAATCCAGGAATGTATATTTTATGTTACCTTTAATTCTGGGGTTAATTGGGTTTTTCTTTCATTTAAGAAATCATTTTAATGATTTTATTGTGGTATTGCTGCTTTTTGTATTAACAGGAATAGCCATTGTTGTATATCTGAACCAATACCCTCTTCAACCTCGTGAACGGGATTATGCCTATGCCGGATCATTCTATGCGTTTTCAATTTGGATTGGATTAGGTGTTTTAGGCATTTATAAGTTTCTTAATAAAAAATTACCAGCAATTGCCAGTGCAGGAATTGCAACAACAATTTGTTTAATTGCAGTACCAACTATTATGGCAACAGAAAACTGGGACGATCATGATCGATCAAACCGGTATATTGCACGTGACTTTGCTGCGAATTATCTGAATTCCTGTGCTCCGAATGCAATTTTATTTACACATGGAGATAATGATACCTTTCCTCTATGGTATGCTCAAGAGGTTGAGGGAATAAGAACCGATGTTCGGGTAGTAAATCTTTCCTTACTAAATACAGACTGGTACATTGATCAAATGAAACGAAAAGCTTATGACTCGGAACCTGTACCTTTTGGGATGACTCAAGAACAATATTTGAATGGTATTCGTGATGTAGTATATATAAACGAAAGAATTGATGATTATGTAAGTGTTGATCAGGCAATAGATTTTGTGGTTTCTGATGATCCAAGAACAAAACTGCAGGTAGGACAAAATGAATGGATAGATTATTTACCAACAAACAAATTTATTATCCCGGTGAATGTCGATCAGGTAATTGCAAATGGTACGGTAAAACCTGAAGATGCTGATAAAATTGTTCCTGAAATCAGATTTAAACTGAACAAGAAAAGAATCATGAAAAATGAACTCATGATCCTTGATCTCTTGGCAAATAACAATTGGGAACGCCCCATATACTTTGTTTCAACAGCTGGAGACGGAGATATTGGTGTTGATGATTACTTGCAGTTGGAAGGTTTTGCATATCGTCTTGTACCTATTAAAACTCCTGCAAAAGGATATCTGGAAACAGGAAGAATTGATGTTGACATTATGTACAAAAAGCTAATGGAAGATTTTAAATGGGGAAATATGAACGATCCTAAAGTTTGGATTGATCATACTATCGACAGAACAACTTCAGTTATTAGAATCAGAAATAATTTTAATCGCTTAGCTCAAGAACTTATCAAACAAGGTAAAAAAGATTCTGCATTACAAGTATTAAATAAATGTATGGATGTTATGCCTGCACATAATTTTAAATATGATTTATTTACTCTTGATTTAATTGATACATATCTTGCTATTGGAGCAACAGATAAAGCAAATGAAATTATTGCTGAGTTTGCCGAAACCACTACGCATGAACTAAATTATTATTTTGCATTACCTCCAAAATTTCTTGGAACTCTTGATTATGAACTCAGATTATCTGTACATTATTTGCAGCGTCTAAATGATTTCTCAAAACGTTCTGGCGATTCAGAATTAGCAGAAAAAATTGAAAATGCATTAGCCATTGCGTTTAATTTATACGAAAGAAATCAATAAATAAAATCCATTTAAGTTAAACCTGTCAGAATTGTTAATTCTGACAGGTTTTTTATATTAATAATAGGCAAATTAAAACATAATCATTATTTCAACTGTTTATGCTTTATATTAATTAAAATCGCATACCTTTGCACGCTGAAAAATTTTAGGGTAAATGCAAAAAATCAAAAACATAGCTATCATAGCACACGTTGATCATGGGAAAACAACCCTGGTTGATAAGATGCTATTACTGGGTAAACTCTTTCGTGAAAATGAAAATCCTGGTGATTTAATTCTTGACAGTAACGATCTTGAACGTGAAAGAGGAATTACAATTCTTTCAAAAAATGTGTCGGTACAATACAAGGATTATAAAATCAATATTATTGATACTCCCGGGCACGCTGATTTTGGAGGTGAGGTTGAACGTGTTCTTAACATGGCCGATGGTGTTTTGCTTTTAGTTGACGCCTTTGAGGGAACAATGCCTCAAACACGTTTTGTGCTTCAAAAAGCACTTGTACTGGGACTTAAACCTATTGTTGTTATAAATAAAGTTGATAAACCAAATTGTCGTCCCGAAGAAGTTCAGGAACAGGTTTTTGATTTGATGTTTAACCTCGACGGTAACGAAGATCAGTTAAATTTTCCTACCATATATGGTTCTGCAAAACAAGGATGGATGTCGAACGACTGGCAAAAACCAACAACTGATATTACTGCATTGATGGATTGCATATTAGAATATATTCCTGATTCTAAAACCTATAATGGAACTCCTCAAATGTTAATTACTTCGTTAGATTATTCATCGTATGTTGGACGAATAGCTATTGGAAAACTTTTACGTGGAACCTTAAAACAAGGAATGCAAACATCTCTTGTAAAACGAGATGGATCAATTCAAAGAACTAAAATTAAAGAACTTCTAACTTATGAAGGATTAGGTAAGAAAAAGGTTGATATTGTTGAATCTGGCGATATATGTGCATTGGTTGGGATTGAGGGTTTCTCAATTGGAGATACCATTGCCGATTATGAAAATCCGGAAGGACTAGATCCAATTGCAATTGATGAACCAACCATGAGTATGCTTTTCACCATTAATAACTCTCCGTTTTTTGGTAAAGATGGGAAATATGTTACCTCACGCCATTTGAAAGATCGACTAGAGAAAGAACTGGAGAAAAACCTTGCATTACAGGTTGAACCTGGTGAGACTGCAGATTCTCATACAGTTTTTGGTCGAGGGGTTTTACATTTGTCCATTTTAATTGAAACCATGCGTCGTGAAGGCTATGAATTACAAGTTGGACAACCAAAAGTAATTATAAAAGAAATTGATGGTGAAAAATGTGAGCCTATTGAATACTTAACCATTGATTTGCCTGAAGAGTATTCCGGAAAAGCCATAGAAATTATTCAACAGCGAAAAGGCGAAATGATGAATATGGAACGTAAAAACGATCGTATTTTACTTGAATTTCATATGCCCT
The DNA here is from genome assembly GCA_003446015.1 of Bacteroidales bacterium. Classification (GTDB taxonomy): domain Bacteria; phylum Bacteroidota; class Bacteroidia; order Bacteroidales; family UBA12077; genus UBA12077. Next base: position 8,872 of record DMBU01000154.1, on the reverse strand, counting down.
CGCGAGGAATTATCGGACTGCGAAATATTATGTTGACTGCCACCGCTGGAGAGGCAGTAATTGCTCATCGATTTAAAGCCTTTGAACCATATAAAGGTGATTTTGTTAAACGCCAGGTTGGCGCTTTAATAGCTATTGAAACAGGAACTGCAATCGCTTATGCATTGGACAAATTACAAGACCGTGGGCGCTTTTTTGTTTCTCCAATGGAAGATATTTATGAAGGGCAGGTTGTTGGTGAAAACAGTAAATCTGGAGATATTGGTGTAAATGTTACAAAAACTAAAAAACAATCCAATGTACGTGCTTCAGGAACAGACGAGAAAGTTAAATTATCACCTCCAATTAAATTTTCATTAGAGGAAGCATTAGAATATATTCAAGCAGATGAATATGTTGAAGTTACTCCAAAATCAATCCGATTAAGAAAGATCTTTTTAAAAGAACACGAGCGAAAAAGAAGTCAGAATAAATAATAAAATTAACTAATGATATTTCAATCCTGTCAGGGTTTAAAACCCTGACAGGATTTTGGTTTTAAAAATCAATCTCTACCACCACAGGACAATGATCTGAATGATAAACATCCTGCAAAATCGAAGCGTTTTTTAACTGAGGCCTTAAGGCTTCAGAAATAATATGATAGTCGATTCTCCAGCCCAGGTTCTTTGCTCTAGAACCAGCACGATAGCTCCACCAACTGTATTGTTCAGACTTTTTGTTGAATTCGCGGAATGTATCAATAAATCCCCCAGATATTAATTGGTCTACCCATTCACGCTCTTCAGGTAAAAATCCCGATGTATTTTTATGTCTCTCGGGATGATTAATATCGATAGGTTTATGACAAATATTAAAATCGCCACTGACAATGATTTTAGGCCTCTCTTTTTTAAGCTGATCAATATGTTTTTGAAAATCGGCCAGATATTCCATTTTAAAATCCTGACGAATATCTCCTGTTGTGCCAGAAGGGAAATATGAGTTAATTATTGTAATATCACCAAAATCAACACGTATTGTTCTACCTTCCCGGTCATATTTTTCTATTCCAATTCCAGTTTCAACTTTATCAGGTTTTATTTTAGATAATACTGCTACACTGCTATATCCTTTTTTTTCGGCTGAAAACCAAAAGTGATGATATCCCAATTCTTCGAAAAGATTGGTTTCAACCTGATCCTGATGTGCTTTTGTTTCCTGAATTAATATTATATCTGGATTTGATTTTCTTAGCCAGTCAACAAACCCTTTATTCATTGCTGCACGAATACCATTTACATTATAAGAAAATATCTTTTTAATCATTTTTTATCTCTTTTAAATTCATAACAAATATGGGAATAATATTGAAATATTTAATACTTTCGCAAACGATGTTAGTATATCAATTCGTAATTTTGAATTACAAAAAAGCCTTTTGGCATTTGTAATGATCTTAGCATGATTGAAGAACACTGATTAACGATTTTAGATCATAGATTTCGATGTTATATTTCTTAATTCTTAGATCATTATTCCTTGTTCAAAATTCAATATAAAAATAAATATTTGAAAAAGGGTTTAGTCATAAAATCAACAGGAAGTTGGTATTCCGTAAAAGATTCAGAATCAGGAGAAATTGTTTCCTGTAATATTCGTGGAAAACTTAGAATAACAGGAATTAAAAGCACAAACCCTGTTGCTGTTGGTGATTGGGTAGAGTATGAGGTTTTTGATAATACAGTTACAGCCATAATTAAAAATGTATTGGATCGCAGAAATTATATTATTCGTAAATCAACAAATCTTTCAAAGCAAACACATATCATTGCAGCAAATATTGACCAGGCCATAATAATGGTTACCATTGTAAATCCAGAAACATATCCCATTTTTATTGATCGTTTTTTAATAACCGCCGAAGCATATGAAATTCCTGCGAAGTTGATTTTTAATAAAATTGATTTATATAACGATAAGCAAACCAATTATTTAAATGAACTTATAACAATTTACCAAAATGCAGGTTATGAGTGTTTTGCTACTTCAATAAAAAATCAAACGAATATTGAAAGTATTCATAAACTTCTTAAAAACAAAACTTCGCTCATTGCAGGAAACTCAGGCGTTGGCAAATCATCGTTAATCAATCTAATTGACCCTTCTTTAAGCTTAAAGACTTCAGAAATTTCGGATTCTCATAAATCGGGTAAACACACGACTACTTTTGCAGAGATGTACGAATTATCAGAGGGAGGTTATATTATTGATACTCCGGGAATTCGCGGATTTGGTTTGCACGATGTTAAAAAAGAAGAACTTTTTCATTATTTCCCCGAGATATTTAAAGCTTCGAAAGCTTGTAAATACCATAACTGTACTCATTATCACGAACCCGGATGCGCTGTATTAACGGCAGTTGAAAACGGAAAGGTAAGTCAGTTGCGATACGAAAACTATCTCAACATTTTGTTTGGCAACGACTCTAAACATCGTTTATAAACAGATTTAAGTCATTTAAAACTAATTCATCCCCATTTATCACAATTGTTATATCTATCTTGATTTTTTTTATAACTTGTATGACTAAATTTTATTTAAATTGGGTATTTAATGGGAAGACTTTTTAGCATTATTCTTATTCTCATTTCATTTTTATCTTCTTGCAACAACCAACATGAAGAAGATATAAATTTAAAACACCTTAACTATATTGCAGAGTCTATAAATAAAGATCTCGAAATGATACGAAACGAAATGTCAAATCTTGCAAGTTCTTTGCAATATAAAATTCCTTTCGATAAAGAGATTCGTGAGTTTTCAGAAAAAAAATATCATTATCGGCCAGGCGAGATTCTTTTTTGCACATACAGTATTTCTCAATCAGCGGTTTATTATCCTGCAAACAGAACCATCACTGATGAACTAAAAAAGACAATCGTAAATAGTGAGTCTCTTGATACACTTTTTAGTAATTCAATAGCTAAAATTCCCCTGCTTTCACAAGTTTATTTTCTTGATACGAACTCTTTTTTAAGGATATATCCATACATCGATGTTGTAAATTACTTAAAAAACTCGGTTGATCTTAGGAACCTTATTGCCTATCAAACATCTTATAAAAATCCATTTATTCAAGATAAAGCATATTGGGCAAATCAGCCTTTTGCGGATCCATATGGAAGAGGCTGGATTATTTCATGTACAGAACCTGTTTATTATCGTGATCAGTTTATGGGGATTTTATCAGGCGATATCACTCTCAGAAGCATGAAAAATAAATATTTTTCATCGGGAACACAATTCTTATTGCTTATTGATCGGGAGGGGCAAATTATTTGTTGCACAAAAGAAGCTGCAAAAATGGCAAATGTACCTCCATTAAGGGAATTTAACTATTATAAACCAGTAACAGAAAATGTTTATATTTTTAATACCCCCTCATTAACTGAGCATAAAAATAAGAGTTTTAGCAATGCTATTAAATCATTGTTGGCGGGGAAAAAGAAAGAATCTTTTTATTTAGATTCCAAAAATTATACTATTTACAAATCTCAGATTCCTGAAACTGATTGGCTTTTACTTAAAATTATTAATTGATGCAAAGCGTTTTTTTATGAAAAAAATCTATCTTATTATATCAGCTGTTATTGTTATCATTATTGGTGTAAATGCCTATTATGGTTTTCATATTTATAACCAACAGCTAAATTTTCATACCGATATGTTATCTAATCAATCGCAGATTTGTGGTTGGGAAATTGAACAATCGGGTTATGAGTTCGAAAATGAAATAAATTATATTGTTTTTTCATCAGATATCGCGAGCTTTTTTGAAGACCAGAAAGGACTTGAGTTAAAGGTTAAAAAACTTGAATTGTTTTATTTTAAATATCAAAACCTGATTAAGAATATTAGAATCATAGATAATAATAAAAATGTATACAGCCTTTTTAAGGATAAAACAAACCATTTTATAAGCGACTATTATATATCACAAAAACAACAGCCCCTTGTTGATCGCGAGGATGTTATAGCTAACAAAGATGGAACCTATACATATGTCTTGCCCGTTTTTAAAGATAATGAACCCGTTATTAATATACTCGTTAAATCTGATATTGATAAGTATATTAATTCTATTTTCGATAACTATCATCTCGGAAATACATTATGGCAGTGGCTTGTTAGTACAGATGGTCAGATAATTTCGAACAATCTTACTCATGATAGCATTTCGGTATATAAATTGGATAAAATTGTTGAAGATATAAATAATGGATTTAACGGCTCAATCCTTCATAAAATTGCACTTGCTAATACAAAAAACGAATACCTCTCAACATACTATCCTATTCGGATTCTAACCCACGATTTGGGAATTGTATTTTCATTAGAAACAAATATTATTATACGTTCGATTATTACCAATTCAATTATTGTAGGCGCTTCAACGACTTTAATATTAATCCTGATTATTTTATTATTTGTGTTTTTTATACGAAAAAAGAATAAAGAGGAAAATAAAATTCGTGGATCTTTATCTGCAATGAGAGAAATATTAGAATCTCTACCCATTGGAATAATGGTGCTTGGAGAAAATATGCTTGTAAAAAGCCTAAATAAAACTGCAACAACAATATTTGGTTTAAAAAATGAAAATGAATTAGTTGGCAAAAATATTACCGATCAATTTCTTATTTCTCGAAATTTTCAGGATTCAGACTCATTTTCATACACAGATAATCAAAATCAGTATGTGTACTATGATGATAACGATAATGAGGTGATTATTTACAAAAAAGAAATCCCATTTATAATGGATAATGAAAATGTGTCGTTAGAAGCATTTATTGACATTACACCCATTGAAATTGCAAGAAAACGTGAAGTGGCTGCCAATAAGGCAAAATCTGAGTTTTTAGCAAAAATGAGTCATGAAATCCGAACTCCTTTAAATGGAATAATCGGTATGGCCAATACCCTGGAGGTTCTTGANNATTGGTATTCCTAAAGAAAAATTAAGTGACATATTTACATCTTTTTCTCAGGCAGATGGATCAACAACCCGAAAATTTGGTGGAACAGGTCTGGGAATTACCATTTCAAAACAACTTGTCGAATTAATGGGAGGTGAAATGTGGGTTGAAAGTCCTTCTTCGATATCACATGATCCCCAATATCCCGGATCAAAATTTTCATTTACCATACAGGTTTATTCTAACGAAAAAATTCACAAAGAAATAAACGTTTCAGATATTGTCGATTATAATCAAATTAATGTTTTAATCCTTAATAATAATCCTGAAGAAGAAAATACGCTATTGAATTCATTTACCAGTTTCGAAACAAATAATGAGCAAATTACCCCAAAAGATAATCCTCTAGAAAGAATTGAAGAAAGTCTTAAACAAAAAAACAAAAAATTCCATTTAGTATTAATTAAAGATAATGTTGGCTTTGACGGTATTGGCTTTGCTCGTAAATTATATGAAAAGGGGCTTTCGGATAAATTCTTTATTGCTGTTGTAAGTTCAAATGATCAACCAGGAAATTATGTTAAGTGTAAAATGAACGGTGTAGATTATTATTTAATCAAACCTTACGAAGCATCCGAAATTTTTGAGATCTTACAAAATAATTTTGCTAATCTAAAAATCACTGAAAAAAAGCTCCCAGAGCTAAATAAGCTGAAGAAAAAAATAAATATTCTTTTAGCTGAAGATAATATCATAAACCAAAGAGTTGCTCAAACAATATTTAAGAACCTGGGTTATGAAATTACGATTGCACAAAATGGAAAAGAATGTGTTGAACGGGTAAAAGAAAACAGGTTTGATATTATTTTTATGGATATCATGATGCCTGAAAAAGATGGCCTGGAAGCAACTTCTGAAATCCGAAGTGCCGGATATCAGCTGCCAATAGTTGCTATGACAGCTAATGCACGCGAAGAAGATAAAACAAAAGCTTTTAATAGCGGAATGAATCATTATTTGGCTAAACCTGTTCGTATTGAAGAAATAAAAGAGGTTCTGATTCGTTATTTTTCAGAGCAAACCAACTTTAAATTGTAATTTGCTAAAAGCCGCTTAGTAACGGATTATTTATTATACATTTTAAGAAACAATTATAAATCTAACATTTATGCAATCACACGAATTAGACTATAAAATTATTGGAGATGACATCCAGCTTGTTGATATTGAACTTGATCCACACGAAACAGTTATTCAGAAGCAGGTGCAATGCTTTATATGGAAGAAGGTATTTTATTTGAAACGAAATTAGGCGATGGCTCATCACCTGGTCAGGATTTTTTAGGAAAATTATTTTCAGCGGGGAGCCGTTTAATTACCGGCGAATCAATATTTATGACTCATTTTACGAACCAGGGATTAAGTAAGCGGAAAGTTTCTTTCTCGGCACCATATCCCGGTAAAATTATTCCTGTTGATTTAAAACAAAGCGGGGGAAGAATAATTGTTCAAAAAGAGGGGTTTTTATGTGCGGCTTTAGGCACAAAAATATCCATACACCTGAATAGAAAAGTTGGTGCAGGATTGGTAGGTGGCGAAGGTTTTATTCTACAAAAACTAGAAGGTGACGGACTCGCTTTTATTCATGCAGGAGGAACTGTAATCGAAAAACAACTCAATAACGAAACCCTCAGAATTGATACAGGTTGTATTGTTGCTTATGAACCACAAATAGATTTTAATATAGAATCTTCTGGTAGCTTAAAATCGATGGTTTTTGGAGGAGAAGGATTATTTCTGGCAACACTTCGTGGCACAGGAAAAGTGTGGTTACAATCTATGCCTATTCGGAAATTAATTCAACGTTTATCTCCAATGGGCGGAAATGTTAGAAAAGGAAATCAATCCATTTTAGGAAACTTTTTAGAAAGATAAGACAACATATATATTCAGGGGATGACTTGAAGTCATCCCCTGAATAATAAGTCTTCCGTTGAATAATAAGTTAAAATGTTCTATATGCATTTTGAAAAGGGATTTCTTTATCATATTTACAATCAGGGTAACAACCACAGAAAAATTTACTTTAATGACGAGAACTATTTATTTTTCCTGAAAAAAATAAAAACATATATAACTCCTCATGCAGATATACTTGCATGGTGCTTAATGCCTAATCATTTCCATTTAATGGTTCTAATTCGTGAAACAGAAATTGTTCGCAATAGTCAGGAGATGACTGTGAGTCATCCCCTGACTAAAGAACTTAAAGATTTAAAGACCAAAACAAGAACAATTAACGACTCTATTGCCATTATGCTACGTTCTTATACCAGAGCAATAAATAAACAAGAAAATTTTTCGGGAACCCTGTTTAGAAAAGCGACTAAATCTGAATGCATTAACTGCCTAAAAGGTCTGACTCCTTCGTTTATTGCAAAAACTGGAATAACTCAAGTAAATACTACTAATCCCTCAAAGTTATACCTACAAATATGTTTTGATTATATTCACCAAAATCCTGTAAAAGCAGCACTAGTAAAAAGAGATATCGACTGGGAATTCTCATCTGCTCGCGATTATTGCGGATTACGTAACGGGAAACTGGTTAATAAAACATTAGCAAAAGAAATTGGTATTGAGTATTCAAGGCATAATAAATTATTCAGAGGATGACTTGAAGTCATTCCCTGAATACTGTATACAATTTTTATTACCTTCGCAATAATAAAAATCCTTTTTATGTCAGAAAAAATAGGCGTTTTTGATTTTTATCAATTATCGAAAAATATTCCTGTAATTGATGTGCGTTCCCCAAAGGAATTTGAAACCGGTCATATTCCGGGAGCACATAATATTCCTATTTTTAGCAATGAAGAAAGAGCTATAGTTGGAACTAAATACAAACAAGAAGGAAGAGAACCGGCTATATTGGTCGGATTAGAAATTGTAGGTAGTAAATTAAGAAATTTTGCTGATACTGCCCGAAAACTATCGAAGGATAATCAATTATTAGTTCACTGTTGGCGAGGAGGAATGCGTAGTTCAAGTATGGCTTGGTTATTTGAAATGACGGGTATAAAAACATACGTTCTTGAGGGAGGGTATAAAGCTTTCCGTAATTATGGTAAATCACAACTAACTTCATCAAAAAAAATAATTATTTTAGGAGGATTAACCGGAAGCGGAAAAACAGAAACACTCTTAAAAATAAAAGAAAGAGGAGAACAAGTTGTTGACCTGGAAGGATTAGCTCATCATAAAGGTTCAGCTTTCGGAGCTCTTGGACAGGAACCACAACCTACCAACGAACAATTCGAAAACAACCTGATTTACGAATGGTTATCATTGGATATTACAAAACCCATTTGGCTCGAAGATGAAAGTCATTCTATTGGATCGAATTGGATTCCAAACGAACTTTTTAGCATCATGCGAGAATCTCCTGTGGTTAAAATGGAATTGAACAAAGAAGACCGCATAAAACGACTTGTAAACGAATACGCCGGATTTGATGCCAAATTTCTTGAAACATGCATTTTAAAGATTGGAAAGAAGCTTGGGGGTCAGAACGTAAAAGCAGCCTTAGAATCGCTCGAAAATGGAGATTTAAGCCATGTGGCAGACATTACTCTTGCATACTATGATAAAAGTTACAGTTTTGGAATTAATAGCCGCTCTGAAAATTCTATTTATCCGGTTTATTTAGATTCTGACGATCCCGAAAAAAATGCGGAAATTTTAATTGAGTTTGCACAAAAAACTATTTGCTAATCCCCCTAACCCCCTTTAAAAAATGGGGAACTAATTTTCTGCTTTAGGAAAGGAAGAAGTTCAAAAATTACTCACTCTTTTTAAAAATTAACCTCAATTCAACTCCCCCTTGGTGAACTACTCTTTATACACATCTT
>DMBU01000153.1 GCA_003446015.1 Bacteroidales bacterium | reverse complement strand
AAAGAACAATAAGAAACTAATTTTTAATTAAAAGATCATTTATGAGATGCAAAAATACAATTTCTCAATCTTAACCAATGTAAATTATAATTCATTTAATAAAATATTACAATGTACTATTCTAATTATGTAAATATTCTGTTTTATCGTTACTAGTTCTGCTAACGTTTCACCCTTATCGGAAGAAAACTTTTCATACATAACTGAAAACTTTTAGAGCAACTTTAAGAAGCGTGAACGATATAACTTTCTTTTTATACAGAGTAGCTAAAATTTATGCTTAATTTTTATTATCCCTCAAGAATATGAAGTGATCCATAATAATTCGTATTTTTATGATCCAAAATTTAAATCTAAAACCATCATGAAAAGAATATTAATTTATATTGCTCTATTTCTAATACCCATATATTCGTTCTCACAAAAGAATCAGGAATCATTAACAGTAATGTTTTATAATGTTGAAAACCTTTACGATACAATAAATGATCCACTCACCTTGGATGATGATTTTACACCTCTGGGAAAAAAGAATTGGAAAGATTCCCGGTATCAGAAAAAGTTAAACGATATAGCTAAAGTAATAAGTTCTGTTAATGAGAATAACTTACCTGTTTTAGTAGGTTTTGCCGAATTAGAAAATAAAACAGTTCTTCAGGATTTAATACAGACAGAATCACTTAAAACAAAAAAATACAAAATTGTTCACGAAGAAAGTCCTGATGTTAGGGGGATTGATGTTGGATTAATTTATAATTCAGATGAATTTCAATATTTAAATCATTTGAAAATACCTATCCCATTGGATACGGAGTATAAAGTAAGAGACATTTTGTACATCAAGGGAGTTTTAAAAGGCACTGACACTTTGCATGTATTTATTAATCACTGGAAATCAAGAAGCGGCGGACAAGAAGAAACAGAACCTCAACGAATTCAATGTGCTTTAACATTAAAAAATCAGATTGATTCTATATTAGCTAAAACCGATGATGCGAAGATTCTTATTATGGGTGATTTAAATGATGAGCCCAAAAACAAAAGTATTTTCGAAACTTTAAAGGCTGATAATTCAGGGGAACAAGGAAGTTTATACAATCTGATGTTGTCATTGTCACAAAATGGATTTGGAACGCATAGTTACCGTGGGGGCTGGAATATGTTAGATCATATTATTGTTTCATCCGGTTTCATAAATTGCACATCAGGCTTCAAAGTGAATGAAAATGATGGACAAATTTTTTCTCCGGATTGGATAACATTTACGAGCAAAGATGGCAATAAAAGCCCAAACAGGACATATGGAGGATCAAATTATTATGGTGGTTACAGCGATCATTATCCTGTTTTTGTAATTCTTAAAAAACAATAAGATTTAATGAAGTTCAAATTAACATCTGAGTATATTCCAACAGGAGATCAGCCCGATGCAATAAAGCAACTGGTTGAAGGTATTTATCGTGGCGACAAACACCAAACACTGCTTGGAGTAACCGGTTCAGGAAAAACATTTACTGTTGCAAATGTTATTCAGAAAATAGAGCGACCTACACTTGTGTTAAGCCATAATAAAACCTTAGCTGCCCAACTCTATGGCGAATTTAAACAGTTTTTTCCTGATAACGCGGTTGAGTTTTTTGTTTCGTATTACGATTATTATCAACCTGAAGCTTATTTACCAATTACCGATACATATATTGAAAAAGATTTATCAATTAACGAGGAAATTGAGAAGCACAGACTCCGAACTACATCATCATTGCTATCAGGACGCAGAGATATTATTGTAGTCTCATCTGTTTCGTGCATATATGGTATAGGTAATCCTGAAGATTTCCATAGCAATACAATTACAATTAAACAAGGACAAATTTTAAATCGAAATCAGTTTTTACGTTATCTTGTAGAAAGTCTTTATTCCAGGAGCGAAATTGACTTTAAACCGGGCACTTTTAAAGTTAAAGGAGATACCATTGATGTTTATTTAGCATATAGCGATCTTGCTTACAGAATAACATTCTGGGGCGATGAAATTGAAGAAATAGAATCCTTTGATCCAAAAAACAATATTGTTTTAGAAAGTCTTGAAACCGGCATCATTTATCCTGCTAATATATTTGTTACAACTAAAGACAGAATGAATAGTGCTGTACATCAGATACAGGATGATTTATATAAGCAAATAGAATATTTTAAAGATATCGGTAAAAATCATGAGGCTAAAAGAATAAAAGACAGGGTTGAATATGATTTGGAAATGATAAAAGAGTTGGGTTACTGTTCGGGTATTGAAAACTACTCACGGTATTTTGACGGTAGGAATCCCGGGACACGACCATTCTGTTTATTGGATTATTTCCCTGATGATTTTCTTACAGTTGTTGACGAAAGCCATGTAACTTTACCACAGGTTAGAGCCATGTTTGGAGGCGATCATTCCCGCAAGAAAAATCTTGTTGAATTTGGATTTAGATTACCTGCAGCGATTGATAACAGACCTTTAAAGTTTGAAGAGTTTGAAGCGCTGACCAATCAGGTTCTTTATGTTAGTGCTACACCTGCTGATTATGAATTTGAGAAATGCGAAGGTTTTATTGTAGAACAGGTTATCAGACCAACAGGTTTATTAGATCCTGAAATAGAAGTTAGGCCATCTTTAAATCAGATTGATGATTTAATGGAAGAAATAGACAAACGGGTTAGGAAAAATCAGCGTGTACTTGTAACTACATTAACAAAGAGAATGGCTGAAGAGTTAAATAAATACTTGGGCCGTTTTGAAATAAAATGTCGTTATATCCATTCTGATATTGATACCTTTGAACGTGTTGAAATTATGGACCAGTTGCGAAATGGGACCATTGATGTTTTAATAGGAATTAATTTATTAAGAGAAGGTCTGGATTTACCGGAAGTAGCACTTGTTGCTATTTTAGATGCTGATAAAGAAGGCTTTTTAAGATCAAACCGATCATTAACACAAACAGCAGGCAGGGCAGCACGAAATATTGATGGAAAAGTTATTATGTATGCCGATAAAATAACTGATTCAATGCGAAAAACGATTGACCAAACAACAGCACGCAGAGAAAAACAACTTGCCTATAACGAAAAACATGGAATAACACCAACACAGATTATTAAGGCTTCCAGATCAATCATGGGAGAATCTTACCAAAAATCAGAAAGAAAAGGGAGAGCATACTCAGAGCCTGACACCATAAATATTGCAGCTGATCCTATTGTTCAATACATGGATAAACAGGCACTGGAAAAAGCAATTGAAAAAACAAAATCATTAATGGAGAAAGCAGCAAAAGAATTAAATTTCCAGGAAGCAGCGCAATTCCGGGATGAGATGTATGCTTTACAGGAAATTTTACGAAATAAATAAAAAAGCCATCCGTTTGTAGGATGGCAACAATTTAAGGTCAACAAATTTATCCTAAATAGGTTTTAAGCAATTTGCTTCTGGAAGAATGTCTTAATCGTCGAATAGCCTTTTCTTTTATTTGACGAACTCGTTCACGGGTCAATCCGAATCTATCTCCGATTTCTTCCAGGGTCATTTCAGAAACCCCAATTCCAAAAAAGTATTTTACTATTTCTCTTTCTCTTTCTGTTAATGTAGCTAATGCCCGATCAATTTCCCTAACTAAGGATTCTGTAATTAATGTATTATCAGCATTTGGAGAATCATCATTTTCAAGAACATCAAGCAAACTACCATCTTCACCAGCTGCAAACGGAGCATCAACTGAAACATGACGTCCTGAAACTCTCATCGTATCAGCAACTTTATCTTTTGGAAGTTCCAGTTTATCTGCTAATTCTTCAGGAGAAGGTGTTCTTTCGTTTTCCTGCTCAAATTTTGAGAATGCTTTGTTTATTTTGTTTAATGAACCAACCTGATTAAGTGGTAAACGAACAATTCTTGACTGTTCTGCCAAAGCTTGTAAAATGGATTGTCTAATCCACCAAACAGCATATGAAATGAATTTAAAACCACGGGTTTCGTCAAACTTCTCGGCAGCTTTTATTAAGCCTAAATTCCCTTCGTTTATTAAATCGGGTAAAGTTAAACCCTGATTTTGATATTGTTTTGCAACAGAAACAACAAATCGCAAATTTGCTTTTGTTAACTTTTCTAAAGCAACCCGATCACCTTTTCTTATTCTTTGAGCTAACTCAACTTCCTCTTCAACAGTTATTAAGCCCTCTCTTCCTATTTCCTGTAAATACTTATCTAAAGAAGCGCTTTCCCTGTTCGTGATCGACTTTGTGATCTTTAATTGTCTCATTGGCTTTGAAAAATTCTTAGCGTTTAATTATTTGTTTATATCAAATTATTTTGTTCTGCAAATTTAAGCCAAAAAGTTCAACATTGTTTACAATTAAAAGATATTAGCAAACTATTCTACTTTTTCGACTTTTACTTTGTACACATACATGTATCTTCCACCAGGATATATCCCCTCTACTTCTATTTCTGCACCAACTCCTACATTGTTTAAAACTTTCTTTATGTCATCAACCTCATCAATTCGATCGCTTTGAATACGTGTTATAACAAATCCTTTTTTTATGCCTGCATTTCTTAAAGCACCTTCTTTAAGCTCTATAATTTCAACTCCTGATTCAATACCTGCTCTTCTGTATTTATTGCCCACCTTCTCAAAAGTAGCTCCCAGCAAGGATAAGGATTCTGCAGCTTTAACAATGTTAGTTGTTCCATGCATGTTACGTAAGAGTACTTCAAATTGTTTCCTTTTGTTATCTCTTTTTACTGTAACGTAAATAGTTTCACCAGGTCTATATTTGCCGATCTGTTCAGTAAGTTCAGCTGTGCTATTTACCTTTATATTATTAATTTCGACAATCACATCTTCACTTTTCAAACCAGCATCTTTTGCTGCGCCATCATCTGTTACATCTTCAATAAATATTCCTTCAATCTTATCTAGCTTATACTTTTCAGCAATATCGCCATTCACATCGAAAATTGAGACTCCTAATACCGCCCTTTGTACTTCTCCATATTTAATAATGTCAGCAACAACTTTCTTTGCAATATTGATAGGGATCGCAAAAGAATAACCTGAATATGATCCAGAAGGTGAAATAATGGCAGAGTTAATACCAACTAATTCGCCCCTTAAATTTACAAGAGCTCCTCCACTATTCCCTCTATTTACAGCCGCATCTGTTTGAATGTAAGATTCAATTGGATATTTACTTTGATCACGTAAAATATTAATATTTCTTGCTTTGGCACTAACAATTCCGGCAGTTACCGTAGAAGTCAAATTAAAAGGATTTCCAACTGCTAAAACCCATTCTCCAACTTTTAACATATCTGAATTTCCAAAAGCTACATAAGGGAGACCAGATGATTCAACCTTTAATAAAGCCAGATCAGTACCAGGATCAGTACCTAATAGTTTTGCTGTAAACGTTCTCTTATCGTTTAAAACGACTTGTATTTCATCTGAATTTTCGACAACATGGTAATTCGTTACAATATAACCATCTTCAGATATTATAACTCCGGAACCAAAAGAAACGCTTGGTTGTCGTTGAACTTCGCCAAAAAGCCATTCGTAAATTGGGTTACTATAATAATCATTATTTTCAAGATTATATTTTGATGTTACGTGCACAACTGCATGGATACTTTTATCAGCAGCTTCAGTAAAATCCATAACATCACCGCTGGAAGTAGTTGGCAATTGTGTATAATTAACCTGATTTGAATCTTCAAACAAATCCAGTGCTTTTTGTTTTTGTTCTTCAACACCTGGAGTATTCAGTATTTCTTTTTGAAAATAATTTGAATAAACAATTACAGCAATAAATGCCGATAAAAGTGCTATTGCAATGTTCCCTAAAAATGCACGTGTTTTCATAACTAACAATTTTCTATTTACACTTATTGTATTTGAGCATCAAAGTTAATGCCTATTGCATTAAAAATAAAGGTGCTTAACATTATTTAACAAACCCTAAAGCATGATAACTTTTTCGCAAATTATTTATAAGTTTACACAAAAATACCATATGAAAGTTCATTTCTACAAATATCAAGGTGCCGGAAATGATTTTATTATTTTCGATAACAGAAATAATACTATTTCACTTTCGGAGAAACAAATTAATCAATTATGTGATAGAAAATTTGGTATTGGAGCAGATGGAATAATGTTATTGGAAGATCACCCAAGTCATGATTTTTACATGAAATATTTTAATTCTGATGGCAAGGAAAGTACGATGTGTGGTAATGGTGGAAGATGCCTTGTTGAATTTGCCAGATCTTTAGGAATTCTTGAAAAAGAGACTGGTTTTATGGCTGTTGATGGATTACATAGGGCAATTGTGAATAAAAACAAAACCATCTCACTTCAGATGAAAGATGTGAACGATATTAGAATTGTAAATACAAATTATTATCTAAATACCGGATCGCCACATTATGTTATTTTCAGAGAAGATATTAAAGATATTGATGTATTCAAACGTGGAAGAGAAATAAGATATAGTGCAGAATTTGATCCAGACGGAACAAACGTTAATTTTGTAGAGTTTCAAGGTGATAAAATAGTTGTAAGAACTTATGAACGTGGAGTTGAAAATGAGACTTTATCATGTGGAACAGGAGTTACTGCATCGGCTATTTGTGCATCACTCTATTCTAAATCTAAAAAATCATCCTACGATATAATAACTACGGGGGGTAAATTAAATGTATCTTTCAAAAAACAGGATAAAAACAACTTTACAGATGTTTGGCTTACCGGACCAGCTGAATTTGTTTTTAAAGGAGAAATTGACATTTAAACAATTCAACATTTTTGAAGTCTAAATCGAAACAAAATTTTGGTAATCATGAAAAAAGTAAATTTCCTTTTCCTTCTTTTAATTGCGAGTTTTTTAAATTCTAATATTTTTGCGCAAACAGAAGAAACCAAGGACAAAATTATTGAAAAATTAAATGATCAACTTGAATATTTGAATCATCGTTTAGACCGAATAGAAAAAATATCTGATGATATTCTTTGGTACAATAAAGTTGGCGATGTTGCTTATATTGACAAGGTGTATATTTATGGTCCTCCGAAATGGAAAGAAGAAAACCCAACTGCACAAGGAGCAGGAAATCCCGTAAAATTCTGGACGTACACATTTATTCCAAAAGATATAGATCCTTCAAAAAAATATCCGCTAATTGTTTTACCACATGGTGGAGTACATGCCGATTTTACTACCTACTATGCACATATTATTCGTGAGCTTATGGCTCAACAATATATTGTTGTTGCGGCCGAATATCGTGGAAGCACAGGCTATAGAAAAGATCATTATGAAAAAATTGATTATGGAGGATTAGAGATTGAAGATGTTGATGCCAGTCGCCAGTTTATGATTGACAATTACGAAATTGTTGATCAGAATAGAGTAGGAATAATTGGATGGAGCCATGGAGGATTATTAGCATTAATGAACATTTTTGATCATCCAGAAAGCTATAAAGTTGCTTTTGCAGGTGTTCCTGTAAGTGATTTAGTTGCAAGAATGGGTTATCAGACCCAAGGTTATAGAGACCTTTATTCGGCAGAATATCACATTGGGAAAACTGCTTTTGAGGATGTTAATGAATACCGAAGAAGATCTCCTGCATGGAATACCCACAAATACAAAGGAACACCCTTATTGATACATACCAATACCATTGATGATGATGTTAATGTGTTGGAAGTTGAACATTTAATAAAATCGTTAAAAGCTGAAGGAAAGAACTTCGATTATGAAATATTCCAGGCAGTTCCGGGTGGCCATTCATTCGATAGGATGGATACTAAACAGGCTAGAGAAATTCGTGTTAAGATCTATAAATTTTTAGATCAACAATTAAATCCTCCTAAGAAAATTAATTCAGTAAGAGATTTGGAGAAAGCTGCATATAAATATAATTAGTTATAAAACCAGATCATAAGAAGAACATTTCCAAGAAGATTTATTTATTAAACGGACAAGAATGTCCGTTTTACTGGCGTGCAATATAATTCATTGTGGCAGAAATTTTAATTTAATGTTCAAAACCTGACTGCCGTCAGGCAAGCATAAAAAAATCGGAAGATAAAAATCTTCCGATCATGACTGATTACACAATACCTTTTATTATCAATATTTAATCCATTTAAACATCAATTCTTGCGTATTTAGCATGTTTCTCAATAAACTCTCTTCGAGGAGGTACTTCATCGCCCATAAGCATAGAAAAGATATGATCTGCTTCTGCTGCACTATCAATTGTAATTTGTCGTAATTTTCTGAATTCAGGATTCATTGTAGTATCCCACAACTGTTCTGCATTCATCTCTCCAAGACCTTTGTATCGTTGAATGGATACAGAACCATCTTTCCCTTTACCTAATTCTTCAACTGCTGCGGCTCGTTCTTCTTCTGACCAGCAATATTGTTGTGCTTTTCCTTTCTTAACCAAATACAATGGTGGTGTAGCAATATACAAATGCCCTCTATTGATTAATTCGGTCATATAACGGAAAAAGAATGTCATAATCAAGGTTTCAATATGGCTACCATCAACGTCGGCATCACACATGATGACTACTTTATGATAGCGTAATTTTTCAAGATTAAGTTCTTTGGTATCTTCTTCTGTTCCTATTGTAACTCCCAGAGCAGTATAAATATTTTTTATTTCTTCGTTTTCAAATATTCGGTATGGCATAGCCTTTTCAACGTTCAAGATTTTACCACGAAGTGGCATTATGGCTTGAAACTTTCTATCGCGACCAGCTTTAGCGGTACCACCTGCAGAATCACCCTCAACGAGGAATAGCTCACAATTTTCTGCAGTTTTGTCAGAACAATCGGATAATTTTCCCGGAAGACCAGAACCTGACAATACGTTTTTACGCTGAACCAATTCTCTTGCTTTACGAGCAGCATGACGTGCTGTAGCTGCCATAATAACTTTCTGAACAATTATTCTGGCATCTTTTGGATTCTCCTCAAGATAATTGCTTAATGACTCGCTAACTGCCTGATCTACAGAACCCATAACTTCGGTATTACCAAGTTTCGTTTTGGTCTGTCCTTCGAATTGAGGTTCCTGAACTTTAACCGAGATTACAGCTGTTAAGCCTTCACGAAAATCATCTCCATTAATATCAAATTTAAGTTTGGAAAGCATTCCTGATTTTTCTGCATAACTCTTTAGAGTTCTGGTTAAGCCTCGACGAAATCCTGACAAGTGAGTACCACCTTCAATGGTATTAATGTTATTTACATAAGAATGCACATTCTCTGTAAAAGAAGTATTGTATTGTAAAGCAATCTCAACAGGAATATCATTTTTTTCAGTATCCAGATAAATTGTATCATTTATCAATTTTTCACGTGATGCATCAAGAAAGGCAATAAATTCTTTTAATCCTTCTTCTGAATAGTAGGAATTTTTTCTATATCCAGTTTCACTATTCTCACCATTACCGTTTCCATTTTCTTCTTTCTCTCGCTTGTCTTCAATATTAAGGCGAATTCCTTTATTCAAATAAGCTAACTCCCTTAATCTGGTAGCTAGAATTTCATATTTATATTCTGTAACTGCAAAAATGCTTGCATCAGGTTTAAATGTAATTACAGTCCCTGTTTTATCAGTATCTCCAACAACCCTTATATCACCTTGAGGTTTCCCTATCTTATACTCCTGAACATATATTTTACCATCGCGATGAATTTCAGCTTTTAAATCAGATGAAAGGGCATTAACACAAGACACACCAACACCGTGCAATCCTCCGGAAACTTTGTATGATTCTTTATTAAATTTACCACCAGCATGAAGAACTGTCATAACCACTTCTAAAGCCGACCGGCCCTCTTTTTCGTGCATATCGACAGGTATTCCGCGACCATCATCGGTAACTGTAACAGAATTATCCTCGTTTATAATTACATCAATATTATTACAGTAACCTGCAAGTGCTTCATCTATTGAATTATCAACAACTTCGTAAACTAAATGATGAAGACCTTTTTCACTAATATCACCGATGTACATGGCAGGCCGCTTACGAACTGCTTCTAATCCTTCTAAAACTTGAATACTATCAGCTGAATAGCTACCCTTTTCTTTCCCATTTAATTCAACATTTTTCAGATCACTCATTTTCTTACTATTTAATTAATATTACGTTCGAAATAAAACAATACTTGAGTATTTCTGAGTAAAAATCACCCAGTTTTATGGTATTCGTTTTAACTAATTTTCAGTTGGATTTTTTTTGCTTTTTCAACACTCAAGAACACGTTTTCAACTATCTTATTTTCAAGTCGTTAAAAATTGATTTTCGACCTGTTTTTTTAACGTGTAAATATACTAAAAATATGTGATTTATAGATGATTAAATCAATATAAAATGATGTGATTTATTAACAAAAAATTCACAAAAAATAACACTACTAAAAAAGCCTAAAATGCTCTGGAAAACTTTAAATTTTATCTGGAGATTACGATTTGGAAATAATTCAATTTTATTTCTTACGTTATCAGAACAAAATATCTTTCTCTAAACTTAAAAAGAATAGGTTACTCCTACTAAGATATTAAATCCATAGCTTGGATAATAATTCCATTCGTAGTAGTTATCTGACAATAAATTATTTAATTGAATGAATCCAGATAATACTCGTGAATATCTGTATTCGGCACCGAAGTTAATATCTATAGCCGATTCTAATTCTCCAATACTTCCCGCATCATTTAATTTCACGAAACGCTTTCCAATAGAAAGAATATCAGCTTTTAAAATGATTTTTTGACGTAAGTTATACCTTGTGGTGAATTGCAAATCGAAACGAGGTTTGTGCCAGGGTTCAGCCTCATCAGTCATTTCATAATCTTTATAATTCGCCTTTACATGAAATGATAAAGCTTCGGATGGAGAAACAGAAATCTCCCCAAAATAATTTAAAAGTGTAATATCATCGTAAACAACTCCAAATTTATTACCTATGCTATCTGAATTTACAAGATCATTAACAAAAAAGGGCATATTATCAATCAGCGCATAACTTACTTTAAAATTGTAATAGGTTGTAGAATTAAAATTACCCCTTATCCCGCCATATAATATGATTTTATGATCGGTATTCAGAATTCCTGTACCAGGTACCAAAAATGGGTTTATTTGACTCATTTTTTGAAAATTATTTACTTCCAGCTTACCATCCACCCCTGCGTATGGAATAAGGTAATGGTTTGCCATATCGTATTCTAAATGCCCAACCGGATAGTATAGCGCTTTTGAATTGTCGCCACGCATATCAGAATTAATATTTATTCCTGCTTTCACACGCCATTTATCGCCAAATATTCCCAGCCAGGGGTTAATTCTAATTATTGTATTATTTGAAGAATCAATACTCTCACTTGTTGAGTAATGTTCTATAGCCACATTAACTCCCACCATTTCTTTGGTAAAAATCTTATTTACATCGCCGGCAATTGTAAAGCCAAGTTCATTATTCTCAAAGTTATCTTTAGTGTAATCGAGACTAACACCAAAGTCGTAATTAACATGCGTTGAATCCACATAATTACTTTTATAGTTTGCATTTAAATCAAGTGTCAAGAAGTTTTGCTTTATATTTTCTTTTTGCAAAATAGTATCAACACGGGTATCATATCCATAAAAATACCTTGTATTACTTAACAAACCCAAGTCTCCCTGAATAACCGAACTTTTGATATATTTTTTACCAAAAAATCTTAAATCATTATCACTAAACCCTGCAAACTCTTTTTCATCGTTATCGAAAGTAGCCTGCCCAATTGAGTTTAAAAACTTATAATAAGCGCCAATTGAATAATCCTTTGATCGCTTGTTGTTAACATAAGCTTCAAACATTGGTAACATTTTTGTACCCAAGCCTATTTTTACATAGCTGTTATATAATTTTGACAGGGGCTCCCCAACCATTTTGGCTGGCATTATTGGAGTAACAGAATATCCAACATTCATTGGTTTTGTTTGAAGAATATACTTTATCTCAGGGATTGTTTTTACCGTATCTGTTATTTTGGGCAAATGAGTAAGTTTATAGGCATCGGAAATAGTAGGTTCGTAAGGTTTAACAACCTGAACTTCCTTTACCAGTTTTTCCTGTGCATTTAAATAATTTGGTGTTAAAACCAGGAACCCTAAAATGCATGTATATATTAATATTTTTTGAATCATATCTAATTCCTTTTTATCAAAATTTTATTGTATCGGACTTTGCTTCGAACAATTCATTGTATTGACCTTCTTTATTCTCTTCAAAATTGAGTTCTATATCGTCTGTTCCTTTTTTCTCTTGTTCTAACTTTTCACCTTCAATAATTGAATTGTATTTTTCTGTTGCTTCGGATATTATTTCATCTTTAGCATTTGGATTATAATTGTCGATAATACTTTTTAGTGTATGTTTGGCCTGGAACAAATCGTTCTTTTTCAGATAAACATCAGCTAACAGAATAAAAGATTTTGCTAACCAATATTCCTGCGATGTGTTCTGAGCAGCAAAATCAAATATCTCACTTTCAGTAACATCATACTGTTTATTGCTAAAATATATTTTGCAAATTAAATATTTAGATTCTGCACCCTCTTTACTATTAACCTCTTGAGATAAAATTCTAAATTCGTCGAGTGCCAACTCGTTGTTTTTACTTGCATATAATGCCTTACCTTTTTTATAATGAGCTTCACGTTTATACTCTGCAGAAATTTTTTCGGTATGTAAAACTTTATCAGCATTTTCAATAACCTGTGAAAAATTGTTTAAGAGATAGTTACTCCTTAATTGTCCAATACGCGATTCAATCAAATGATTATTAACTTCGGCTATTTGATCGAGTTTTTGATAATCGGCCAGTGCTGCTTCATAGTTTTGGTTTTTAAAGTTAATAGCTGCGGCTGCAATTAAGGCTTGCTCTGTGAAATTATTTTTTGTTTTATCAATAACAAAATTGTATGATTTTAATGCTTCTTCAAAATTCTGATTTCGATTCTGACAATCAGCCAGATAAAAATGGGCATTTAATACAAAAGATCCTTCCGGGAAACTTGTTAAATAATCATTAAACTGGAGAATAGATTTTTCACAATCGCCTTCCATATATAATTTTTCGGCAGTAATATACGTAAGTGAATCTTGTTCATTTAAACTGATATCCGCAAATTCTCCTAAACCATTAACGTAAGCGAAATATGAATCGACATCATTCATATCTACATAAATATTCTTAATACCTGTAAGTGCATTTTTAGCTTCCATGGTACCAGGAAACTCCGCAACAACCCGTTGGTAAAACTTGAGAGCTTCGGGGTTTTTACCAGTATTATAATTCAAGATTCCAAGCTGGACAAGTGCTTTTTTAACATAACTGCTTGTAGGATAACGATCAACTATTAACTGATATTTCTCCATGGCTTTCTCAGCATTTTGCAAATCAACATAACTTCTGGCCATTTCGAACAGTGCATCATCAGTATATGCTGATTCAGGATATTCGGTTAATAAGCGCTGTAGTGTTTCTATTTTTTTCTCGGGGCGAATTAATAATCCAAGTGAGAATCCTCGTTGAAATAGCGCGTAATCTTTATCCAGCAATCCTACATCAATGGCTTTATCGTAATATTCAATAGCTAACCAATACGATCTGCTAATAAAGTAACTATCAGCAATTCGATTGTAAGCATCGGCTACTGATTTTGACTGTTCGTTTTTGGTGAAACCGATATATTTTCGAAACCACTGAATAGCATTTGGATAATCCTTCAGTTTAAAATAAGCATATCCTAAATTGTAATGTGCAAGATTGTACTCTTCCAGTTGAAAGGCTCCACTTGTTGTTAAGAAATTATTATACGACTCTACAGCTTTCAAATATTCACCCAATTGATAATAAGCTTCGGCTTTCCAATAATTGGCTTGTGCTGCAATTGCACGATTGTATCCTGGGTTTTGAAGAGATTTATCCAATGTTTCGACAGCATCCTGATAATGTAAATTATTAAACAGCTCCAATCCACGATAATAAGCAACTTTCTGGTAAGCTTCTTTCATTCCATGATCCTTTTCTGGAATCATTTCCAGAGAGTTCAATGCTTCTTTATAATTGCTTGTATACAAATAAGCCATTACGAGAAAATGATAGGCTTCGTCTAATTTATTTGAATTTGGGTAAAGTTTAATAAACTCATGAAATGCACCAATAGCTTCGTTAAATGGTGAATGGTATAATTCATAGGTTAACAATGCATAATTAAACAATGCTTCTTCTTGTATCTCCGGATCGAAATCGAGCTTCGATGCAAACTCGAAGGCAAATCGTGCTTTATTTTTCTGATCCAGCTCGATATAACAATCTGCTAAATGAAAATATGCATTTTGAGCCAACTGATCTGATTCTCCAACAACTTTTTCGAATGAAACAGTGGCACTATCATATTGTTCTAATTTGTAATAACAATACGCTAATTGATAATAATCTTTTCGTGATATCGTTTTAGCTTCCTTATCGTATTTTTGAAGATATTCAAGCGCTTCAGCAAATTGTTGCTTTTTGTAATAAGAATCTCCAATTACTTTAGCAATTTCAGGTGTTCGTTTAGCACTTGCAGATTCCAGTAATGCCGGTGCATACTCAAGTACTTCATCGTATCTTCCCTGCAAATAGTAAATCTGTGTAATGTAATATGGAACAACTGGGGCAAATGTTTCATCCTGGCTTAACTTTTGAAAACCTTGTAATGCAGTTTCATAATTTTTATCCTGATATGCAATGTGAGAATAATAATAATTTGCGGGTCCGCTATATTTTGAATCAATATCTTTTATTTCATAAAAAGCAGTAGTAGCCTTATCGAATTTCTTGCGCATAAAATAGCTATACCCAAGTTTAAAATACAACTCCTCTTTTTCATCCTTATTTAATTTCTCTTTATTGAGTTCAGTAAACCACTTAATAGCCTGATGATACTGCTTTTGTCTGTACTGAAATTTGCCCATATGAAAATATACAGCATTAACCTTAGAGTTTTCAGGACGTTCGGCAATAAATTTTGATATCAGGTATTCAGCATCTTCGTTAAATAGCTCAATAGCGCAAAGTGCTGTATAAAATTCTGCATTAGCCTTAAATTCGATGTTCACATCACCATAAGATTCGATGGCATTCTGAAAATGTTTTTGTGCAACTCCGTATTTTTGTTTTTCGAATAATTCCAATCCGGTTTTATATTCCAAATCAGGATCATTATAAATCATAGATTTTTGAGCAAATGCTTCAAATTCAAAAACCAGTAATAAGCATATTGCCAATAACTTAATATATTTAATTTGTATCATAGATTCTTTCCTTGAAATTCGCATAAATTTATAAAGAAATAACGTAACAGTTCGGGTATTCGTGCCTTTTTAATTAACATATAACTGTTAATTACCGATAATATTTTACTTAAAATGCTTAAAAAATAAAAATTGTTAATATGTTTTCTAAATGTTGTGAAAGTATTTAAAATCTAAAAATGACTTTTTTTATCTACATTTGTGATTAAAGCAAATAGCATACCATGTATTTCTTAAAGACTCAAGGAACTGATAAAATACCGGATTATGTTCAAATCAGAGATGATCGGTTTGTGCTATTAGCTCATTTTAAAACCAGTAATCCGGAAAATCAGATCAAACGATTTGGACTGGAGAAATATGAAAAAGAAATACAAAACTTAATTGAAACTGCTCCATTCGGCATCTTGTATGAGTTATAAACAGAAGTTGGAAGACGGGAGACGGGAGTCGGAAGACGGGAGTCGGAAGAGAGAATTGAAATAAACGTTAAACTTTTTAACTTTGAACCTGCTTGTCGGCAGACAGGCTTTAAACTTTAAATATGGCTTTAGATACAATTATTGAATTCGAACATGCAAATATCTTTCAGAAAGATAATCTTATTCTTAAGGATGTAAATATATCTATTAGTAAAGGTGAATTTGTATACTTTGTTGGTAAAGTAGGGAGCGGTAAAACAAGTTTAATAAAAACCATGAATGCCGAGTTACCATTGTTAGAAGGTCAGGGTAAAGTTGCAGGTTTTGATCTTACTAAGTTGAAGATAAAACAAACTCCTTTTTTAAGAAGAAAACTTGGAATTGTATTTCAAGATTTTAAACTACTGACTGACAGAACTGTATATGACAATCTGTTATTTGTGTTGAAAGCTACTGGCTGGAAAAGCAAAGTTGACATTAATGACAGAATTGCACAAGTACTTGATCGGGTTGCTCTCAGCTATAAAGGATATAAAATGCCTCACCAGTTGTCTGGTGGTGAACAGCAACGTGTGGTTATTGCCCGTGCTTTATTGAATGATCCTGAAATAATATTAGCCGATGAGCCAACGGGAAATTTGGATCCTGAGACTTCGGAAAACCTGATGAGACTCTTACTCGAAATTAGTAATAACGGACGTGCCGTTGTAATGGCAACCCACGATTATAACATGGTTAAAAAATTTCCGGCAAGAACCATTAAATTTGAGAATAGTAAAGTAATTGAGCAAGATAAAACCAACGAGATTGATTTTGAAAGCTTGAAGGAATAGAAGATCATCCATTCTTTAATGATCGTATAAGTTTTAATAAGTTATGTAAGTCATTTTTAACTGGAAATAACTGGAGAAATTTTATTCCCGTCAACTTAATAAAATAATGTATTTTTACGACTGTTGTGGTGAAATAAGATGCTGAAGCTGCAATTCCCGCACCAACTATTCCGTAATCAGGAATTAAAACAAAAGCTAATATCACAATAATCATCAATCCTATTGCACTACTTATACTATTGAGATAATGTTTCCCTGTTCCAGAAAAATATGAGCTTATTATAAATGAGATACTAAAAAAGAGTACTCCTGGAGATAAACTGATTAATGCTATTCTAATCTCCCCAAATTCACTGCCAAAAACATACCTATATACTCCAGACGGAATTACAACCAAAGCAATAATAGCTACGAAAGCAATTGATCCTGACAATTTAATGAATTGTAAGGTTAAATTACTTGTATAATTCTTATCGTGTGAATTTACTATCCTAGAATGTTGAACAAAAGAAATACTTCTACTTAATATCCAAATTGCTTCAATTAATGAAACTGCATTTGAATAGATTCCAACTTGGGCAGTTGTTGTATAATAATTTAGAATATAAAAAGCGAAACGAAAGCTAAGCAACTGAGCCAAAATATCAAGCTGATTAAATCCACCATATTTAAAATGATTTTTAATTCCAAGGAAATATTTATGGAATGGAAAAAAATACAATGTATTTGTATAATTTTTCCATGCATACCAATAACTGACTAAGGCAGAAATGACGCATCCAAAATACATTCCAATGACATAAGATCTGACGCTAATTAAATCTTTATAAATAACCAGATAGATTATTACAATAAGGGTAATTACTACTTGAGTAATACTAACCAAATTTACTTGCTGAATAAGCTTCTTTGCATGGAGAATTGAATTATTAATACCTGTTATTGAAAGTACTAAAGCAAGAAATACAACGTCATTAATATATTCCTTTGGAATAATATCAAAATAACGTAATACAACACACATTATCCCAACATTAATTATAGCCCATAAATAACAGGGAATAATTAATAAAGAAAAATGCATTCTTGGTAACAAATATGTTAATCCTCCTGAACCAACAATCCCTGAAAAAATTACTATGATGGAAATAGTTGTGAGTATTAATCCTTGAACCCCTTTACCTTCTGCTCCCAAATAATTTGAAAGTATAATTGCAATCAGCAAGTTCAGAACTCCCGACAATATTCTTGTAATAAATGTATTTAGTATTTGTTTAAACATTTAATATGTCCCGATATATTGTATTGAAATCAAATCCAATTTTTTCATAACTAAAATTCGAAACAGCATAATCATGAAGCATTTTTTTATCGTATTCCTGAAAATGATCCAACATATAATTCATTTTTATAAGTAAGGCTTCCTCATCACCTTTTTCAATTAAAATTCCTTTTTTGTTATCAAGATGTTCGCGAATTCCTCCGACATCTGTTGATAAGACAGGCAATCCAGAAGCTAAGGCCTCAACTATTACACAAGGTAAGTTTTCATAGTTACTAAATAGAACTAGAAATGCAGATTGAGACATATATTCAGCAACCTCGTTATAATCTTTCCTACCACAAAACTTAACGAAAGTACCTGTTAAGTTTAAAGAGTCTGAAAGTTCTTTTAATAATTCGTTTTCTTCTGAATGAATTATATTTAAAACAAAATCCTGTCTTTTAATACTCAGTTTTGAGATAACTTTTAATAGTCCAGAAATATTTTTATGGTCATCTCTTAGATTAGATATATGGAGAATTATTTTTTCACCTTGGCTGTTTATATCTTCATATCTAAAAATACTTGTTTCTACAACGTTGGGTATAACTTTATAGTCAGCTTTTATTCCAGCCTCAATCATTGCTTCTTTTAAATTTGCAGTCACCGGTAAAATTAGTTTTGCCTTTTTTGCAATATAATTAAATATCGTTTTTTTTAGCATTGGAAATTTTTCATAAGTACTATTTAAGAAACCTGTCCAATGCTCTGTAATTACATAAGGAATTTTAAAAATAACAGAAAATAAAAACACAATTATCCCTATTGGGTATAGAACATTCCCGTGAATCAAATCTGGTTTTCCAAACTTCTTTAGAATGTATTTAAGTCCCTTAAAATAAATAACGAGATAAATAATTTTACTAAACCATTTACTCTTAAAATAATAAATAATTTCATGTAGATTTTCATCAATCGTTTCCAATTTATCCTCTTTTACAGTCAGATTTTCATCTTTAATTACATGAAAACAAATAACTTTTGAATACAAACTTACTGCTTTAGCATGCCGTTTCACAAAATCACCACTAAATGGAAATAATCGTGTAGGATACCATGATGAAAGAAAAAGTATAGTATATTTATCAGATTTCATATAATTAAAATAATTTCTAAAACTATCGAAAATTAAATAATGATCAAAGCATGAAAGTAAATATGCTTATTATTGGAGCCGGGAGAAGCGGGACAACAACATTGTACGAACACCTAAAATCTCATTCTGATATTTGTTTTTCTAATATTAAGGAAATTCCTTTTTTCTCCATTCAGGATATCTATCAACGAGGAGAATCTTATTATCATTCTTTTTTCAAGCCCAATAATCAAAAAATTATAGCATCATCTGATACTTATCTTTTAATTGATCGGGAAGCACCTAAAAGGATTGTAGATTATAATCCGGATATGAAAATAATCATCATGCTTCGTGAGCCTGTTGAACGTGCTTATTCATCGTATATTTATGCGTTAAATAACGGGCATGAAAAAAAGACGATCACCTTTCGAGACGCTTTTATCAATGAAAATGAGAATATTGAAAATGCAGATATTGTTAAAAAAAACAACCTTGGACATTTCTATACCGGTCTTTACTATAAACATTTGAAATACTGGATGCAATTTTTCCCCGAAGAAAATTTCTTAGTTATTAAAACCAGCGATCTAAAAGAAAATTATCAAGAAGTTTTAAAAAAGCTGACTGAATTCTTGAAAATAGAAGAGTTCACAAAGAAAATGGAGATTAAAACAAATGAGGCTTCGGGAGTAAAATTCATGTTTCTACATCAATTTTTCATTGACAGGGATTCTAAACTAAGAAAAATGTTAAGCATGCTAATACCCCACTCACTAAAAGAAAAAATATTTAATTCAGGAATTATAGAACGGCTAAAGAATATTAATAAAAAGAAAACAGCATACAATCCAATGCTTAAGGAAGATAATGAATTTGTAAAGAAATATTTTGAAGAGGATTTACAATTACTTAAAACCGAATTCGATATTCATTTTTAAATTAACTTCTTTTAATCGCATTCTTTCCAATCAGTTTTTTTCCGATATAAGCTAAATACTCATTCCTAATTATTTGTTTCGCCAATTGTTTTGACTTTTCAATTGGAAGCCTTTGTAGATGTTTAGGATATAATTCATCTTTTAAACCTGCACAACCAAAAGACAAATCGACCAAAGGTTTTTCTGAAGCATAAATTGTGTTGAAAAACTTTCCCGAAATCCTATAGTCCGTAAACGGAAATGCAAACAGATTATGCTTTTGTTTAAAATTACTTTTTATCCAGTGAATACTTTCCAGTGTTTGTTTTAGTTGCTCATCGTACGGAATCTTAATATATTCCGGATGATCAATACTATGTGCTCCAACATAAAATCCTTGATCAATTAAATACCTAATTTGAGCCGTTGTTAAATAAGGTTGATTGTCTTCGATAAACTCATCGAAACTAAAATTCAGCATTTTAGCTATTTCATCAAGTAAAAATTTATTATGGTATTCGATTTGTAAAATAAATCTGCAAATTTCATTTTCTGTTTTAGGCTTCTCAATGAATTTAGCAGATATCTCAAGAATTGTATTTTCATTTAATTTAAGCGATTTAATTTTCTCAACTAAAAGACTGGCTTTAAAACGATAAAACATATTCTTATTGTCGACAAAATCAGAATTAACAAAAAATACCGCAGATACTCCCTTTTGTTTTAAAATTGGGGCAATAATTTCGTGAGCTTCTTTTAAACCATCATCAAAAGTAAATAAAACAGAATTTTTAGTAATTTCCTTTTTATTCTCAATGGAATCCAATAAAGTTTCCACATCAATTGGGTGAAAGTACTTTAAAATAAATTCAATATCCTGAACAAATTGCTTCGTGTTGCGAATTGAATATAAATTTTTGATATGCTTCAAATCAACATCACTCACTGCATGATACAATGGTAAAAGCAATTTTTTCCCTGATAATTTTATTAAACTACTGAGCATTACACTAATTTATTTAAGGGCCAGATTAAGTTATTTCGTTTGTAATGATAATATTTAACAGGGACAGCTCCAAAACTACCGAAAAACCTGGCAAGATTTTTAAGAGAGCCCCCCTCAAAATCAAATACAATATTCTTTTCAGTATACTTCTGAATAATCCAGTCAACCATATAGAACATAGCAAATTTTTCTTTGCCTTGTTTATTCGATGATGAAACTAAAAATGTTATTCTTTCTTTATATTCAATCAGGCTGACTACTGCCATTAAGTTATTTTTTGAATCGATTAAACCAAAGTTTTTAGAAATATCTTTTTCATAAGAAATGTTCAAAACCTCTAGTAGCTTTTTATAATGCCAATTACTTAAACGGTTAACCGGATTTTCTTTTTTAAATTTCCATACTTCTACAGGTGAAATATTTTCAATAATTTTTAAATTTTGAGCTACTGCTTTATTAATATTTCTTTTTGTATTTGTAGAATAATTACCTTTAATAAAATCGTAGGTTGAAGATAAATCTAACTCAAAATTTGATTTATCAACACAATTTATCATCGGATTAAAATTCAAATTAATGGCTGCAAATCTAAATTCTGAGTTAATCTGTTTTATAAATTCAGGGATAAGTTCTTCCCTGCGGGTCATACAAAAAATTCCTAATTGCTGACAAAATGGAGGTTGAATTAAATATCTGAAACCATATTTTTGCTTAACCGGAAGTGGCATGATTAATTCATAATCACCAGCAACTAAAGCTTCCCAGTCTGGTGAAACAACATTCAAATACCATGATAATGCACACACCAGACCATTGAATGAATTTTGAATAGTTGCATCCCACTTTTGCTTATTGATCTGATGATGTTTTAACCGCTTAAATTCCAAGTTAATTATTTTATTTTTAAATACTTGACAAATTATATATTTTCAATATAAACACTTAATCTAAATTTCTTTTTTGGTATAATTGGGTACATTGGAAAATCTGCATTTAGTTTTTTAGGACTATAAATAGCGCAAAGTGTATTTGATATAGAATACAGATTTTTATGTTTTTCTTCTGGTAAACCATCAAGAATGGCCGCTAATACTTCATATCTTATTTTTTCAGGAGAAAATCCATAATCGTGCCATACTACAATAGTATTTTCATGAACCAAATGTTCAAAAACCCTTAATGTATCATTTTTAACTGATTCAAAATGATGATCTCCATCAATAAAAATTAGATCGAACTTTTTATTTAGTTTCTCAAAGTTATAACTGAAAGAGTTCCCCTTTAAATGAATTATATTTTCGGATTGGTTAGAAAAAATACCAATTGAATTAACATAGTTTTCATTTTTCCCAAGCTTTCTAATCTCTTTATCAGAAAGATTAAGGGTATAACATTCGTTAGCTACTTCACTCACGTTTTTTGCACTTTCCCCACGCCAGGTACCGATTTCAAAATAAGAACAATTTGAAATTTGAGATGCTAATTTCTTTAACAAAATGTAATCCGTTACGAGAGAACCTCCATCTAAAAAAGCAAAAGCATTTAGTGTCTCTCCACTTTTATCAAACAAATCTTCAATTTGAACAACTGGCAATCCATTCTTATGATCATATTTGCTAATAACATATTTACACCATAAATTATTATCTTCTAATATAAGATTTAAAAGCCAAGGGTTATTTATAATAGCGATAATCGCTCTACATGTTTTATATACTTTCTTCAACATAATTTCATATTAGAATAATACAAATAACACAATCAAGTTTTTGTACATATTCATTCTATAATTACTTTTTAAGAAAAGGACTGATACCATTTCAATTTCTTACTCCCTTTAGCTGCCATAATAACTCCATAATTATCTTTCCCATATATCCATTTCCTATTTAATAAAGTTTTAACGAAAAAACCCCACCATACTAATTGGTGCATACGTTTAAATTTTGTTTTAAAACCATACTTTTGAAGATGCTCAACGATAATTTCAAAATCAGGACGTCCATTAATTGTTCCTGATTCATCAAATCTTCCTGAAACAATGGTGAGATTCATATTTTTTGCTTCAGATAAAACAGTATGCATTCCCATTAAAGCTTCATATTCAGCGCCATTTATCGTTAAATTAATATGTCCAATTTTAAGTATTTCAATATTTAATTCATTTATAATATTATCAAGGCGATCCATTTGAACGCTAATTTTGTTACCTGTAAATGAAACTGTTGTATCAATTGGAATAATATTTAGTTGATTCCAGCTAGCAGACTCTCCAACAAGTAATTCGCATTCTCCTTTATCAGAAAAGATTGCTTTCTGAATTAATTTTATATTATGTTTTTTCTTCTTAATAATCTCTTTTGCGAGATCAATATTCCTCGGATCAGGATCTATTCCTAAAACATAACCAGTAGGCTTAACTCTTTTGTACATTGTGAACAAATCGGAAGTTAAAGGAGCTATCATATCAAAACCTAACTGGATTCCTATTTCTCCTTTTTGGAGATTAGGAAATTTCAACACAGAATCAATTTGTACAAAGGTTTTCCAAATTATATGTTTAATCATTGATTTAATGTAAATAAAAAAACAAACTGTTTTAATAGTTTTTACTGCAGAATCCCATTTATGTTTATCAATCTGATTGTGTTTGAGGTATTTATTTCTAAATTAAGCGATGTACAAACTATTATGAATTCCGTTTTTCATACCTGTTAGAAAGATAAAGGGCTATAAAACTACAAATCGCTGAAAAAATTGAAATGTATGAGAATTTATTTTCTTTAAATGAAAAATCATTAAAGCTTATTTGGGTAACAAATCCAACAATAATTACTAATATAGTAATCATTAGGATTTTCCTAAACTTCATGAATTCTGTCATACTAAAACTTACTTTTCAAAAATAATTTCGAGCATTCGTTTGTAAACAGGTTCCCAGCCTTTCCAGTACCCGTGATCACTCAATGATTCGTTATGCCAAAGACTAACAAATGTGCCGTTAACCTCTTTAACTTTCTGAATAATATTACCAATTCTTTCAACTGCTTCATCAACATTTAATTTCAAATACTGATTTAGCGTTACATCCATTACCTGGAAAGGATAGATTTTTAATCCGGTTTCTTTTTCGTTATACAAATCATAAAAATTAAACGGAGTACACGTTCCTGCTCTAAATCCAACATCGGTTGCATAACCCAGGGTATAATCTTCTTTTATTCCAAGTTTTAATAAGTTTTGATAAGTCTCAGAAAATAAAAGTCTTAGAAAATGTTGCCGGCTTCTTATTATGGGTTTACTTGAAATACCCGATAAATAATCAAATTCTTTTTTAAGCTGATCAAAATCTTTGTTAGATTCATACGAAGGATGTATTCCAATTTCGGCAACATCAGATATTTCCTTGATTAATTCCTGAAAGGCTTCATTATCGAGAGGCAGATTTTTGTCGTAGGCATTGTAATTTCCGACAAGGAAAAACCACAATGGCTGTATTCCATACTGTTTGTGCAAAGCATCGAGATAACCATAGGTGTCGAAAGGATCTTTTTCGCCTGTTATGGCCTGAAAACGTTTAATGTTTTCGTTAAAATCAAGTTTTAACAGATCGCGCATCGCAGCACCAATAGTTCTTACAGTACCTTTATATAAATACGCATAAGCATTATCAATATCAATGGTTGAGATATATTTAAATTTTCGAGTACAAGTCTCAAATCCTGCCTGTCCGGCAGGAAATTTCTCTTTCAGTAAACCCGATAATTTACACATCCATTGATCAACAACAGGATCGTATAAAAATCCATTTTCTCCGGCCAAACTTTGGTTAGCTTCAAATCGTCCATGCTGATCAGCACTAAACGGCAGATACTCCTCGTATCTGCTAACTAAATAAAAGCTGGCAGCAAATAAATCGAAAGGAATATCGGAATTCATTGAAGTTTGAAAAAACACTTTATGATTTTCCCATTCGCATATTTCAATTTTCTTTTGCAGAATACTTGATTCAAATAAAAGGTCTATGGGTACAATTTGAACAGCACCTTCAATTTTTTCATCAGAATAATTGATTTTTGGCAAATCCGATGAAACAAATTCGTTTTTATCAATTAAAAGTTTAAAGTCTGTTCCAAGAATATCTCTAAATAAAAAACCTAAGATATATTCTAGTCGGGTCGAAATTTTATGGGTGTAAATTTGTATCAAGGTAGTTTAGATTTAAGAGCTAAATACAAGGTTCATCTTTAGTAAAACAATCATTTAAACTAATTAATTTTTGTGTAAACTTTGTGTTTTTGTGTCTTCGTGGCAAAATATTTATAGCCACAAAAACTCTAAGACACAAAGAAACTCTAAAAATAAACTTTAGATTTCACTCAGTTTAGTTTATCCAAATTTACAAAATTTTATGATCAATCAAACTCAACGATGGTTATTCCTGAACCGCCAAATTGCACACTTTCATCGTGGAATGATTTCACTACATCAATCGTTTCAAGGTATTGACGAATTAATTGACGTAAAATACCATCACCTTTTCCGTGTAAAATTTTTACCGATCCCATATTTATAACGATTGCCTCATCGATAAAATCCTTAACTTTTTGTAAAGCTTCCTCAGCGCGTTTACCGCGAACGTCAATATCTGGTTTGAAATTCAACCTTCGCTCACCAAAGTCAGTAAATGATGATGTTTGTGATTGTGATTTTGTTTGTTGTTTATATTGTTTTTCAGAAATTTTTTCAAGTTTTTTCTCCTCCAGGGTTGTAATCATGTTTCCAAAAGCAACCATAATGCTCTTGTTATTCACATCAAGCACCTCTCCTACGCTATCCTGACCGAAAAGCTTTACTTTATCGCCCTTTTCAATTATATATTCAGGCTTTTTAATAACCGGCTTATCCTGTTTTGCTTTTTTCTTGCCCTGTTTTTCCCGATTTTGTAGTTGTTCAATCTTTCGCTGAATTTTTGCTTTCTCTTCAGGGTTTATCTGATTTAATTTTTCTTTAAAATCGGTAAGGTTTTTACGGGCAATTCTGGTGCGTTCTTTATCCGCATTATTCTCTTTAATTTCGCGAATTGTATTTTCAATTCGCTTATTTACTTCGGACAAAATCGTTTCGGCTTCTTCTTTTGCCTTTTTAAGAATTTCTTTTCTTGATTTATCAACAACTTCAAGTTCTGATGTATACCTGGCAATTTGTTCTTCGAGTTTTTTCTCCGATTTCCGGACACTCTCGCGTTTTGTTTCCCAGTATCGTTTATCGCGAATAATATCTTTCAGGTTTTTATCAAAATCGATATGATCTTTTCCAATTTTATTTGTTGCACTTTGTAATATATCTTCCGGTAAACCAATTTTTCGTGCAATCTCAAAAGCGAACGAACTCCCGGGCTCACCAATCGAGAGTTTAAATAGGGGTTCTATTTTACCTGTATCGAAAAGCATTGCTCCATTTTCTATTCCTTGCACTGATGAAGCAAAATGTTTAAGCGATGTGTAATGTGTTGTAATTACTCCAAAGGCTTTTTTCTGATTCAACGAATCGAGAATAGCCTCTGCTATAGCTCCACCAAGCATAGGTTCTGTTCCCGAACCAAATTCGTCGATTAAAATCAGGGTTTCCTTATTTGCCGATTTGATAAAATTCTTCATGTTCAGCAAATGTGAGCTATACGTACTTAAATCGTTCTCAATAGACTGATCATCACCAATATTGATAAAGAGATTCTGGAACAGTCCAATTTCAGAATTCTCATTCATCGGAACAAGCAAGCCACATTGAAACATATACTGAAGTAATCCAACCGTTTGTAAACAAACCGATTTGCCACCGGCATTTGGTCCTGAGATTAACAGAATTCGTTGATTATCATTATTCAGTTCAATATCCAACGGAACAACAGTTCGTGCTTCTTCCCTAAATGATAAAAACAATAGTGGATGTACAGCCTTTCTCCATTCGAGCATTGGCCTGTTATTAAAAATAGGTTTTATACCTTTAATTTTATTTGCCAGCATTGCTTTTGAGCGAATAAAATCTATGGTTCCCATATATTCGTATGCATACAATAGATCATCAATATATGGACGAATATCATCGGCAAATTGTGTAAGGATTTTTACAATCTCGCGACGTTCGGCATAATAAAGTTCTTTAATATCATTATTTAACTCAACAATTTCGGCAGGCTCAATGTAAGCCGTTTTACCTGTTGCCGATTCGTCGAGTATCAGACCTTTTATTTTTCGTTTATTTGAAGCATCAACAGGAATAGTTGCTCTTCCGTCACGAATTGATAACGTTACATCCTGATCGACAATACCACTTTTTTGAGCTTCCCTTAAAATACTTTGTAATCGCTTTGAAACAGCGCTTTCCTTATTTCTAATATCGTTGCGTATAGAATTTAATTCGGGTGATGCATTATCTTTGATATTTCCTTGCTTGGTTATTATGGAATCAATCCGTTCGAAAACAAATGGATAGAGCACTACATTTTCTGCTAATTTATCGAGGTATGGATATTTATTCTCTTCTTTCCTGTTTTTAAAAAACCTGAGTATTCCCCTTATGGTTTCTAAAGATCTTTTCAGATCATATAACTCTTCTGGCAAAAAAAAGGTTCCTATTACCTTTGTTTTCTTTAAAGCGGGAGTTAAATCAATAAAATGACTTAATGGAAAATCATTTTCCATGAACATGATTTGCT
The DNA here is from genome assembly GCA_003446015.1 of Bacteroidales bacterium. GTDB lineage: Bacteria > Bacteroidota > Bacteroidia > Bacteroidales > UBA12077 > UBA12077. The sequence goes on along the minus strand of DMBU01000153.1, from coordinate 13,004 downwards.
TAAACTCATCAACCTGATTAACTAAAGTTTCAATAAAGGAATAGTTGGTCGAAAATTTAATTTTATCAACCTTCATTATTCCAAGATTACTTAAACATCCGCCTTTAATCATGTCGCGGATTTTATCGAAACCTATTTTATGTTCAAAATTCTCAGGATATAACACTTGTAAAATCTTTAATCTGTTTGAGACTTTGCAAAATTAATCTTTTAACCGGCAATTTAATAAATAACCTTTACGTTAGTAAAAGTAAAGCGTAATTTTTATCATTTAAATGATGGCTATTGCTTTTAAATTTAAATAGTATTGACTTTGTGTTCCTTAGTGAAATACCTTTGAGGTACTTTGTGGTAATAGATTATGCCACAAAGATGTTCCAAGTAAGCACAAAGTCACACAAAGCATTTTATTTCCAAATTATTACAAAACATTTAGATAATTTCCCTGAAACGATTATATAAAAATCTTGATTAATTCTTTATTGTCTTGTAACTTGAAAATCTAAAATCAAAATATGAATTTTAAAAAGCATAATACATTCATTTGGGTTTCGGTATTTGCCATAACAATGGGAATATTTGAAGGAGCTGTAGTTGTTTATTTAAGAGCTTTATATTATCCATTGGGATTTAAGTTTCCAATAGCATTAATGAATAATCAAATTGTGATTACCGAGTTATTTCGGGAATCAGCTTCTCTTTTCATGCTCCTTTCGGTTGGAATTATTGCAGGAAAAAATTTATCTCAACGATTTGCATGGTTTATTTATTCATTTGCTGTTTGGGATATTATTTATTATGTTTTTCTGTTCATTATTTTGGGGTGGCCGGAAAGTTTATTAACCTGGGATATTCTATTTTTATTACCTGTAACCTGGACAGGACCCGTTATAGCACCTGTTTTCATTTCGATTTTAATGATTTTTCTGGCAATAATGATTTATCAATTCAATATTAAATCTAATAATAGAACAGTGATCATACGAAAAGAATGGCTTTTTCTTCTTAGTGGAGCTTTTATTATTTTCATTTCATTTATTTGGGATTATAGCAAATTCTTAATCCTAAATCTCCCAAACGAAGACTTGCAAAAAAGTACACTAAGCGATAAACTAATTAATTTATCTATTCATTTTATACCAAAACAATTCCCCTGGCTTATTTTTATGTGTGGAGTCGGAGTGTTAATATTTTCGTTCTATCTTTTTTATAAAAGGAACACAGAAATATCAAAATAATTTATTCTACTTCCGGACGTTTTCGGACAAACCATAGAAACGCAATTATTGCAGCTCCAATTAGAAGAAGTATAAACTCTGACCAAAATCCACCATCGGATGAATCGATAATTATTTCGCCTAAATAAGCAAGAATAAATCCTGCAGCAAATCCAACTAATAATTTATTTTTCATATGACCTCCTTTTTGTGTAAGTTACAAAAAAGGCTTTTGAATATCAACTATTTAAATAAGAAAAGCCTGTCGATCAACAGGCTTTCCGGACGTTAAAGTATAAAACTATTATTTTTTAATTCCTAATTGCTGAAAAATAAACGCATATTCCATTGCATATTGCTTTAAAGCCTCGAAACGGCCAGAAGCTCCACCGTGCCCTGTATCCATGTTTGTATATAACAACAAAACATTATTGTCGGTTTTCATATCACGTAGTTTAGCAACCCATTTTGCTGGTTCCCAATATTGTACCTGCGAATCGTGCAAACCTGTTGTAACCAACATGGCAGGATAATCATGTTCTTTTACCTGATCATAGGGAGAGTAAGATAACATATACTCATAGTAAATAGAATCTTTCGGATTGCCCCATTCATCGAACTCACCTGTTGTTAAAGGAATGCTCTCATCGAGCATAGTTGTAATAACATCAACAAAAGGAACCTGAGCAACTATACCTTTATAAAGTTCTGGTTTCAAATTCACGATAGCACCCATTAATAATCCACCGGCACTTCCACCCATTGCAAATAACTTTTCGTTTGATGTATAGCCCTGATCAATTAAATGTTTTGCACAAGAATTAAAATCAGTGAATGTATTTATCTTTTTCAGCAATTTTCCATCTTCGTACCACTGTCGACCTAAATATTGTCCTCCGCGAACATGTGCAATTGCATAAACAAATCCACGATCAAGCAAGCTTAAACGAACAGTACTGAAATAAGGATCATTAGTTATTCCGTAAGATCCGTAGGCATAAATTAAGGCAGGATTATTTCCATCCAATTTAATTCCTTTCCGGTAAACAATTGACATTGGAATTTTTGTTCCATCATCAGCCGTAGCAAAAATTCTTTTTGCTTTGTAATTCTTTTTATCAAAATCGCCCAAAACTTCTTGTTCCTTACGAACAATTTTTTCGTGAGTTGTCATATTATAATCAATGGTCGAGCTTGGAGTGGTTAAGGAAGTATAACCATAACGCAAATATTCACTATCAAAATTTGGATTCATTGAGATGTAAGCCGAATAGGTTTCTTCACCAAAATCGAGAGAATGTTCAGAATTATCATTCCAGTTTATTATTCGCATTTGCATTAAGCCATTCATGCGTTCTTCAACAACCAGATACTTTCTAAATATTTCAAAATCCTGTAAAAAAACATCTTCTCTATGAGGAATTGCTTCTTCCCAATTTTCTTTGGATGTATTATTAACCGGAGTACGCATTAATCTGAAATTCTTAGCATCTAAGTTTGTTTTTATATAAAAGTAATCACCGAAGTGCGATATTGAATATTCAAGCCCCCTTTCTCTTTCTTGTATGATTTTAAAATCACCATTAGGGTTATCAGCATCAAGAAATCTGTATTCCTCAGCCATTGTGCTATAAGAGCTTATTATTAAATATTTTTCCGATTTAGTTTTCCAAATACTTGTTCCAAATGTTTCGTCTGTTTCATGATAAATCTCTTTATCATCTGAATAATCATCGTTTAAAACGTGTTTAAATATTTTAATCGATCGTAATGTCTCAGGATTTTTTTTAGTATAAAAAAATGTTTTATTATCATTTGCCCAGGCAACTGATCCTGTTGTTACAGGAAGTTCATCTATATAGATTTCGCCTGTTTCAAGATTTTTTACATGAATCGTATACATTCTTCTACTAATCGTATCCACTCCGTATGCCAAAAGTTTATTATCAGGACTTATGCTTAAACCATTGATATGATAATACTCATAACCATCAGCCATTTCGTTTACGTTTAACATAATTTCCTCTTCAGAATCCAACGATCCTTTTTTGCGACAATAGATCGGGTATTCTTTACCTTCTTCATATCGAGTATAATAGAAATAATCATTTTTTTCATAAGGAACTGATTCATCCTTTTCTTTTATTCTCGATTTCATTTCCTCGAATAACTTCTCCTGTAATCCCTCAGTAGGTTTCAACACTGATTTGGTATAATCGTTTTCATCCTCAAGGTATTTAATAACTTCCGGATTTTCTCTCTCGTTTAACCAAAAATAATTATCAACACGGGTTTGACCGTGAATTGTTAATTCTCTTGGGATTTTCTTTACATCTGGAATATTCATTTGTATATCATTTGTGCAAGAGATTGTAAATATAATCCCGGAAAAAAGTAATCCTGCTTTTTTAATTAAAATTATTTTTCTCATAGTAAATTCATTATTAAATTTGATAAGTAAAAATACATTTTTGTTTATTGTTTTTCAATAAAATATAGCTTAATAACAAAAATTATTAAAAATCGTTTACATTTATTATTTTAATACTTAGTTATGTACGAGAAAAAACTTACAAGATCACATGATCAGGTTATTGCAGGTGTTTGCGCCGGGATTGCTGAATATTTTGGATGGGAAATTACATTAGTTAGAATTCTTTATTTAATACTAAGTATTTTTAGCGCAGCATTTCCAGGGATTATAGTATATGTCATTCTTTGGATTGTTATGCCCGAGAATAAATATTAATTATAATTATTAGATTTAAACATATTCGTAATCGCTAACATTAATTAATCATTTAAATATGATTAATTAAATCTTATCGATATTAATCCTTAAATTTATTTTTAGAACATTTGGGAATATTTGCGAAAGTCTTTTTTTTTCAATAATTTATCACTGTATTATGAGAACCCTAATTTTAACCTTGGTTTGATGAAGAAAAATTTGTCAATAGGAATTGTTGTATTCATTTTAATTCAATTAGTTAACTATCCACTTTACGCCCAAAGGTCAAGAACAGACAGTCTTTTTCATGAGCTCCAAAAGGCAGAAAACGATACATTAAAATTAAATTTACTGAATCAGCTAACCCTGTTTTTAACTCGCTCCTTCCCTGACTCTGCATTATTATATGCAAATCAGGCAGAGACCATGGCTATAAAAACAAACAATCAAAATGCATTAGCCGAGTGTTATAAAAATATTGGAAATGTATACAATGGCAAGGATGACTTTTCTGCTGCCAACAAGTATTATCAGAAATCAATAAAGATTTTCCGTCAACTTGGAGACTCTTCCGGATGCGCAACAATTTACAACAATATGGGTGCTCTTTACAGGAATCAGGGCAAATACATATTAAGTCTTGAAAGCTATCAAAAATCTCTGGAAATCAGAACCTTGCTTGGAGACAAATTCAAAATGGGCATGACATTTAACAATATTGGGAATCTTCATTTTTCACAAGACAATCTTGATCTGGCTCTGGAATATTACCATAAATCTCTAGAAATAAGAAAGGAATTTAATGATAAACTTGGCATGAGTGGTTGCTTTAACAATATTGGAACAGTATACATTTATAAAAAGGACTATAAACTGGCAATTACCTATTTTCAAAAATCGCTTAAAATATATAAGGATTTTAAGGACAAACAAGGTTTAGCACAAAGCTATAAGAATATTGGAAATGCATATATCGGGTTAAAAGAATATACATTGGCCATAGATTTTTTCAATCGCTCGTATGCTATTGAAAATGTACTAGGTGACAGAATTGGCATGTCATCTTCTTTATCAAACATAGCAAAAGCATATAATAAAAACAAAGAGTATTTGCCTGCTAAAAATTATGCCGAAAGATCACTTAATTTAGCAATTGAAATAGGATCAGTTTTTGAGGAAAAGAATGCTTTTGAACAACTCGCTCTTGCCTCTGAGGGGCTTACAGAATTTAAGGAAGCATTGAATTACTACAAATTGTTTTTAGTAGCTAAAGACAGTCTTTTTAGTATAGAAAAATTAAAAGAGCTTGAATCTATTGAACATAAGTATCAGGCAGAAAATAAACAATTGCAAATTGAAAATCTTGAAAATGACAATAAAATTAAAATTGCTCAACTTGAGAAAATGAAAATTCGACAATGGTTTTCATTTGTGCTTTTTATAATTTTTATCCTTTTTATTATTGGACTCCTTATAATTAGAAGTAAACTAAAAAAGAAAAACTCCACGATTTACGAACAAAACGAAGAAATTCTAAGTCAAAAAGACGAACTTGAACAGCATCGTAACCATTTAGAAAAGCTTGTTGAAGTACGAACCAGAGATTTAGAACTTGCAAAAGAAAAAGCTGAAGAATCCGATCGATTAAAATCGTCTTTTCTGGCTAATATGTCGCACGAAATAAGAACTCCTATGAATGCAATCATTGGATTCTCTAACTTATTAGTAGATAGCGACATTGACTCCGATTCAAGAATAAATTTATCAAACGAAATATCAAAAAATGGTTTTTCGTTATTAAATCTAATTGACAATATTCTAGATTTGGCAAAAATTGAAACGAATCAATTAAAAATTAACCTGGTAAAATTTAATCTAAACGAATTACTTAACGAGATTTACTATACCTATTTTGAGATTATCACCAACAACAAATTAAAGTTCCTTTTAAAACTTAAAAACCAGGATGATATTTTTTTATTTTCCGATCCGATAAGAATTAAACAAATACTTAAGAATCTGGTCGAGAATGCCATTAAATACACAGAAAAAGGATTTATAGAAATTGGTTATGCAATTCATAATGAAAATATAACTATATATGTTAAAGACTCAGGCATTGGCATGAATCAGAAACAACTGGAGTTAATATTTGCAAGATTTTCAAAAATTGAAGACGAAAAACAAAAACTATATCGAGGAGCAGGCTTAGGACTTTCAATCTGCAAGCAGATTACAGAATTACTCAATGGTGAAATATGGGCAGAATCGGAACCAGCCAAAGGAAGTACATTCAATATTAGAATACCCCTTAAAGGATTTGAGAAGCATAAAAACACAGAAAATGAAGAGCATTACTTTAGCTCAAAATATAACTGGGCAGATAAAACCATTTTAGTTGCAGAAGATGATACAAGTAATTTTCTATATTTTGTAAAATTATTATCAGAAACAAAGATTAAGATTGTACATGCCAAAAGTGGTGTTGAAGCAGTTGATCAATGTAAACAAAATAATTTCGACCTTATTTTAATGGATATCAAAATGCCCGAAATGGATGGAATTGAAGCAACTCGTATAATAAAAGAGTTTAATCCAGACGTACCTATAATTGTTCAAACGGCATTTGCACTGGAAAACGAAGAAAAGATAAGTAAAGAATCAGGATGCAGTGCGTATATTCAAAAACCAATTCACAAACATTACTTATTTAGTTTACTTCATAAATTCTTATCATAAGAGAGTATCTATTTAATCATTAAAATAGCTTGAAATATCAAAAAAATATTTTCTAATTTGTTAAAGTTCTTTTTTTTCGATAAATTCTGCATGAATTTACATTCATATTTTTAAACTAGATCAGCTTAAACGTATAATTTTAAAACCAAAAATTTATACCTTTTAAAGAAACAATGAGCAGCATGTAATCCAATGAGAAAAGGTTACATTCGTTTAAATCAGTTCTGAAAAGAATTACAATAAATTTGACACAATAAGGAATTATGATCCCAAAATCTTTTAACTGGAGAGATAAAAAAATTTTAATTGCTGAAGATGAAGACAGTAATTATCGTTATTTAGAAATGGTATTAAATAAAACAAAAGCAAAAATATTGTGGGCAAAAGATGGAATAGAAGCAATTGAGTTATGTAAAGAACATGAACCCGATTTGATTTTAATGGATATAAAAATGCCAAATATGGATGGATTAGAAGCCACGAGAGAAATAAAAAAGACTCATCCGGAGATTCCTGTTATTGCACAAACCGCTTTTGCTATGGAAAATGATGAAAGAATGAGTCTCGAAGCTGGTTGTAATTCATATTTATCAAAACCGATAAAAGCAAATAAACTTATGGAAGTACTATCAACATTTTTAATAAGTGAATAAAACCATTTTATACACCTAAACATTTAACCGATATGCCCCACAGTTATTTACATAAAATACGCAGGAGAAAAACAATCCTACTGACGTTTTTTTTTATAACGTCATCACTCCTTTATGCTCAAAATGATGAGTACAAATTTGAAAAAATATCAATTAAAGATGGGCTTTCGCATAGTAATGTTTATACTATTCTTCAAGATCAATTAGGATTTATGTGGTTTGGTACACAAGATGGACTAAATAAATATGATGGTCATGAATTTACCATTTACAGACACGAACCTTCAAACCCAAATTCACTCTCAACGGGTAATTTTGGGAAAATTTATCAGGATTCATCTGGAATATTCTGGTTTGGAACTTTTGGAGGAGGATTAGATCGATTTGACCCAAGAACCAACACGTTTACAAATTTCTCAAAAAATATCAACGATCCTAAAAGCCTTAGTAACAATCAAATACTTTTTGTGTTTGAAGATTCGCAAAATGAAATTTGGATTGGGACTGCAAATGGAGGATTAAATAAATTTAACAAGAAACAACAAAATTTTAACCGTTTTCAGCCTATTGAGAATAATCCTTCCAGTTTTAGTAGTTTAAGAGCAAAATGTATTTGTGAAACAGACGAAGGTATAATATGGATTGGTTCAGGGAATGGATTAAACAAGTACAATAAAAGCGATAATACTTTTACTGTGTATTATCATGACTCATCTAATAAAAATAGTTTAAGTTCAAATAATATTCAACATTTATATTCTGATAAAGATGGAATTATCTGGATAGCTTATCGCGAAACAGGAATTAGCAGGTTTGATTCAAAAACAGGAGATTTTAAACATTACATGCACAATCCTTCTGATCCAACAACTTTAAGTGATAACAATGCTGAAATTATTTTTAAAGATTCGTACGGAAAAATGTGGATCGGAACGTACAGGGGTGGATTAAATTTATTGAATCCAAATTCAGAGAATTTTATTCATTTTAAACACGATCCAAATAATCCAACGAGTATAAGTCATAACAGAATTGAAAGTATTTATGAAGATGCTTCAAGAAATTTATGGATAGCCACCCGGGGAGGTGGAATAAACAAGTTGGATTTAAAACCTAAAAAGTTTAAAAACATCACAAATATTCCTGAAAATAGTAATTCTCTTCCGCATCCCAGTGTAATGGCCATTGCTAAAGACAAAAATGGTAATGTATGGATTGGTACTGATGGTGGCGGAATAACAAGATTTAATCCTGTTCATAATAAGTTTAAACATTTTCAAAATAAGCCAACTGACACTAACTCTTTAAGCGTTGATAGAGTTTGGTCGGTTTTAATTGATCATGAAGGTATAATTTGGGTAGGTACCTATGGTGGGGGTTTAAATAGAATGGAATTCAAATATAATACATGGAATTTTACCAGATATTTAGAAAATCGTGGAAACCCTGCAAGCATAAGTAGTAATCAAATAAATGCAATAATTGAAGATAAAACAGGAACAATTTGGATTGGTACAGCAAACGGTTTAAATAAACTAATAAAATCGGATAATCCAAAAAACTACTCATTTAAAAAATTCTATCAAAACTCTACTGATCCAATAGTTTTTATTGATAACTATGTAAGTAATTTATACCTGGACAGTGAGGACAGGATGTGGATTGGCTCATATGCCGGAGGGTTATTTCAGTTTTTACCTGAAAAAGAGCAATTTATTAATTATTCACCCAAAGATCTTGAAAACTCAGAATTTAAAAAGGAAATTCATGTTTTAGTTATTTTTGAAGATCATAATAAAAATCTTTGGTTGGGCACTGAATCCAATGGACTTATTAAATTTGATTTACAAAATAAAAGTTTTTCTAAACATTCAAAAAATGAAGATTTATTAAGCAATATGATTATTGGAATGCTTGAAGATGATATGGGAAATTTATGGATTAGTACTTCAAGAGGATTATCGAAATATTCGCCATGGAACAATAAAATAATAAATTATACTTATATTGATGGTCTTGAAAACAGTGGATTTAATAGAAATGCTGTTTTAAAATGTGATGATGGGAAAATGTATTTTGGAAGCAATTCTGCATTAACTTATTTTTATCCACTTGAAGTCAGTAATAATCCGTATTTGCCTAAAGTTGTTATTACTGATTTTAAAATTCTAAATCAATCTGCCTGGGACAATAAACTTTTAACCTTTGCTGAAATTCTTTATAAAGACGAACCTATTGAATTAACAAAAAAAGATTACTTTTTTATAGTTGAATTTGCCGCCTTAGATTACACAATTCCACAGCAAAATCAATACAAATACATGCTTGAAGGCTTTGATCAGGAATGGATTGATGCAGGGACCAATAGAACCGCAACATATACTAATCTTGATCCGGGTAATTATATCTTTAAAATTATTGGAAGTAATAATGATAAGGTTTGGAATGAAAATCCAACAGAATTAAAAATCAAGGTTATTCCTCCTTATTATAAAACGTGGTGGTTTATTCTTTTATCTGGAGCTGTGGGAGTTGTGATTGTTTTCTTGTACATAAGAATAAGAGAAAGAAATCTTATCATAGAAAAGGAATCATTAGAAAGAAAAGTTAAAGAACGAACGAATGAAATCAATCTTCAAAAAGAAGAATTAAAGTCACAAACAGAAAATCTTGAAATAATTAATCAACAATTAGAAACACAGCAAGAACGTCTTGAGAATCAGGTTCGAGAACGAACTGCAGATTTAAAAATTGCCAAAGAAAAAGCCGAAGAATCTGATCGTTTAAAATCAGCATTCTTAGCAAATATGTCGCATGAAATACGCACTCCGATGAATGCAATAATCGGATTCTCAAATCTTATAAATGACGAAGAAATTGAAAAAGAATATAAATTAGAATTAACCAAATTAATTAAGAAAAATAGCAATGTACTTCTTAATTTAATTGATGATATAATAGACATAGCCAAAATTGAGTCTGATCAACTTGCGATTAAAGAAAAATCATGCTTTGTTAACCAAATCTTTAATGATTTATTAATGGAGTTTGATGATTCTATAGAACCTAATGATCAAATTTCTATAAAAATAAGCGAAGAACAATTAACCAACCCGTTAGAGATTAAATCAGATCCATACAGGCTTCAACAGATTCTTAAAAATCTTATTAGTAATGCTGTAAAGTTTACAGAAAAAGGCTCTGTTGAGATTGGATATAATCTTATAAACATAAATGAAAATAGCCAAATACAGTTCTTTGTAAAAGACACAGGGATTGGACTCTCTCAAGAACAACAAACATTGATTTTTTCAAGATTTACAAAAATTGAAAACAACAAAAAGAAAATATATCGTGGTGCAGGACTGGGCTTAGCTATTACAAAAAGTTTAGTTGAGTTAATGGGTGGAGAAATTAAAGTAGAATCGGAAATTAATAAAGGTTCAACTTTCTCTTTTACCATACCTTACAAACCCATGTATAATGAAAATCAATTAATTCCTCAAAATAAGAAACTTACGTCGAAATTTAACTGGCAAAATAAGTGCATTTTAATTGCAGAAGACGAAGAAAGCAATTTCAAATTTCTTGAAATGGTGATCAGGAAAACAAATGCAGAAATTCTTTGGGCAAAAACAGGAAAACAAGCTCTTGAGATTTGTAGTGGCACTTACAACATTGATCTTATTTTAATGGATATTAAAATGCCCGAGATGGATGGCCTGGAAGCAATCAGAGAATTGAGAAAACAAAAAAATGACACTCCAATAATAGTCCAGTCAGCTTATTCAATGCCAGAAGACAGAAACCTGAGTTTCGATTCAGGAGCAAATGATTTTATTTCTAAACCTATTGGAACTGATAAGCTGCTTCAATTAATTGACAAACATCTTAACGAATAACGAAAGCTTATTTAGAAATAAGGACAAGGAACTGCACCCATCTTACGTTTTCTTCCACCCCAATCTGAGCTAAATCTATAAGCTATAGAAATCTCATGTGCTCCACCGGTAGATGCGAGCAAACGTGAGGTTGAGATATCGTAGCTATAATTAATTAAAATGTTATTAAAGGAATAACCAACAAGTAATACAACCGCATTTAAATCTGCCGTTTGTCCAAAAGCTGGTATTCCTCTGAACCATATTCCAATCCTAAAAGGATCATTCTCATAATTAGCGCCAAAATCTAACTGGTTAAATCCTGCCTGATTTTTATATAGGAATGATAAAGAAAAGAACTTATCTTTTTTAGATCTAACACTTTCAAAAAACTTAAATCGTGCCCCTCCATATACTGCTATTTTTAATGCCGGATAGGTATCATCCTGAGCGAATTGCTTATTTAAAGCCAACAAATGATCTCCCGTTGCACCTAACCAGTAATTCTCGGTATACGTTAAAAAAGATAAAGCAAAATCATAATGATGAACTTGCTCATTTTTAGGAATTTCAATAGTTGAAACATTTCCTCTGTAAATTTCATCGGCAAAATCTAATTTAGAATAATCAATATATCTATTATAATAAGCCGCAGTTAATCCAGGTCTGACTTTAATCTTTCGGTTAACATCTATAACATAAGAATAAGTAGCACCAGCAATAGTTGAATTATAAACTCCTCCCTGCTGGTCTCTCAATACTAATACTCCTATACCACTTTTATAATTGCTGATATAATGATCGAATGAAAATGCATAAGTAGTATAGGCATTTGGTAAACTTACCCATTGACTTCTATAATTCGCTATTATTCTTGAATGTTCAGTAGCACCAGCCAATGAAGGACTCAGGTATAATGGCGAAGAATAAAATTGAGAAAATTGTGGATCTTGTCCATTTAATTGATTGGCAATTATAATTCCTAATACTAGAATGATATATTTAATATTAAATTTCATTATGTTTTCACTATTTTAATGTAATAACATTACGGTTCCTACTTTTTTAAAGTCCTTACCATTATTATATTTTCCGGTTACTTTCCAAACATAAACACCTTCATTTAGTAATTTATTATCATAATAACCATCCCAACCTACATTAATATCATAACTTTCAAATATTAATATCCCCCAACGATTGAAAATTTCAAGATGATACTCTTCTAAACCCTCTCCAATTGGATAGAAAACATCATTACTAAAATCGTTAGGATTATAAGCTCCTCCTGAAGAACCATCAAGGTTTGGAGTAAAAGCATTTGGAAAAAGAATTTGTCCGCTTTCAAAAACTTCTATAGCGCCTAATACCTTTAAAGCATCATAACAATCATTATCGGACCAAACATGTAACTCTATATCATACAAACCTTCAGTATCATAAGTGTGACGTGGGTCTTTTTCCACAGATTTGCTGCCATCTCCGAAATCCCATTCGTATGAAACAGCATCTGTTGATTCGTTAATAAAAATGGCTTCTTCTTCTGGTATATATAGCTCCTTGTCAACTACTATAAAAGATGCCTGGGGTTGAGGATAAACCGTGATTGTTGTATCCTTTGTTATTATTTCTCCATTTACTCCTATAACAGTTAAACTAGGATGATAAACCCCTGATTCATTGTACGTGTGTTTAAAGCTTGTCAAATCAGATGTTGTTCCATCATCAAAATCCCATGAAAATGGCAAGCCATCCAATGAATTATTTACAAAATAAACGTCTA
>DMBU01000040.1 GCA_003446015.1 Bacteroidales bacterium | reverse complement strand
TTTTATGCAAAGGGCAAAAGGGAAAAAAATTTCATCTCGCAAAAAAACACAAATTATTGTAGCTTATAAGTAACATAAATTGTATCTTTAAATAAAACAAAGGATTATGAAACAAGTAATTAGAAAAAGGTACACGACTGAAGAACTTTTAGAAATTTTAAAAAAAGCACATGAAAAAGCTAAAGTATTAAATATTATTCTTTCAATTCGAGTATTTAATGAGTTTTGTAAAGAAAATTACGGATCGATGTTGATCGGATCAGTAATTAATCGTTTTGCTTCAGTTCCGGGAGGAAAAGATGGTTGGGGCATGGCTTTGAAACAATTAGGAATAGAACATGGAAAGACATATAATAAAGATATTGTACTTGAGCACATATATCAAGCATATTTAGATAACGATAGGAAACAACCAACAGAAGAGCAAATTTCTTCAACTGGAATATCTTTAAAAACTGTATATAGATATTTTGGCAAAACTAGCTCTGCAATAAAGGCTATGTACGATGCTAAAGAAATTAAACAAGATTATGTTTTACCAGCCAATGTTGCGGCCATAAGAAAATTAGATAAAGCTGGGGAAAGTTTAAGGCATTTACATATCGATTTAGATGAAAGCCCGGTAAATGAACAAGGAGTTGTACTATTATTCGGGAAAGTTCATTTTGCCATTGGATTTCCTACAATTATAAAGGTCCAACAAGATTTTCCTGATTGCAAAGCGTATTCAATCATAGGTGGCGAATATCATAGAGCTAATATTGAATTTAAATTCAAGTCGGCATCTTATTTTCGAAGCAGGCGATCAATAAAGGAGTGGGAAGAACGGGTTAATTATTTAGTTTGTTGGGAGCATAACAGCAAAAGTTTTAACGAAAAAATTAGAACTGTTCAAGTCATTGCACTAAAAGATGAATTAAAGAAAAAAGAAGTATTAAGAAAGTTGAAAGAGCATTATTCCGAGAAGCTAGAGATCTTTAAACAATTCGCTTAAAGAAATATTGAATCCCTTGGCAATTTTCTCAATATTTTCAAGGGATACATTTCTTTTGCCCGTTTCGATTCCTGCAATGTAGGTACGATCTAAGTTACATTCAAAAGAAAACTTCTCCTGACTTAAGCCTTTCTTTTTACGAAGTTCTCTTAAACGTTGCCCAAATTGAACCTTTATATCCATACAACAAATGAATATATTTGTAGCCAATGAGGCAACTGACTATGAGTAACAATTGTTTATACTTAAAGTTTTGTCTGTGAAAATCTCTTTCCAAAATAAATTTCAAAAAGAGCTTTTTTTGATGCGCAAAAGTACATTCATTTTAATTGGGTGCTAAAACGAAAGACCTTTTTGTTTCCTGCACCCTAAAATACAGAAAAATGCAATAAGTTTAACGTTAAAATTAATAATGAGTAAGTACTTCTTTAACCCGTGAGAATTATTTTATTGCTTTTTTGTAGTTAACCTTTTACTTCGCTATGATTAAAAGAAATAAATAAAGATAATAACGTCTTAATTTATTTATTATGAATGTTTTGTATTCTTATTTATAATTACTAATTTCACATTCAACACTTACCATCTGCTTTCCAAAAGCAGTTAAGAACGCATATTTGAACTTCGAAGGGGAGCAATTAATATTAATTGTTAAAATTATTATTTGTTATAAAAGTGAGCATAATTATTAAACGTACTTGTTCTTGCTTGCTTTTATTTAGTTTTTATTAACTTTAAAATCGATTTAAAAATAGTGTAAAATCAGTAATAATAATTAATGGCAAAAGCAGATATCAATTTTGAAAAAGAACTCTGGGACGCGGCGAATGAGTTAAGAGGTGCAGTATCAGAGAATAATTATAAAAATTACATATTACCATTGGTGTTTTTAAAGCACATAAGCGAGCGATACGAAATTGTGCACGAAGAGCTGGAAGAGCTTATGAAAAATCCTAAATCGGAATATTATACTACCGATAAAAAGGAAATGGATTATGTATTAGAAGATAAGGACGAATATCGTTCTCGAAATACATTTAAAATACCCAAGACCGCTTCCTGGCAATATTTAAAAGATAATGCCGAACAAGATGATATAAAAGTAATTGTTGACGATGCATTTGATGCAATTCAGGATTTATTAACAGATTACAACATTCAACTCAATAATTTATTGCCACGTATTTTTGTTAAAAGTGAATTATCCCCTAAACAAACAGGTGGTATAATAAACTTACTATCTCATCCTAAATTTTCTGAAAAGGAAAATCCAGAGAGCGATATTTTAGGCCGTATATACGAATATTATATTGGCCGTTTTGCCATGGCCGAAGGTTCAGGTGCTGGACAATTCTTTACTCCGGGAAGTATTGTACGTTTGTTGGTAGAGATTATTGAACCTTATAAAGGAAGGATTTTTGATCCCGCCTGTGGTAGTGGAGGTATGTTTGTACAGAGTTTGAAGTTTATAAAAAAGCATGGAGGAAATAAAAGCGATATTTCTATTTACGGACAAGAAATGACGGCCCAAACCCTACGATTGTGTTTGATGAACTTGATGCTTCGTGATTTATCGTTTGATGTTAAAATGGGTAACTCATTGCTCGATGATAAATTCCCTGATTTAAAAGCCGATTATGTTATTGCTAATCCTCCGTTTAATGTGAGTAACTGGCATCCCGAAGATTTACCCGATGGTGACCCACGATTATTTGGACCCAAAGAAGAATTTACAACCGATGGCAGTGCCAACTACATGTGGATGCAAACCTTTTGGCACCACCTGAGCGACACTGGAACAGCTGGAATTGTAATGGCAAACGGAGCTATGACATCCAATACCCGTGGAGAGAAAAACGTAAGACAGCATATGGTAGACCATAGCATGGTTGATGCCATTGTGCGTTTACCCGACAAGTTATTTTTAACCACAGGTATACCTGCCTGCCTTTTTATACTAAGCAAAAACCGTGATGGTAGAGATGGCGTGCACCGTGAACGCACGAACGAAATCCTGTTTATTGATGCCTCAAAATTAGGCACAATGGCAAGCCGTAAATTGCGTGTATTTACCGATGCTGATGTAAGCAAAATTGCAGATACCTACCATAAATGGAGAACCATAGAAAATGGTTACGAAAATATGGATGGCTTTTGCAAAGCAGCCACCATTGAAGAAGTACAAAAGCAGGATTACAAGCTCACTCCTGGTATTTATGTGGGCACCGAAGCCGAAGAAGATGACGGAATACCATTTGAAGAAAAGATGACAGGTTTAAAAAATCAGTTATTGGAACAGTTTGAGAAAAGTAATGAATTGCAAAAAGTGATTCAGGAAAAATTTAAAAGAATATAATGGAAAGAAAATACCATCTTTCAAATTTGCCTGAAGCTACATATATTAGATTGGCTAGAGATTTGGTTAGTCGACAGCAGGTTGTTGAATTAGAGATTAATAAAGACTCTGTCAATGATGTTGATTTAATATATAAGCATTCTTCTGGTCAGGTTCTTATTGCTGTTCAGGTTAAAAATGTTATTGGTCCAACCGCAAAAGAAATAGATAAACTACTTCACTCTATAAAGAATGAAGTAGCTTTTTTTAGTCCTTCAAAATTTATTTTAGTTAATTTTTCTACGTTAGAAATTAAAGCATATAAAAGACTTTCTGATTTTTTTTTAAAATTTAAAAACACCGATTTTATATACTACGGAGTTGAATGGATTCAAAAACAACTTAATGATAATCCGGATATTGTTAACAAATACTATAATCAACTCAATTATGAATCGACTCCCAATAAATCTGAAACTATACTAGAGTCTGAAAGAATAAATCAACTTATTAACTCTGGAAGAAACTTTTTTGCTGTAGGCCACTTTTGGGGTAAAGAAAATCAAATGGAGCGCTTCATTGAGGATGGTATATGGGAAAATGGACATGAAGAGAAAATTACAAACACAGTAAATTCTGTTAAAGAAGGGGATGTTATATTTCTTAAGTCCACTTATGTTGAAAAAGGAAATGGTACATTAAGAATTAAGGCTATTGGAGTTGTTTCTGAAAACCCGAAAGATGGTCACTTATTAAGGGTTAATTGGCATTTGATTGATCATGTTAATCTTCCAGGACTTAGTGCATATAGGAATGCTATTTCCAGAATAAATTCTATCAATGTAAAACTCATACTTGAAGGCTTAAATAAACAACTGCCGGAACTATACGAAATAATTGAAAAACTTGACATACTTATTAGTTACAATTATTCAAAAAGAAAACCTTTAAATATAAAAGAAGATCAAAGTGAAAAAGAAGTAGAAGGTATTGGAGGAGGATCAGAGCCGCCAAATGCATCTATCAAAGATAGTGAAAGCAATCCGGAAGATTATTACAATGGCAATAATGAGCAAATAAAAGACAAAATCCCATTTCATATCGATAAAGTAGTTGATGTTGACAAATTAGGTAGAGAACCTGTTGCAAAAGCCTTTGTAAGATTAATTAAGAACGATATTTTTACGGATAAGCTGGCTCATTCTTTCATGGTTCACTTACAGGGAGAATGGGGTGCAGGGAAATCCTCATTTTTACAGTTAATAAAGAAAAATTTAAACTCCGAAGAAGAAGAATGGATTGTAGTTGACTACAATGCATGGCAAAACCAACACATAAAACCACCATGGTGGACTTTGATTGATCATATTTATAGAAAAACTAAATTAGAACTTAACTGGTGGTGTAGATTTTGTCTTTGGCTTAAGGAGAGTTTCAGAAGGATTATTTGGTACAGTGGATGGCAAAAAATTGCAGCTTTTTTACTAACAATCGCATTTACCGTAGTACTTATTAAATATGGCAGTTCTATATTAGACCTGTTGACTAATAAAACTGTTACTTCTACAGCAGTTGATAACGAAGCTAAAGGATTAACAATTGAAGTTTTTGCAAAACTAATTATAACACTTGGTTCTGTATTTGGTGTTATTTATTCATTCTCAAAATTTCTTTCTACTCCATTTTTCTTAAAAACTCCTGAAGAGGCAGTCTCTTTTATGAGAAGAGCTTCCGATCCTATGAACAGAATTAAGAAACACTTTGGTAAATTAGTTGATAATATCAATTCAAAAAAGAAAAAAAGACAACTTGCCATATTTATTGATGATATAGACCGCTGTAACAAAGAATTTATTGTAAACCTATTGGAAGGAATACAGACTCTTTTTAAAGAGAAACGTGTATTATACATAGTTGCAGGTGATAAAAAATGGATTACAACAAGTTTCGGAAATACATACGAAGAGTTTTCAAATGGAAATGAAGAATGTAACCAATTAGGTGAGTTGTTTTTAGAGAAGGCTTTTCAATTATCTTTTCGTATGCCTAATGTTGAAAAAGATGCCAAACAAAGATACTGGAACTATATTCTCGGATTACCTGAACAAGATCCTGATAATATTCAAAAGCTTGATTCTGTTGAAAAACTCAACAAAAATCAAAAACGGGAAGTTCGGAATATTATTCAAAATACTACAGAAGATATTACTGCAAACGAATTTATGAAAAACATTGAGAATACCTACAACTTAAACCAGGATGCAGTTTCGGATTTAATTATTGAAGAAAAAAACAGTGATACAGAAGAAATACAGCATTTATTAAAGAACTTTCATTCCGTTATCGATCCCAATCCACGATCAATTATCCGACTGGCAAATAATTATACCATGACCCGTTCAATACTCATAGCCGAGCGTAAAGATCTTACAGCCGATAAAATTTTCCGATGGTTGGTTGTCGAAGATTTATTTCCAAAAATAAAAGCTGAAATTAAGAACCTGAGTACAATGGAAGATATTCTGGCTTATTTGGATAAAGAAATAGAAGAAGGCAATGCAACTAAGCTTTGTAAAAATTTGCTCACAGGAGAATTCAATGAAGATAGCGAAGCTCTGCAAATGGAAGAAATTAAAAATATAATAGGATTTTAAATGCCAAATAACTGGAAAAAATATAAACTCTCTGAAGCTTTTGATATAATTGGAGGTGGTACGCCGAAAACTACTGTTGATGAATATTGGAATGGTAATATTCCTTGGTTGTCTGTGGTAGATTTTAATAATGATCAAAGAACTGTTTTGAATACTGAAAAAACAATTACAGAACTCGGTCTTCAAAAAAGCAGCACCAAATTATTGAAAAAAGGTCAACTAATAATTTCGGCGAGAGGAACGGTAGGTCAGCTTGCTCAATTAGGAAGAGATATGACTTTTAATCAATCTTGTTATGGTTTATCTGGAAAAGAAAAACTCCTTATAAATGATTATGGTTATTATCTACTTAAGCAGTCTGTTTCTAATATCCAATCGAATGCTCATGGTTCTGTATTTGATACTATTACAAGAAATACATTTGAAAATATAGAAGTACATATTCCTGAAATAAAAGAACAACGCGCTATCGCCTCCATACTCTCAGCCCTCGACGACAAAATAGAGCTCAACCTGCAAATGAACAGAACCCTCGAAGAAATGGCCATGACCTTATACAAACATTGGTTTATAGATTTTGGCCCTTTCCAAAATGGTGAGTTTGTCGATTCTGAATTGGGTAAAATTCCAAAGGGGTGGGAAGTGAAAAGGTTGGAAGAGATGCTTGAAATAAAATATGGTAAGGATCATAAAAAATTAGAATCAGGTAATATCCCTGTTTATGGTTCAGGTGGGATTATGAGATATGTAAATCAATTTCTATATGATCAAGATTCAATTTTAATCCCTCGAAAAGGTACTTTAAGTAATTTATTCTATATAACTAAACCATTTTGGTCTGTAGACACTATGTTTTATACCAAAATAAAACAAAAACATTACGGAAAATATGTTTTTTACTTTCTAAAAACAATAGATTTAGCTTCAATGGATGTTGGTTCAGCGGTTCCAAGTTTGACAACAGAATTGCTTAAAAGAATTAATACTTTAATTCCTCCAATTTTTGAAATTGAAAAGTACGATGAAATTGTCACAAGATATTTTAATATCATTGAATCAAATACGCAAGAAAACCAAACCCTCACCATTCTCCGCGATACTTTATTACCTAAACTCATTAGCGGAGAAGTGCGGGTAAAAGATGTTGAACAAACCATAAGCCAGGCATTATGACAGAAATGGTAGAAATAACGGTACAAAAAGCTGCTGTTGAGTGGTTACAGGAATTAGGCTACACTTACCAGGAAGGCAACTCACTAAAACGCGAGCTTAAAAAAGTTGTACTCGAAGATGATTTGCGTTCCTTTTTACAAACTGCTTACCCCGATATTCCTGCCACAGCCATTAACGAAGCCATGGTTTCGTTTACCCAACACGAGGGTATGGATCTTGATTATCGCAACCGTGATTTTCATCGTAAACTTACACAAGGTATTTCTGTATCGTGGAAAGATGCCAATGGAAAAGAACAAGCCAAACATATTTACCCAATCAATTACACTGAGTCCGAAAAAAATACATTTGTTTGTGCCGATGAGGTGACCATCGTAGGCAAAAACACCCGTCGCACCGATCTAATCATCTTCATTAATGGTTTGCCGCTTGTCGTTTTCGAATTTAAAAATATGTTCGATCCGGAGGTGGGTGTCGATAATGCACATGGTCAAATAGAGCATTACGTTTTAGATATTCCGCAATTGTTCGATTACAATGCCATTACCATAATTTCCGATGGAAAAGAAGCTTTGCATGGTATGTACAACGCGTCACTGGAATGGTTTGCTCCCTGGAAAAGCCTGGAAGGAGATGATATTGAGCAAAACAACGATTTGCATTTAGAAACCTTATTAAAAGGATTATTCCCCAAAGAAACCTTACTGAATTACTTGAAAAACTTCATCTTTCACGAAGATCATAACGGAATGATCATAAAAAAAGGAGCCAAGTATCATCAGTATTGGGGGATTCATAAAGCGGTACAATCTGCCATAAAAAATATAAA
Source organism: Bacteroidales bacterium (assembly GCA_003446015.1). GTDB lineage: Bacteria > Bacteroidota > Bacteroidia > Bacteroidales > UBA12077 > UBA12077. The sequence goes on along the minus strand of DMBU01000040.1, from coordinate 26,805 downwards.
ACCACATGGCGATGGTCGTTTGGGAGTAATCTGGCATACGCAGGGATCGGGCAAGAGCATTTCAATGGCCATATTAACGGGCATTTTGCGATCGCTGCCCGAAATGAAAAATCCTACCATTGTAATGCAGGTCGACCGTTCCGATTTAGATCAACAGCTTTACGAAAACTTTATTTTATGTAAAGATTTGGTTGGCGATGTACAACATGCCGAAACAACCGATGAGTTAAGAGATTTATTAAGTACCGATGGTGGAGGAGTTATTTTTACCACAATCGAAAAATTCCGCCTAAAGGATCTGCAATTGGGAAAAGAAGTAAAACATCCTGTCTTATCGGAACGGTACAATTTAATTATCATGGCCGATGAAGCACACCGCACCCAATATGGTTTTAAAGATGGTGGCTTTGCACAAAACATTCGAATAGCCTTACCGAATGCTTCATTTATTGGATTTACAGGAACACCCGTAGATAGTAAAGATGCCGATACTCAACTGGTCTTTGGGAAAACCATCCATACCTACGATATTATTCAAGCTGTAAAAGATGGAGCCACAGTGCCTATTTATTACGAGCCTAAAATGGTTCCCCTAAATATTAAAGCAGATTATACCAAAGAACTTGAAGAAGTTGTAGAAGTCGATGAAGAAAACTCGAATACCGTTTGGGCTGCCATCGAAGATGCTGCCGGTGCCGAAGATAGAGTGAAACGTGTTGCTAAAGAGATTTTAACGCATTACACTGCACGTATAAAAACCTTAGACGGTAAAGCTATGATTTTGTGTATGAGCCGCAGAAACTGTGTTAAGATGTACAATGCAATAACTGCATTGGATAATTGCCCCGAAGTAGCCGTAATCATGACCAGTAATATTGCTAAAGATCCTAAAGCATGGAATCCGCATGTGCGCACCAAAGATGCTATGGATGCCATTAAAAAGCGTTTCCGAACTCCCGAAGATCCACTAAAAATTGTGATTGTACGCGATATGTGGTTAACAGGTTTCGATGCACCTTGTGCACATACCATGTATGTCGATAAGATAATGAAAGGCCATAACTTAATGCAAGCCATTGCACGGGTAAACAGAGTGTTCGAAGATAAACCAAACGGCTTAGTTGTTGATTTTATAGGTATTTCAGATTTCCTAGCTACTGCCACAAAAAAATATACCGCTGGTGGTGGTAAAGGTAAGCCAACCCTGGATTTAGATGCTGCGGTTAATTTGTGTTTTGAGCAATTTGATATAGTAAAAAATCTAATGGATAATTTTGATTTGGAGGCCATCAATAAAATGTCGGCCACAGAAAAATTAAAATGGTCGAACAATTTGGTGAACAACTTACTTCAATCAGATGCTGTTACCGATAAGTTTTTATTGGAAGAAAAAAAGTTGTCTGAGCTCGTAGCAATGACCAATTCAGATAAACGTATCTGGGAAATTCAGGAAGAAGTTGGAATTATTCAAAAAATTCGCCAGGTCATTCGCAAAATCAAAACACCTCCTGGCCCGCAGCGCAAAAAGAACGACAGGATTAAAGATTTAATAAGTAAATCGATAGAATCGCAGAAAATAGTTGATCTAGCTGCTATGTACGATTTAGATAAAATCGATATTTCCATTATTGATGATCGTTTTCAGGCCATCGTAAAAGAAAAAGGGGGTGAGAATATAAAAATTGAATTACTCCGTCGCATCATCAACGATGAGTTAAAAGTCAGAATGTCCAAAAATGTTAGAAAGGGCAGGAAACTGAAAGAAGAACTTGAAAATGTGTTGAGCAGATACCACAAGCAAAGTTTGGATTCCATTGCAGCCATAAAGCATTTATTAGAAATGGCTAATGACTTTAAAGAAGAAGATAAACGAACCAAAGAATTAGGTTTATCCGAAGATGAACTGGCTTTTTATGATCTCTTAACAGCAAATGAGAAATTGATAAATGAAAAGGGTCCTATTCAGGATTTAGTGCACAAAGTAGTTACCTCCGTAAAGAAAAACCTACAGCTCGATTGGGCTAAAAAAGAAGATGCCCGTGCAGCAATTCGCTTAGCAGTTAAAAAAGAATTAAGAGGGAAAGTGCCTTTTTCCGAGTTAGATAATTTATTAAAAGAAGTAATAGAACAAGCCGAAGGTCAGTATATAGATTGGCCAATGGTGGGGTAATTAGTTGAGAAATTAGTTAATGTAATTAAGTTAATCATTGAAATATTTAAACAAAAAGTAAAAGATAGAAAAGTTGAAGTATGGTGAGAGTTAAAGGTTTTTATAAATAAAACAAATATGGAAGTTTGTTATATATGGGTTGATAAGTTTAGAAATTTTGATAATGCAGGATTTAACTTTTCTAGTTCTGTAAAGTTTTTTTACGATAAAAATCAGAATTTAATAACGAAAGAAGAATTAACTCCATTGCCAAATAATTTTTTTGGTAGCAAAATAAAAGAAGTTACAGGAATAATAGGTCAAAATAGTACAGGAAAAAGTAATGTGCTTGAATTAATTTGTAAAATAGTAAAAGGTGGAAGAAATAATGTTAAAGGAGAATTTATATTAATTACTAAAAATATGGAAGGTGTATATAAATGTTTTTTCTCTACTAAAGATAATAGGATTCCACAATCTAATTTTCAGATTTGGAATGAGGATTATGAAGGTTCTTTAAATCCACTTAAAGTAATTTTCTTTTCAAATACTTTTGATGAAAGAAAACAGATATTTCATAAGGATGTGTCAGATATTTCTTTAAATAACATTTTTCCTAAACAATATAATTCAAGAAGAAAAGGTATTACATCTTTTGAAAAACAAATCAATTTTATTAATTCAGATCTTTTTAATCATTTAGAAATTGAGCATCCAAATAAAGTTCTTATTACAAGTAAATTGTGGGCTAGTAGATTAAATTCCTTTCAAGACTTTAAGATTATTGGTGAAGATGTATTAAAATTACAGGACTTCAGAAAGTTCTATAAAGCTAGATTAAATGATTTGAAATCAGATCAAAATAGGTTTGCTTATCTTATTGGATTTATTTTCTTCATAGAGTTGTTAGAGTTTAGTAAAAATAAAAATATTCAACAAAATCAAAACAAATTAACAGATTTACTCTATGGTTTTAGAAAATTAAAAACTGAAGAAATAGCAAATGAAATTATAATTATTAATAATAGATTAATTAGAGAAATCCAAGAACAATTAACTAAGACAGACCCTAAAACTGAGAAAGATATATTTTTTATTACAGATAAATTAAATGAAACTAACCAATTTATTAATGATTTGAGATATAACATATCTGAAATAGATATAGAGTACGATACAGAAGGTTGGGGTAATCGAGGAATAGAGTACTATTCATTTAGTTATAATAAAAAAAATAGTGCTTTTTTTAAGAAATTCGTAAATTTATTTTCTTCTTCTAAATTTATTGAAGCTAATTGGCTTGGAATTAGTTCTGGTCATAAAGCTTATCTTAATCTTTTCTCATTAATTTTTCATGAATTAAAATTTAAAAAACAGTCAGCAAATTTATTATTATGTATAGATGAGGGAGATTTGTACTTGCACCCTAAATGGCAAATTGAATTTTTTGAAAAACTAATAAAAATATTACCTCTAATATTTTCAGAAAGCATTCAATTGATTTTATCATCACATTCTCCCTTTTTAGTTTCTGATCTCCCGAGACAAAACCTTATAATTCTCAACAATAATCGAGAATTAACATTTGTAGAAAATCGAAAATTTGAAAACAATACATTCGGAGGAAATATTTATGATTTATATGAAGAACCATTTTTTTTAGGAAAGCAAAGAATGAGCAAGTTTGCAAGTTCAAAAATTAATTATGCCATGGAAAGATTAGAATCTAAATCGCTTACTAAATATAAAAGAAAAGAGATAGAGAGAATTATTGATTTGGTGGGAGACGAAGTAATAAAATTTTACATGGAAAACCTCTTGAGAAACATGAAAAATAATGATTAGAATTCAGGAGCATATAAATAATCCTAATGCAGATCTAATATTAGATGCACATGCAGTTTCTTTTTGGAATTATTTAAATAAAAAGAGTGCAGATGGATCAAGATATTTGGAAAGTTCTTTAATAAGAAAAATAGAAAGTAAGTTAGCAGTTATAAATTCAGCTGAATATAAAATAATTTATGCTGATAATGATTTAAAGAAATTAAAAAGACAAAAGGCATTTTATAATTTTTTATTGCAGAAGAATCATTTTAATTTAAAAAGACTGATTGTTTCAAGGCCAATAGAATTAGAAGAAATAAAAAATGAAATAGATTCAATAATTCAGCAAACAGATTATAAATCAGGAACATCTGTTAATTCAATCCAGACAAAATTTGGGAGTTTATTGGCTGAAGATATATTTAATTATAAATCATTTCGAAAAAGCACTTATTGTCGACAATTGGTTATTGATTTAGGCCTTCAACACGCCACTTGTCCTTATTGTAATGATAATAAAATTGACATTATAGATATTAGCACTGAAGATGATAATGAAAAAATAACAAAAGCGTATCTTGATCTTGATCACTTTATGCCTAAAAGTCAGAATCCATTTTTTGCATTATCGTTCTTTAATTTAATCCCAAGTTGTCACAGCTGTAACTCATCTGAAAAAGGAGATAAACCATTTACTAATATTACTCATACAAATCCTTATTACAAGTGTTTTAATGATCAATATTTTTTTAAATTACATCATAAATGTGTTGTTGATGGTGACTTTGGAATTGAAAATCCAATTCAGTTAGAGCTTATAAATGGGTGCACTGATAAAAATGGTGAAGATCTTCGAATTCATCAGCGTTATAAAAATGGGAATTATGAAAGTGCTTTAAAACTTGTCAGATTATATAAAAATCATCAAGATAAGTTTGATTCTGAGAAGCTTAAAATTGCATTTAAAGAATTATTACTTCAAGATACACCTTTAAATAAAAATGAAATTTTAAAATATTCTTTAGGTAAACTAAAGCGTGATATAATAAAGCAAATTGATATTCATAATTTGATAAAATAATATGCTTGAAGTTATTAAAATAGGAAGAATTAAAACTTTTCCTGAAAAAAAGGAAGAGTTTCGTATAATTTGTCTAAAAGACACTGAAAACGGAAGAGAATCAATTTTTAGCCTTCATGCAACTAGAAGAAGGTGGTGGGAATCCATTAATTTGTTTTTAGAAAACCCAATTGTACACGACCTTAAGTTTTTGGATGGAAAAATTGATGTCTACAAAAACACAGAAATTGTACTTTTTGATGAACAAGATGATAAGCATAAGGAATTTGCTTACTGGGACCAATATTGGAGACTAAATAATCCTGAAAGAAAAGCTAGTTGGATTTGGGAAAAAGAACTGTAAATATGATACCAACAAATATTAAAAAAGAACACTTATTAAAAGCAATCGAAGAAATTGATCGAGATGGAATAAGACTAGGGCGTCAATCTTCTGCTTATGATATTGTATATAATGAGAAAAAATATCCGCCTAAACTAATTATATCCATAGCAAACAGATTTGCAAATGGGAAGGAGTTAGAATCAAAGGCATTTGAAGGAGGTATAGGTACGGATTCATATAATTTACTTGAAAAATTTGGATTTGAAATTGTTCCAAAAGATAACAATAACGATCATGTTGCAAATCTTATTAAGGAATATAAGGAGCACATTAAATCGACGCACCTTAGTGATGAATTGTATAAATGGAAGCTTTTACATACTTTTCAAAACAGACCTAATCTTGAAGCTATAAATCTGCAAGATGAAATGGGAAGCATTGATTTTAATAACCTCCTTTTTTATAACGCTATTCGCGTAATGAAACATTTAGCAAAAGATAGGCCTGATGGATATAAGGGATGTTTACAAATACTCTTTAATGATGAGCAATCTTTACAAGAAAGAATAACAAAGTTTGATAGTAAAATAATGAAGGTTTATCGTGAAGTTAATGGTGAGCACAGTCATCATCACGATGAAAGAACAATTGCAACTTTACTAACCTATAAAAATCCCGCAAAATATACTTTTTATAAAGATTCTTTTTACCAAAAGTATTGTAAGCTAATTGGAATAAAATCAGCAAAGAAAGGTGAAAAGTACGTTCACTATCTGGAGTTGGTAAATCAATTTATTAAAGAATACATTGAAACGGATTCAGAACTTATTGAATTGGTAAAGTCAATTATTCCTGAATATTATGATGGTTCAAATCATTTAATACTTGCTCAGGATATTTTATATCAAGTTTTGGATAAATTATCAGAAGTTGATGGTGTAGTTGCATTAATGGCTTCAGATAGCACTGGATGGCAAGATCATTTTATTGAACAAATGGAATCATTTGATGCTTGCATTATTTGGAATTCAAAAAGACCAAGTGGAACAAGTAAAACAATAAAATATCTTAGAAATATTATTGAAGAAGGAGATACTTTTAATTTATATTATTGCTCAAGAGGAGTAATTACTCATAAAGCTAGAGTCATCGATTTTGTAGAAAATCAAAAAGAACTTGATTCCAAAGACTGGAGTAATAATTACCAAATTCTTCATTATGAAAAGGATTTTGAAGCTTATGAAGATGAAAATAAAACAGCAAAAATAGTATTTCTTACGGATCATTTTGAAAGAACACAGCCTATTCCCGTTTCTAAATTTATGTTTTATAGAGGGTATTCAGAACCGCGGCATGACAACCTTTCTCCAATAACAAAAGAACCCCATAAATTCGAAATAATTCAAACATCTAATAGAGATAATTCAATGAATATTAATACACCATTAAATCAAATCCTGTATGGTCCTCCTGGCACAGGTAAGACTTATAGAACAGTTGAGTTAGCCTATGAAATAATTAATGGGAAAAAGGCTGAAAATCATGAAGTAGCCCAAGATTTTTTTATAAGAGAAAAGGGAAATAGAATTGAATTTATAACTTTTCATCAATCATTTAGTTATGAAGATTTTATCGAGGGTATTAAGCCTAAAGTTATAGAGTCTAATGTAATTTATGAGTATAAAGCTGGAGTACTTAAAGCGTTTTGTGACAAAATAAAAAATGAAGAAAAGATTACTGAAAATATAGAAAAACCGGAAAACAAAATTGAAAAATTTGATGATTTATACTTTGCTTTTATTCAGAAATTGCAAGAAATATTAAACGAAACAGAAGAGGATGAAAACTATCTTTTACCATCAAGAAAGTCAAATGTTAAATTATTAGATATTGAAAATAATGAAATACTTACCATAGGAGAAACTGCTAAAACTACCGAAAAGATTACAAAAGAGAAACTGGAAAGGATTTATAATAAATTTGATTCTCCGGAAGATATAAAAAGTATAGTAAAAGATTTAAGAGAAATTGGTACGGACATAGGTTGGACAACGAATTATTATGCTGTATTTAATGCACTTAAAAAGTTTGAATCATCTCTAAAAGAAAACAATGTTGAGGATAAAAGTACTCAAAATGAAAAAAAATATGTTTTAATTATTGATGAAATTAATCGAGGAAATATTTCTAAAATATTCGGGGAACTAATAACTCTTATTGAATCGGATAAAAGAATTGGATGTAAAAACGAACTTATTGTAAAACTGCCATATTCAAAAGATCCTTTTGGTATACCAGCTAATTTATATCTCATTGGGACAATGAATACAGCAGATCGAAGTATTGCATTATTAGATACAGCTTTACGCAGACGATTTGATTTCGAAGAAATGATGCCAAAACCTGATCTGCCTGAGTTATCAAGAGAGGTAGAAGGTGTTAGTTTGCAACAGTTGCTTACTGTAATTAACCAACGCATTGAATTTTTATTGGATCGTGACCACACTATAGGTCATGCCTATTTCATAAACATAGAAAACAAAAACGATTTATGCGAAGTGTTCAGAAATAGAATTATTCCATTACTTCAGGAATATTTCTATAATGATTGGGAAAAAGTACAGTTGGTTTTAGGTGATAATAAAAAATGGAAATCAGACGATAACTATTTTTTAGTAAAGATTAAAGGGGAATATACAGCAAAAGAAGAAGAAAAGTTATTTGGATACGATGTTGAAGATTACGAAGATATTATATCGTATGAAGTTGCCCCAAGTTTAAGGAATCGAATTTATAGTGAAGTACCAATAGAAGCTTTTAAATATATTTATGAGAAGCCAAGTAAAAAAGAAATCAGGGTTGACGAAACTTAACTTATGAAAGCTAACTACATAATAAGAGAATTTGGTACTATATGGAATAAAAAGGACTTTCCTGAGAGTCATGATAACACTTTTGATTGCATTTATATTGAAGAAAAATCTTTTATCAGTTTAATGAATTTTATTGCAGAGAATAACGATTCCGCAATTGAAGTAGATCAGGCATTCTCTGTTCACAGAAAGAAAGGAAATGATTACATTAAAGTAAAAAATTACGTTGGTGTTGTAGAAACAAAAGAAAAAACAATAATTGAGATTCTTCCCAAAATTTATAATCTGAAGTTTGAAAATAATGAGGACTCTGTTGATTTTAAAAGAGACTGCAAGTCGATTTTACTTAAAATGCTTCGTTATCTGAAAGATTCACCCTTTAAAAGTATTGATCAAGCCAATTTGCAATCAACTAAATTGCCATTAATTGAAATCTTTATTACAATATTTTTAGCGGAATTTGAGAAACTTTTAAAAAGGGGAATAAAACATTTTTATGTTACAAAAAGTGAAAATGAGAAGGTATTAAAAGGGAAATTGAAATTTGCTGAAAACTTAAGGCACAATTTGGCTCATAAAGAACAATTTTATATTGAATATGATGAGTTTTGTGCCAATATCCCACAGAATAGACTCCTAAAAAGCACCTTGGTATATTTAAGCACTATTAGCAGATCAGCTAAAAATAAGAGCCAAATATTTAATTTTTTAGCCCTGTTAGATGAAGTTGAGTATTCAACAAATCAAGAAAAAGATTGGGCTTGTGTCAATGGTCGCAATCGACTCTTTTCTCATTATGAGCAAGTGTTGCAATGGGCTAAGGTATTTTTAAGAAAAGAATCATTTGCCTCCTATAAAGGGAAACATTTAAATATGGCTATACTTTTCCCAATGGAGCGAATATTTGAGGATTATGTTGCTGCAATGTTTAGCAAGCTCATTCAACCTGGTCTCTCTGTTAGAAAACAAGATCGAAGGAATCATTTGGTTGAGAGTCATAAAATGACTAAGAAATTTAGACTCAAACCCGATATGGTAATTGAGGAAGGTAATAAAACATTGGCCATTTTAGATACCAAATGGAAAATTTTAAATCAGAATGCTACCAAAGAAAATTATTTTATTAAGCAATCGGATATGTATCAGCTTTATGCTTATGGAACGAAGTATAAAGATGATCCCGATTTGTATTTACTATATCCGCAAAATTCCGATTTTACCCAAGAACTTGATCCCTTTGAATATTATGTAGATAAACTTAAACTAAGAGTACTCCCTGTTCCATTAACCGGAAATATTGAAGATATGAGAACCCTAATACAAACAATATTTAATTAACATGAAAGAGAAAAATTACTCCCGATTATTTTATTATGTTTTAAAGCGTTTAAGAAATGCAACTTTGGCATTATTTAGAGAGCTATTTAAGCCTTTATCCTTTTTAAAAGGAGAAGATTTTGAGAAATGTGTAAGAACTAAAGTTTTTACAAGTGATCGATACGATTTAGTTATGAAAACACACGATTTTCATGAAAATAAAAAAGACTATGTTGAATCCTCTTTATATCCGGATTATTTATTTAGAGATAAAGAAACAGGTGTGGAATTTTTTGTAGAAGTTAAGTATAGAGAGAAATTATATCAAGATAAAATACATTGGTGTAATCCGAGTCAGTTTAAACGTTATCAAAAATACAGTTCAGAAACGCCAACCATTATAGCAATTGGTTTTGGTGGCAGACCCAAAAATCCAAATCAAATTTATCTGGTTCCATTAGAAAATATTAAGTACAATGCTCTTTTCGAGTCATTTTTAAAAGACTACTTATGGATAGGAAAACGAAAAAATATTTTAGATATGGTAAAAGATAAGGTGTATAATTAATTTGAAAGGTGTCGAGAGAAATTTAATGTAGAAAAGTTAAAGCTTGTTAAAATTCACTTAAAAGTGAAAAAAAATATTATTTTTGATAACTTTTATTGTAAATGAAATGTAAAATAGTTAAATTAGATCAATTCTCGGGTGATGAAGCTTCTGTTTATTCTATTTATTTGGATAAGGCGAAGTCAACATTGTTTGAAGAATTTATGAAAGAAAATATAATTTCATTTAAAAGTGAACTTATTGATATTGTAAAACGTTTAAAAGTTATTGGAAGTAAAACAGGAGCGAGGGGGGATTTCTTTAAATTTAATGAAGGAGATTTAAGTGATGGTATTTGTGCCCTTTATGATGAACCTGATTCAAAGCTTAGATTATATTGTATACGTTACGGAAACGACATAATTATTCTTGGTGGAGGAGGAGAAAAACCTAAAAATATAAAGGCTTTTCAGGAGAATGAAAAATTGGAAAAGGAAAACTATTTATTACGAGAAATATCAAAAGAGATAACTAAAAGAATAAAAAACAAAGATATAACGAGGTCCGAAAACTATCTGGATTTCGAAGGAGAACTGGAATTTGATACTGCTGAATATGAATAAAAAGAAACCTGAAAAATATAACAGTCAATTAATTGATGACTTATTAAATGAAATAAGTCCTGCCGAGCTAAGGAGGACTGAAAGAAAGATGATGCTGGCTGCTCGTATTCAAGATGCATTAAAAGCGAAGAATATGAAAAAAGGAGAATTAGCAACAGCCTTAAATAAACAGCCATCAGAAATTTCAAAATGGTTAAGTGGTACACATAATTTTACGGCTGAAACCTTGTGGGATATTGGTGATGTTTTAGAAATAGATTTAATTAGCCTCGAAGATTACAAAAAAGAGAAAATAGTTTACATGGGAACAACAACGGTTTCTCAAAATGTAAATCAGAATAATTATTTAAATATTTCAGATTATTCGGATTTATTAGTAGCAAAGGGTACGATGAATTTAAACCAATTTCAGGCATGACAGATTCTAAAATTAAAAAGTTTAAAATTGAATATCAGATTAAAGGTGTTGAGATACTTGATTTTGGATTAAAGCATAGCCAGGAGCCAGTATTACCAAGTACGGTATATCATTTTAATATAAATGTACAACACAAAATAAATCCTGAAATGAAATTGGTTTTTGTTATTGTGAGTGTAAATGTTATGCACGAAGATAAGAAAACACTTTTAGGGAATATTAATGCAAGTTGTATTTTCCATATTGCAAATTTTGATGATCTTAAGAGCAAAAAGGACGATAAATCTATTGTCTTTCCACAAGAAACAATTGATATGTTTAATAGTATCGCGATTTCTACAACAAGAGGATTAATGTTTAATTGTTTTAGAGGAACATTTTTGCATAATGCAATTTTGCCTATTGTTGATCCAAAAGGATTTAAGCAAGAGAAGATTATAACTAAGTAATATCTCCAGTTTATATAGCCTGGTATAATTTTATAATTATGAATAATAGAGTCCGGTTTGTTTCGATAAATCAGGACTTTTTTATTTCTTGTCTATAGTAAATAAGCACATTCAAAATCTGGAATATGTTTTAATTTCAACAATTTCCTTATATTATAATTTGTTATAATATTAAGAATATCATCATTTAATTTAGACTTATTCTAAAATAGTCCTTTTAGGAAAATTAGTTTGATTCAAAGGTTCACCTTTCAATGTATTATGGAATATAGTAATAGAGGGCAAATAAGTATTTAGACCGAATAATTATTAATCAAAACATGTTTAATAAAACATTCTATTATTGAAACAATTGATTACATACCTTCGTAAGGTTATACAGCCTTGTTTTGAAAATATTATTAACCAAAATTGTATTTATGAGAAAACTTCTACCCGCTGTTCTTGTATTACTTTTTTTTAACACAAAAGCACAAATACCGCAAGAATTTCTGCACCCGGAAGTATGGCTTCGCGCCGATCAATTTGATGTAAACAATGATTATTGGAATGACGTTAGTGGTAATGATTATAATGCACAGCCATCTGATAGTTTTGATTTATCAATGAAGGGTTTAATTAACTTTAATAAAGCAATAAGCTTTGATGGAGTAAATGATAAATTAGAGATACCATTTGATATAAGTGCATCAACCCAGTTAACGATAATTTCTGTATATCATTCAAAGGGAACACTAACAGAAAGAGGAATCTGGAATGCAAAGATTAATAATGATCAGAATGTAATGCTTTCCACTCAAAGAACAAAAGGTCCTCAAAGTATTGTAAAGTATTCAGAAGGGAATATGAATTTTCCTTTAATTAATACTACTTCACAGTTTTGGGGAGAAGCAACAACCGGAATCCCAGATTCAAGAATTAGTTTAGGTTCAGGAAGCCCTGATGAGATAGATGTTCAGACTTTTTCAGGAAATATTGCAGAATTTATGGTATTTGATAGATTGGTTGGAGGAGCGGAACTTCAGATTTTTCAATCTTATCTATCCATAAAATATGGAGCACCACTTATTTATACAGATTATATAACTTCAAAAGGTGATGTTATATGGAATTTTGATGATAATGAAGAATATTCTAATTCAATAACGGGCATAGGTAGAGACGACGGTTTATTATTATACCAAAAACAATCTTTTTTCACTGGTGAACCAGACTTTTTGGTTATTGGTGTTGGAGAAATAGCAGAATCTAATGATGCAAATACTTCTACATTACGAAAAGACGAATTTTTATTGTGGGGAGATAATGGTAAAGATTTAAAGTTAGAAGAAATTTCAGATGAAATATATCCTTACAAATTACCAGTTCTGGATAGAAAATGGTTAATGTGTCCGACAGGTAACTTTGCATCAGAATTGTCAACTCAAATAAAGTTAGATGTCAAAGATTTATTAAGCGATCCACCTAAATGTTATTTAGTAATAGACCGATCTGGCACAGGAGAATTTTCATCGCAAGATATTGAGTATATATCTGCAAATGAGATAACTGATAATGGTTTTGCTTATTTCAATAATGTTAATTGGGATATTGATGGATCTGGAACAGACATCTTTACATTTTCTTTTGGAATGGATAACGGAGTTACTTGCTCAAGTCCAAACTGTTTTAATGAATCTACCGGGTCAATTAAAATTGAAGTACAAGGGGGTGTTCCTCCATATAGTTTCTTTCTGGAAAATGATTTCTTGTCATATAAAAGTAATTGGTCAAGTGATTCCCGAATGCATTTAATTGAAAATTTAAGTTCAGGAACTTATATGTTAACTGTTAAAGATTCTGATACTAATATTGCTAACAACACTATTATTATTAATAATCCGGAAACACTTTCTCTTGGATTAGAAAATAATTATATCATTGAGTTGGGAGAATATATTGAATTATCACCGGAATTAATTTTGGATGATCCAACGATAAACTTTGTTTGGGAAGGTGAAAATGGATTTTATAGTACGGACAGGAATGTAACAATATATGATCCCGGAAGTTATCATGTAACCGTTTCAAATGCTACAGGATGTAATGTCACGGAAGAATTTACAGTTTCTGCACCTGAAAATGAATTCTATGATTACAAATTATATCCAAATCCTTCTGATGGGAACTATAATCTTATAATATCATTGGCTGGTATATCAGATATATCAATTCGGATTTTTAACTCTTACGGAGCATTAATAAAAGAAGAATATGCTACACAGGTTTCGAGTTATAAGCTGGATGGCTATCTGAATCAGTCTGGATTATACTTGATTGAAATAGACACAGGTTATGGGAAAGAGACATTTAAACTAATTGTAAACTAAGCATACTTCCTTTACATGAAGTTTCCAACAAAATCAAAAAAACAGTAAAATAATTCGTGCTAACAGTCTATAGACTGTTAGCAATTAACATAAAATTTGTTTTATGAAGAATCATTACCTTAAAGTTATTACCGGAGCAGTTCTGCTAATTATGTTAGCAGGATCTTTTAATTTTAAAAATGAGAAATCATTGAATTTATTAAGCATTCCAAATTCTGAAATAAAAGAATTTAAAGAATTAAAAGAAGTTGTAAATAACAATATTGTTGCTGTTGCAGCGGAAACAGATAATATTGAAAAAGTAACGTATTTTAAATCCGAGAATACTTCAGGACAAATTGGTATATCAGATGATAAACCAATTGATAATCCTATGGACAATATCTTTCATGTCAAAATTGACAACGTACTTAAAGGTAATGAAACAATATGGCTCGAATACGAATTAAAAGGAGTTTCGGATTATACCGGAATTTCTCATAGCATTAACGATCAATTGGCTGTTGGGGGTTATCTTGTAAAAAAGACAGATGACTGGATTACACAGAAAGAACTGATAAATCCAAAAGATGTTAAGTATGGTGATAATATCATTCGTTTTACCATCCCTGAAAATTCTGAATACAATTATGAAATCAGAAACCTAGGAATAAGAATAGAACCGTTTAAAGAGGTCCAATATGTTCCTGAAAGAAGATTAGTTGTTAACCAACCTACAACAGAATATTATTACGGCAAACTTGGATATTTACAAGGATTCGTAATTGGTGATAATAACAATGAAGCCAAACTATATGTTAACGGCGAAAAAATAAGATATTCAAAAGGAAATTTTGAAAGTATTGTTGAAAAACCATTAAATGAAAATGATACATGGTCAGTCAGAGTGCAAGCTGTTTTCCCTGATGGACAAGAACTATATGTAGATGTTCCATTTAATAAACCAGCAGAGTGGGATTATAAAAATGGTTTCGATAAGGAAATTCATTACACAGAAAAGTTAGTTTCCAACGCAGAAGCTTTTAAATTAGAATTAGCGGACGCAATAATTGAAGGTGAAGCCAACGTATTAGAAAAAGATACTAAACTTTCCATAACTGCATTACGTGATATAGACGTTCCTGCAATGGATGCAGGACTTGTAAATGTTACTTCTGGTTTTAAAGGATATAGATTTTTACCACATGGATCGCAATTCAAAGAAAATATTTTTATTGAATTAGGATATGATACTACGTTAATTCCGCAAGGTTATACAGCCAATGATATTAAAACATATTTTTTCGATGAAGCAACTCATCATTGGGTAGCTTTGCCAAAAGATTCTCTGTTGTTTGCAGATAATTCAGTTCGTTCAGAAACAAATCACTTTACTGATATGATTAATGGTATTATTAAAGTACCAGAATCTCCAGAAACACAAGGTTATGTTCCAACTTCAGTAAAAGATGTTAAGGCTGCTAATCCTGCAGCAGGTATAAATTTTATTGAACCTCCAGCTGCAAATTCAATGGGGACTGCAAATTTAAGCTATCCAATAAATATTCCTGCAGGTAGGCAAGGAATGCAACCACAATTGGCTATCAGTTATAATAGTGGTGGTGGAAACGGATGGTTAGGTTTAGGTTGGGACTTATCAGTCCCTACTATTTCAGTAGATACAAGATGGGGAGTTCCGTATTTTGATACACAAAAAGAATCGGAGACGTATATAATAAATGGCGAACAACTGAGTCCTGTGGCACATAGAAATGAGTGGGTGCCGAGAACACAAGACAAGCAGTTTTATCCAAGAGTTGAAGGGTCATTTAATAAGATTATTCGACACGGAACTAATCCTAAAAATTATTGGTGGGAAGTAATTACTAACAATGGTATAAGGTATTTGTATGGGGCAAGTGAAAATAATGGATTTATTGATTCTGCCGTCTTAAAGGATTTGCAAGGAAATATTGTAAAATGGGCTTTAGTTGAAATAAGAGATTTGAACGATAATTTTATAAAATACAATTACACAATAGTTGAAGATGCTGGAATCATAGGAGGTACAATTCTGGGTTATCAAATATACTTGGATAAAATTAATTATACCGGATATGGGGTTGAAGATGGAGTATTTTCAGTTGAATTCATAAGAGACAGACACGAATATGGTGCTAATTTCGAGGATAACAAAAGAAATGATGTTACAATTAATGGTAGGTACGGATTTAAAGAAGTTACAGCAGATAAGCTTTTTAAAATAAAAGTATTTTTCAAAGATTCGATAATTAGATCATATAAACTGGATTATTCCACAGGTGCTTATTCAAAAACTCTCCTTTCAAAAATAACAGAATTTGATTCAAAGAATAATGAATTTAATAGTCACGTTTTTAGTTATTTTGCTAATCCGAGCAATGCTTTAGGTGATGGTGAAATTTGGAATACACAAAATGATCATCTTAATGGCGATTTGAGTCTTAGTGGAGTAGATTTTGAAGATCAGGCTTCAGCAATTGAAAGTAATATTAATGAATCAGAAGGAACAAACTTCATTACTACCACAACTTTTATAATGACAAGTAACGGAAATGGAAATAATCATAAGGATAACGAGGATAGGGGTTTAGTTAAGTTAATTGATATGAACGGAGATGGTTTAGCTGATAAATTATTTAGAAATGGGGATGGAGAATTATACTATAGACCACAAATAAAATCAAGTGAAGGGACAACTTTTGGTGTAATTCCTCTTCGAATTCATGGAGACGTAAATAACTTCCTATTTGAAGAAGGTACAACAGATGAGTTCGTATTTGAATTTAGATCGTTCCCCGGAGGCCCAACAACAGGACTAAATGTTTCCGGAACTAAATCTAAAACCAAAACTTACATGGCAGATGTAAATGCAGATGGATTTATAGATATAGTTAAAAACGGAGTAGTTTATTATAACCATTGTAATCAAAATGGGGAGATTGAATTTATTCCAACAAGTGTAGGAACACCTAATCAAATCTCTGAAGAAGGAACTGTTTCAGAAAGTATAGAAGATGCTTTAGTAGAAATACTAAAGGATTTAATAGAGTTTAATCCACTTTACGATGTAGTAAAATACTGGCAAGCACCATTTGATGGCGTAATTACTATTAATGCTCCTGTTCAACTTTATCAAACATCAGAAACTGGTGGTGATGGTGTCTATGTTTCTATTCAGCAAAATGGCACAATACTTTGGAGAGATTCAATTCAAGCTAACGATTTTGGAATTATTAATCCACAAGATGTTCAAAATATATCTGTTAACAAAGGTGACCAAATTTATTTTCGAGTTCAAACAAAAAATAATGATAAAGGAGATATTGTATCTTGGAATCCGGAAATAAGATATACTGATAAAGATGATCAACTTCTTGACCCCAATAACAAAACGGCATATACATTTAATTCTGCCGAAGACTTTTTATTAAGTTCAGAAAACAAGTTTAGCATACCTTTTAATGGAGTTATTTCTATTAAAAGCAAATTAATTAAGCCAGTTCTATCGGATGACATAGATATAATTGTATTAGTAAATAATGCAGTTTATTCTAGCCAACATATAGACTGGAATGTACAGTATAATGATTCGCTGAATTGGGATATAAATGTAAGTGAAAATGATACATTGGAATTTCTTGTTAATTCAGAATCTAATGTACGTTGGGAAGATATTTTATGGTATCCAATGGTTAAATACACATACGTAGAAGATGATAATATTGAGATTGATGAGAATGATGTTGCAAATGTTGTACCTCAATTTGTTGTTTATCCAAACGTGTTAAACGTTGCTCAAAAATATACTTCTTACTCTTCTGATACAATAAAGATTATTCCTTATTTGAATAAGCTAAGTGGAAATTATGACATTAATTTTACTGTAAAGTCATATGGTAACCTGTTATATAGTAGTGAACTGGCAATTAATGATTCATTAATTACAGATACTATTGAATTGATAGTAAATCAACCAACCGATATTTATTTTGAATTCTTTTCAAAAGATTTAGATTTTGCCAAGCTAATAACTGCAAGCGGTGTTACACTTATTGATTCAGTGTCGGTTAAAGATATTAAAGCAGGATTATATTCTTCTATAGAGGATGATAAAAAAATGTTTGGTTGCTTATATAGAAATTGGGGACAATTTGTATATGACGGAAGCGATGAAAGAGAATATAGTCCAATTAACGAGGATTTTCTTGTACCAGTAACTGAAGAACAATTAAATGCACAAATCGAAAAAATTCAGGAATGGTTAGACAATTTTGATAACAATGATGAAATTCCAACTGATTTAGGTATGGAACAGATTTTTATCCCAATGGCTCCTTTTAGTGAGACCAATGCATATAAAGGATTGAGATCTAAGAGTTCAATAAGTGCAAATTTATTTACAAGTTCTAGGCTTCGTACTGAAAGTACCGTACAAGAACCAGAAGGAATAAAAAAGAGAGCTATCTCCAAATACACTAAGTCAGCAATTGAAACTGAACATGGTGGAGTCGATTTAGTAATTACAAATCCTGATAAATCAAAATCAAGAGGTTTTAGCAAAACTTTTTCAAATTTTATGGATATAAATGGTGATAGGTATCCTGATATTGTTACAAGTGAATTAATCCAATTTAGTAATCAAAGTGGAGACTTATCAGGCAGAATATTATCAGTAGATGAAGAATACATAGGTTTTACAACATTAAATTCGGAAGGAAAGTCTATAGGAGGAACAATAACTGGAAATTCTTCTCAAATTAAGCAGGCAAGCAATTCATCAAGCAATTCTTCTTTTTCTTTAGGTGTAAGTTTTGGCATTTCAGGCGCTGTTGGTGAAGGAACTAACAAACAAGACTACTCATGGTATGATATTAATGGTGATGGTTTGCCGGATAAGTTATATGAAGATGGTGAAGTTGCATTAAACTTTGGATATTACTTTGGAGGTCCGGAATTATGGAATTTTACAGATATTAGAAAAGAGGAAAACACAAGCAAAAATGGTTCAGTGTCTGGAGGGTTATCTGCGGGGTATAAAGGCTTTAGTATAGGTGGAACGGCTGGGGCAGGAATATCTAGGTCAGATAACACAGTAAAAAGACAATTTAATGATATTAACAATGATGGCTTAATAGACATAGTTCTTATATCAGATAATAATATAAAAGTTAAGTATAATACTGGAAACGGATTTACAGAAGAAAAAAGCTGGAATAATGGCTCTAATATCGAGAAATCTGTTACAGTAAGTCAATATGATAATTATGGTGGATCTATTAGTTTTGGTATTGGAATGTTTCAAGAAACTACTACAGAAATAAATGTCGATATTGAAGGAATTCATAGATTAGAAACATCTATTGAAGATATTGACGGAGATGGGTTTGCTGATTTTTTACAATCAAATAGTGATGACAAACTTATAGTCAGAAGATCAAATCTTTATAAGACTAATCTTTTAAAAGCAGTACAAAGACCCTTAAAAGCAACTATTGCTTTAGATTACGAAACTGTAGGAAATACATTTGATATGCCACATGCTCAGCAGGTACTATCTTCTGTAACGATTAATGATGGTCACTCTGGTGATGGAGCTGATAAAATGTTAACTACCTATGAATATAGCAATGGTAAATATGATCGTCGTGAGCGTGAATTTTATGGATTTGAAAAGGTCAAATCTAGCCAAAAAGATACAGAAAATAATAATGCAGTTTACCGTTCAGTTATAAAAGAATATGCCAATGACAACTATTATAAAAAAGGATTGCTAACATCTGAGACAATAGAAGATGCCAATGAAAAAATATTTGTCAAATCAGAAAATACATTTGTATTAAAAGATCGTTCGATGAATGATTTGCCTGATGATTTCGAAAATGATGGAACGAATATTGCATTTCCTGCATTAACTGAAACAAACAAATATTTTTTCGAAGGTCAACCACAGGCTCAAAAAAGTACAAAAATGACTTTTGAATATGGTGATTATGGAAATGTTGTATCATATACTGATTTTGGCGATCTTGCTGTCGATGATGATAATATTTCATCTGAAATTGATTATTGGAAAAACCTTACTGATAAAAATGTGTTAAGTGTTCCAAAATCAATAACAGTTACTGGAGGAGACGGAAAAACTTACCGTAAACGGGAAACAACTATTGATGATGATGGAAAAATTACGCAAATCAGACAGTATTTAAAATCTGGTCAGCCTGCAGTTTATGATATGCATTACGATGAATTTGGTAATTTGGATTCAATTGTCAGACCTGAAAATTATAAGGGAGAGCGTATGTATTTTGCATACGATTATGATAATGTAGTTCATAGTTATATAACAAATGTCAGAGATGCTTATGGGTACAAATCATCAACAACATATAATTATCGTTTTGGACAAGTATTAAGTACAACCGATATTAATGGGCAGCGAACGGTTTATGATATAGATGATATAGGAAGAATAACTAAAATAACAGGTCCATATGAATTGGAATCAGGAAAGGACTATACTATACGTTTTGCTTATAACCCAAATGCGACAATTCCTTGGGCCAGAACACAACATTATGATCCTGCTCATCCTCAAAATCCAATAGAAACAGCCATATTTATCGATGGACTTGGGCGTGTACTGCAAACCAAAAAGGATGGTGCTATATTTAAAGGAGCCGAAGCGAATGATCAGGAAATAATGATTGTTTCAGGAAAAGTTGTCTATGATGCTTTTGGAAGAAGTATTGAAAGCTATTACCCTATTTCTGAGAACAAAGGTATCATTGGCACTTTTAATAATGTTGTAGATATTATTTCTCCAACAAAATTAGCCTATGATATTTTAGACAGAGTAAGATTAACTGAACTACCAGACGGTGCAAAAACAACAACATCATATGGTTTTGGTAACGACAGGTTAGGTAATTTACAGTTTGTGACTACTATTGAAGATGCTGAAAATAAAACGACTGTTAGTTATACAGATGTAAAAGGACTACAAACGGCAATTAAAGCAATGGGTGATACTTGGACTAGCTTTATATACAATTCTATAAATGAACTAAAAGAAGTAACAAATGCCGAAAATAATGTTACCGTTTCTGAATATGATATGTTGGGAAGGAGAATCAGTAGAGATCATCCTGATGCGGGTTTATCAGAATATACTTATGATTTAGCAGGTAATATGCTAACTTTGGTTACAGCTAACCTTCGTGAAGAAAATATGGAAATTACTTATGAATATGACCATGTAAGATTAACCAACATTAACTATCCACAAAACCCTGAAAACAATGTACTAATTCAATATGGAGAACCTGATGCTGATTATAACAGGGCGGGAAGAGTTATTGTTCAGGAAGATGCAACTGGTGCTCAGGAATTCTTTTATGGTCCGTTAGGTGAAATAACTAAGAATATTCGTACAATTATTGTCCCTGATGATGGAATTTTTACGTTTGTTACCAAATGGCAATATGATACATGGAACAGGCTTGTAAGCATGGTTTATCCTGATGAAGAAGAATTAACTTATGAATATAATACGGGTGGATCGTTACGAAGTATGTATGGGAAGAAAAACGGGCACAGGTATGATTATTTAAAACGGTTAGGATACGATAAATTTGAAGACAGGGTTTACTTATCTTATGGTAACGGGACTGAAACAAATTATGATTATGAACCAACCCGAAGAAGATTACATAATATAACAGCAACAACTTCTGCAGGAAGACAAATGATGAACAATGAATATATATATGATAAAGTTAATAATATTGTTTCTTTAAAAAATAATGCACCACGTCCAAGTGATGGATTAAAAGGTGGTCCGTTTGAATATGATTTTCAATATGATGATTTATACAGGCTGAAACATGCAGAAGGTTTATGGGAAGGAGAATCTCATCAACATCGCTATACATTGGATATGAATTACTCTTCAACAGGAAGTATAATACAGAAAACACAAACACATGATCGTAAAGATTATGATCCTGCTTCTACATGGGTAAAGCAAAATAAAACAACCTATGAATTAGAATATAAATATGAAGGAGAAAAACCGCATGCCCCTTCAAAAATTGGAGTTAATAATTATACTTATGATGCCAATGGGAATCAAATAAGGTGGGAAGACGAAGGTCCAAATCAATATCGTGATATTCTTTGGGATGAAGAAAATCGCATACGTGCAATTGCTGATAATGGAAATGTAAATCATTATATTTATGATGCATCTGGTGAGAGAGTAATAAAGAGTAATGGTGACGGGCAGGTAGTTTCAGTTAATGGATTCCCTATGGGGGGAAAAGGAACAACAGGGAATTATACTATGTATGTGAATCCTTTTATGGTGGTTAACAGCATGAAATTTACCAAACATTTCTATATAGAAGGACAACGTATAGTAAGTAAACTGGGTGATATGGGTAAAAATCAGGATTTATTAAATCCAAAAGATACTGCAAGAGCTGGAAATAATGGAAATAATCCAATAGACTGGGATAATAAACAGGAGCATTTAAAAGATTTTTTAATTGAAAATTTTGAAGAATTAGGATTGAATGGAGCTGTTTTTACAGCCGGGAAAAGTGGTAAAGTACCTTATGGCCAGATAAAGAAATATTATAGAAATTCAGATGGCATTATAGATGGTTATGGCAGTGACTCTACAACTGCAAGAAATTATAATGGAAATAAAGCAGAACTATTACAGTTCTATTATCATCCAGACCATCTAGGAAGTAGTAATTATATTACAGATGTTTCAGGTGAAGTATACCAGCATATGGAGTATTTCCCATTTGGTGAAACATTTATTGAAGAAAGAAATGGCACTGAGTGCACTACTTATCTGTATAATGGAAAAGAATTTGATGAAGAAGTTGGTTTGTATTATTATGGGGCGAGGTATTATGATCCTTATATTTCTATTTTTTATGGGGTTGATCCACTTGCTGAGAAATATCCTAATATTAGTGGCTATATGTATGGTCACAATAATCCTTTAAAGTTTATTGATCCAGATGGTAAAGATCCAATTTATGCTAAAAATTTTTGGGGAAGAGTTAGATTAATTGGCGATGATGGAAAAAAAGGTACTGCTTCTTATCTTGTTCGTGGTTCTGTGGCAAGACAAGTAAAAGCTGCAACAAAAGAAGGTAATTTTTATAAAGGTGACTTATCTGAAAGTAAAAAAGTAATGCTCATTCCAACGGGGCAAATTTTATCCGATGTTCAGCATTCAGCAAACAATACAACAAATAGTGGTACTTCGCCTGATACTAGAGTAGAAAATGGTGCTCACGTTATGCAGGGAGATGCTACTGCTCGTCACTGGGATTCAGGAACACCTGTTAAAATCTCAAAGGATGCAGAAGGAAATACTACAAAAACTTGGTCTGTAACTCCATTTAAAATTGGTGGTAAAAAAAACCAATTTGGTGGAGATGTTAGTAAGTTACTTTATTTTTGGCATATTCACCCAAATAGTTCTACTCCTTCATCTGGAGATAAATGGTGGGTAGGTGAATTACGTAAGTATGGTTTTAATGGAAATTCGTTCCTCATAGATGTCAAGAATGATAGAGTAACATTCTTTAACGAAAAAGGTACACTTATTAAAGTTAAATATAGTGATTTTATTAAAATGGGAAATCAAATGAATATTAAATAATAAAAAATGAAAACAAGTAAAATAATAATTATTAGTTTTTTAATATGTTTGTTCGGACTTAGCTGTAGTCCACAATTGTGTTTGCAAAAAAGAGCTGATAGATTTATAGAAAAAACATATAGAAAAGCTGACACTATTTATAAATATTCTGTAGCTTTTAATAACTTTAATATAGTATGGTATCACAAAGATGGTTATCTATATAAGTACAGAATTAGTCCTCATATGATAAAAAAATATGAACCTATTGTTGCAGAAAATATCTTTATATCAAAAAGTAGTTTGTCAAAATATTTTGATGAGTCCATTTACAAAAATGTTGAATGCTTTTATCATTTGTTAGATGGTGCATCAATTGATATCTATTTTAAAAATGGTAAAAATCTGAGAAGTAGTATCGATATTGATTGTTTATTTGGCCAAAAGTATCCAGTTAACAGTATTCCATACAAACTTCAATATGATTTTTCAAAAATGGGTCAATTTGTGGATTTTAATTTTGAAGATTTGTACCAAGATAACCATTAGTTAAAATCAATTTATGCAATGTATATAATTAATATTAGGTAAGCACGCTACCTAATCTTAATACAAATGAAAACAATAAAAGATAATTTCATTCTTATTTTGGGGACTTTAGGTTGTATTATTACAATTGAAGCTCATTCTCAAAATATAAACTTAGATGTAAATCTAGATACATTTAGATTTGTTCAAAGGAAACTATATCAGTATTATGATGAAAAACCATATACAGGATTGTTAATAAGAAATTTTGATAATGGAAAGAAGCAATTCGAAATATCATATGTTGATGGAATTCCTGTTGGTAGTTACACTGAATGGTATAAAGATGGAAATATAAAAGTTATAGGTCATTACAATGAAAAAGGCATAGAAGATGGTGAATTTAAAAAACTATATGAAAACGGTCAAATCGAATACATAGGATATATAGACAATGGTGATTATGATAGTTTATGGTTATCTTACTATAAAAATGGTGTAATTGCCAAAGAATCATATTATAATAAAGGGAAAAGGGATAGCATCTGGAAATTTTGGACTGATAAAGGAGAATTATATTATATTGAAAAATATAGAAACGATACTCTTACATATAAAGAACAATTGATGGATTTTTATCCTATTGAACAGTAAGTTTGGCTATACATTTTATATTAGCTAAACCCTTAATTAACCTAAAAAGCAATTAAAAATGAAGAAATCAAACTATTTAATTGTACTAATAGTGTTAATGACTTTGATGATTACAAATTGTTCTAATTGTAAAAATGATTATGATATCAATGCCTTGAAAAATTATGCAATTAACTTTAATCCTTATGAAGATGTTAATTGTGATAGTTTTAATAAAACACCAGACAGTATTTCTAGTGTAATTAATGAGTTACCTATAACTGATGATTATATAGAATCGGTAATGTTAGTGATTTTAAAACTTTATAAATATCAGATGGAGAATTATCATCAGGGATATGATATTAGAAGACGAAAAATCTTTAAAAAAGAAAATCCCTTTATAATAGCGTATTTTAGAATTCTTGGGGAAAGGAAAGGTACTGATTTATTAACTCCAAGAATTGCTTATGAATATGTAATCTCAAATAAACAATTGCTAAAAAAT
This sequence comes from Bacteroidales bacterium, assembly GCA_003446015.1. Lineage (GTDB taxonomy): Bacteria > Bacteroidota > Bacteroidia > Bacteroidales > UBA12077 > UBA12077. The sequence goes on along the minus strand of DMBU01000040.1, from coordinate 1,473 downwards.
AGTTATATACTGGATGAATATATTGCAATAAAGAATATAGAAAAAGAGATAGAACAAATACATTAAACCTTTTTTATAAAAGATAATAATAATGAAGAAACTTGAAAAATCTCTAGTAATTCTAATTTCCTTATTCATAATTAATTCATGTACGCAGAGTCCAAATGAAAAGTCTAAAGGAAAGAACAATCTTGAACAAATTGAAGATGTGTGTAATAGAGTATGGAATGATTTAGAAATTCATGCAGAGAGTCAAGTGTCCTTAAATCAAAATGAAATAGATATTAAGGTAAAATTTGTGTCAGATTATTATATAACTGCATTTACAAATGAACTTCTTATTGATTATTTAATTTATAGTTTTGATTCTTTACTACATGGATATAAAAGAATCAAAATAGAGTATTCTTATTATGACTTGATTGATGTTCATTTAATTGTTTATGAAGATGAATTAATAAAACAATTACAAAATGATTTAAAAAATAGTAAATGTTTTGTTGATTTAATTCCAATCATAATACGAAATACAACCACAGTTGAAATAATTGGATTTAATGAAATGCTAAAGGATTTAAAAAATTACTATTCAGATGAAGAGTTTTCTTTTGGAGGCGATTTTTGGAAATTCACCTATTTATATACAAAAAATTGTTGTGATACAAGTTCAGTTGTTTATGATCATATGGATATTGTTAAATATGCCGCAGAATATCCAGAATCTCCTAACAGACCAGATATTTTTCAAAGAATAATTGATGAAGGTAAAAAACATTGTGCTCAACTAAGCGAAGAAAAAACAAAGCCTTAAACTGAAAGATAAAAAGAATGAAAAAAACAATTAAAATTTTAAAGAATATTATTGTTCTTTTAGCAGTAGCATCATTAACTCAATGTGATGAAGATGATGTTACACCTAAAACCCACCCGAGCGGACATGTTGTCCGGTCGTTAAGTATAAGTTTATGATATTGAATGACGTTAAACATATAATAGATTAGTTAATAGCTAATTTTGAAGAGTCGAGCCCCCTGCTCAGCTTAATTAGTGATTAAGTCGTAATAAAAAATTAGTTTGCAACTGTTGGCATGAATTAATTAAACCTTATTTATAATATTAAAATTATTTATAACAAAATGAAAAGAATAAAACAAACATTCGTTAAGTCACTTAAAGTTTTGGTAGTTTTAAGTGCAGTACTTTTATTTTCGCAATGCGAAAAAGATGATGATGGTACAAATGATACTAACAATAACGGAATTGTATTTGGATCATTAACTGACTCCAGGGATGGTGAAACATATAAAACCGTTAAAATTGGAGATCAGGTTTGGATGGCTGAAAACCTACGAACTAAAAAGTTCAATGATGGAACAGAAATACCCCTTGTAACAGACAACAGCGAGTGGGAAGCATTACAAACTCCTGCATATTGTTGGTACGATAATGATGAAGCTACTAACAAAGCAACTT
>DMBU01000065.1 GCA_003446015.1 Bacteroidales bacterium | reverse complement strand
TGAGTTTGAAGATCGCCATGGCGCTTATGTAAACAGCGTCACTATCGATGGACCCGGTGGCTCCTCCGTTACTTTGACCTCAAGTGGGAATCCAGCAGCAGAAGCAGCAGCAGAAACAAACACTTTACCTACACCTATCTGGATGTTAAGGTCTATGGGTAAAGTTAGGTCGTTAAGTATTACAAATAATAATGTTAACCAAAGTAGCGGGGGTAATAATATCATCTATCAGAGAACCACAGAAACCGACCAATCTACTACTGGCTCATTTAGTATTCCTGGCACAAAAATTAGTGGTTATATTTTAGAACCTGCTGGACCTTCAACAACTCAAAGTGGATTAGACAGAAGAATTCCTGCGGGGACATACAACATAATTAAAAATGTTGGTTCGAAATATGGACTTAGATTATACAATGACCAAGTACCTCAAAGCAGAGCTATTCTAATGCATATTGGAAACTATCCTGGAGACACAGAAGGATGTTTATTGTCTGGCAGTTCCATAGGAGTTAATTTTGTTAGTGGTAGTGGATCTCTAATTAATCAAATTATGAATCATTTTAATCAAGTTGGTTTTAATGGCGCAACAATTACAATTCTTGACATAAACAGACCTTAATATGAGATTTTTTTTAATAATATTGTTAGTAGTTAGTAATATGCTTTCAAGTTGTACCGTAGGTACAGCCAACAGGAATGTTGTAAATTCTAATGTACAAGATAATGAACCAGATATAAAGCAGAAAGCAGAGCAACTAAAGAAATCGTATCAAAAACTATCATCTTCGCCTTATACCGCAAAATATCAGCAAGAATATTTTGAAGCTTTTCCAAATGCGTTTCTATTATTTAATAAACTATTTGGCTATTCTGATAAAGAACCATTAGGAGAGCCAACATCTGATTTTAATAGCCCTCTATACAATGAGGCGTATTTATATGTTGAAGCATTTTTTAAACTAACAGGGATAGAAAAAACTTTGTATTACAACCGTATTATTAATATAAGTATTAACGGGCGGTGGTATGCCGATGGGGTAAGTCATTTTCAACACGGAATGAAAGAAAAAGTTAAAGCTGATATTAATGTGTTTTGTGAATTATTATCAAAGCGTAGCGAAAAAGAAATAAAAAGTTTTTGGTATTTTTATTTTGACAGCCCACACCCCATTAAGGAGATACCAGAAGAGTTACAAAAAATAAAAGAAATTGATAGTAAAATCTTTCCCTTAATGGTGTTGGCTTTAAAAGAAGTTCAGCAAGCTTGGAAAGAATAAAAACAGAAAAGCCCCGATTTTCGGGGCTTTTCTGTTTTACATCGAACTTATTTTAGAAGCTTTAATAAAGTGCTCAACGGTAGTGAGTAGGCATTCTTTTTCTTTTTCGGGCAGTACAGAAATATCTTGAAATCTCTTTAGCATAGCAGGGTCTTTAAAAAGGTTTGCTTGTTCATTCTCACCTAAAAGATAACCTACCGAAGTATCGTATCCATCCGACCAACCCATCTTGCTAGGCCCAATTTGACGGATTAGTTTTGCTAAAAAATTGATATGCAAAACGAAGACAAGACAGCTGATATGTACGAACTGCTCTCACCTGAAAAAGAGTTGGTGTAGTTAGTCGGAGGGATACGATTTTACATCCGCTCGCGCACTTTTGCAACAACCCCCAATAATCCAAAAACAGGTTTTCCCCGCAAATAAAAAAATAGACTACATTTACAACCCAACAGGAATAAAACAAAAAAAGACTTGACCAACGGAACTGTTATAACAACAACCGACTATGCAGGCAATTATATCTATCAGAATAATATCTTGCAGATGATAAACCAGCCGGAAGGTTATTTGGAACCCAACGGGCAGGGCAGCTACAACTATGGCTATCGCCTAAAAGATCATTTAGGCAATATCCGTATAACATTTGTTGACTTTGACCACAACGGTAGCATTGTCTTATCAGAAATTACAGAAGAAAACAACTACTACCCCTTTGGCTTAAAACATCAAGGTTATAACAATACCGTAAGCTCCAATGCAAACGCTGTTGCAGGAAAATTTAAGTACAATGGCAAAGAGTTGCAGGATGATTTAATTGGCAGCAATTCCTTGGATTTGTATGACTATGGGGCAAGGTTTTATGATGCGGCTTTGGGAAGGTGGCATGTGATTGATCCAATGTGTGAATTAGCCAGAAGATGGACTCCATATCAATATGCGTATAGCAATCCAATTAGATATATTGATCATGATGGAATGGTTGTTGATGATTATTTCAATAAAGACGGTATATATTTGGGCAAAGATGAAGCGCCAACAGACAAAGTAAAAATTATAGATCAAGAAGATTGGGATAAGAATAAATCTATTGAAAGTGACGGAACAGAATCAATAGATCATAATTCTGGTGAACCTCTGTCAATAGATCATTCTGCATCTGACATTTCTATAGATGCAAGTTTGTCTGTCTATGAACATTATAATCCTACAGATTTACCAATAGTAGCACAAGAAGCTGAAAATGGAAAAGGAGGGATGGTTCATTATGCAATAAGTGAGAATGGTATAACTTCCGCGGAAATCGAAATAAAACTTCAAGGAAATAAGGATTCGAAGATTTCAGATCATGCTAATGAAATAAAGAATTTATTTGAACATGAAAAACAGCACAATTTAGATTTAAAAAAAGTTGGAATTGAAACATTTGGTAAATCATCTCTGCAAAGAAGAGAAGTGCGTGCGGTATCGCACCAGATTAACCATTCTAGCTTTAAAGGCACAAGAAAAGGATTTCAGAGGTCAGTTATTGATTATGGTATTAAATTTGGAATGATACAATCTATAAAATCAAAGCCTAGTACCATTCAGGAATCAAAGAAAATTTACCGTATTGACAAACAGCCTATTAATGAATTTGAACGATAAATTACTATAATCTACAATATTTATGAAATATTTTGTTTTATCTATAATAATGATTTTTTTGTATAAAAATAGCTACTCACAATTAAACTTAGAAATAAAAGAATTAATTGTATCAAATATTACTAATCAGCATTCAGTGAAAGTCATTGATGAAGAAATTGAGAATGGCCCATATTTGCATATGATTTGTGTTATTATGAATACAAGTGATTCGACGATTAATCTGCATCCTTCTGAGTCGAACTTTAATTTTAATTACAACTTTAAGGGAGAGAAATATAGTTTTAATATTGTTGCCTTACCTTTTGTTGATAATGAAATTATGGTATTAGGGTCTGGTAAATCGGTTGAATTAAGCTTAGGTATTCACCTTTTGGTGGGGACATCTTTATTGGTTGAAGATAAAAGTGATTATACATTAGAAATGCTTGAAATTCTGCCAACTCTCAAGTTAGTCTATNNACAACCGATTATGCAGGCAAATCTATCTACCGGAATAATTTCATACAGTTTGCTGGCCATACCAGGGTTCCAAAGAGCCTGACGGGCAGGTTGCTTGTAATTAGTCTTATCAGCAAACTTTCGTTGTAAAATAGGCTTACGGAAATTTAATCTATCAAGGAGAATGTTTATTTATCTTTGGGTTTGAAAATTAGAAAATATGACAAAAGAAACTGCAATAAAATTATTTCAAGACCAAAAAGTAAGAGTTCTATGGGATAATGAGCAAGAGAAATGGTATTTTTCTATTATTGATATTATAGGAGTTTTGACAGCTAGTGAAAGGCCTCGAAAATATTGGTCTGATTTAAAAAGTAAGTTAAAATCTGAAGGAAGCGAAGTGTCCGAAAAAATCGGACAGTTGAAAATGAAATCGCCTGACGGCAAATTAAGGGCAACAGATGTTGCAGATACAGAGCAACTATTAAGATTAATACAATCAATTCCATCTCCCAAAGCAGAACCATTCAAATTATGGTTAGCCAAAGTTGGATATGAAAGAATTGAAGAAACCGAAGACCCGGAAAAAGCATTTGAAAGGGCAATGGAAACTTATTTGAAAAAGGGCTATTCTGCTAACTGGATAAATCAACGGATTAAAAGTATTGAAGTCAGAAAAGAATTAACTGACGAGTGGGAAACAAGAGGCGTTAAAAAAGGAATTGAATACGCAATTTTGACGGACGAGATAACAAAAGCTTGGACAGGAATGACAACTCGTGAATATAAGAATTTTAAAGACCTGAAAAAAGAAAATTTGCGAGACAATATGACCAATTTAGAGCTGGTATTGACTATGTTAGCGGAAGCATCAACGGCCGAGATTTCCAAGGAGAAAAACCCGAAATCTTTTAAAGAAAATAGACAGGTTGCTCGAAAGGGAGGTAAAGTAGCTGATGCTGCACGAAAACAATTGGAAAATACAACAGGGAAAAAAGTAATTTCTCCACTAAATGTGAAAGAACTTAGGGGGAAAGATGAAAATAACCAAATTAAAGAATAAACAACGAAAAGCGAATGTTTTTTGTTTAAGTAATGGCAGTTGATATTCAGGAGAGTATTATTTAGAAAGTGCAAATAAGACTATATGATATTCCCTCTCTCGCGCACTTAGCTTAACTTCGTTGAGCTCGCAAGCTCGGTTCGCTGAGCTCCTAGACTCGTTTGCAACGTGTGCCAATAACACAATAGCAATTTGCTGCAATAAAAAATAGACTATATTTACAACCCAACAGGAATAAAACAAAAAAAGACTTGACCAACGGAACTGTTATAACTACAACCGATTATGCAGGCAAATCTATTTACCGGAATAATGCTTTGCAGTTTATCGGTCATAGGGAGCCGGATATGCAGAAAATGACGAGTATAAAATCAAGACCCTTTTAAAGATTAGAATAATCCTTATTTTTGAAAAAACTAAAAATGAATAATTCCGAAATAAAAATATTTCAATTAGAAGATGGCCAAACCGAAATCTTAGTGAAATTTGATGATGATACCGTTTGGCTTACTCAAAAACAAATATCACAGCT
>DMBU01000054.1 GCA_003446015.1 Bacteroidales bacterium | reverse complement strand
CCGCCTACGCACCCTTTAAACCCAATAAATCCGGATAACGCTCGCATCCTCCGTATTACCGCGGCTGCTGGCACGGAGTTAGCCGATGCTTATTCCTACAGTACCGGCAGCTACCCTCACGAGGGTAGGTTTCTTCCTGTAGAAAAGCAGTTTACAACGCATAGCGCATTCATCCTGCACGCGGCATGGCTGGTTCAGTCTTTCGACCATTGACCAATATTCCTCACTGCTGCCTCCCGTAGGAGTCTGGTCCGTGTCTCAGTACCAGTGTGGGGGATAATCCTCTCAGAACCCCTAGACATCGCTGTCTTGGTGAGCCGTTACCTCACCAACTAACTAATGTCACGCATGCCCATCTTTAACCGCCGAAACTTTAATTATTAAACCATGCGGTTCAATAATATTATGGAGTATTAATCCCGATTTCTCGGGGCTATCCTCCTGTTAAAGGTAGGTTGCATACGCGTTACTCACCCGTGCGCCGGTCGTCAGCATGTATTGCTACACCTGTTACCCCTCGACTTGCATGTGTTAGGCCTGCCGCTAGCGTTCATCCTGAGCCAGGATCAAACTCTTCGTTGTATTAAAAAATTCAAATTTAATGTCTGTGCTCTAGATTACTAAGTTTTTACCTGATTATAACTTTCAAGTATTCCTTAACTTTTGTTTTATCTCAATATTTCAAAGAACTTTCTCTTTATCCCAAATCTTCCCTCTTATCAACTTCTCCGTTTTGGGATTGCAAAGATATTTAAAATTTTCGCTTATCCTAACAAAAAAATAACTTTTATTCCTCTTCTATCAATAAATTTTTTTGATTATCTCACCCCTCTGAAAGCGGCTGCAAATATAAAAACTTTAATTCCTATTTTCCAAATTTATTCCGGAAAATTTTTATCCCGTTTTTATCCAGCGTTTCTGCAATATCCTCAAGAACTTTTTCCCCTTTGGGAGTGCAAATATAAAAACTGTTTTCAATTCTGCAAGCCATTTATTTCACTTTTTTTATCAATCTTAGCTAAGCAATTAGATTACAACAAAATAAATTTTTAATTTTATCGTTCAGAGACTCAATATAGGTCAATTTGAAATAAAAGTTTTATCTTCGCTTATCTAATCATGTCAATCAAATAACAAAAATGAAACCATCCAAAAGACTCGTAATCATTCCGACATATAATGAAAAAGACAATATTGAGAAAATGATTAAAAAAGTATTTTCTCTTAATTTGTCCTTTGATCTACTAATTATTGATGACAGTTCTCCGGATGGAACAGCTGATATTATAAAATTATTACAAAAGGATTATCCAGAAAAACTGCATTTATTGGAAAGACCAGGGAAGCTTGGCTTAGGCACTGCTTATATTACAGGTTTTAAATGGGCTCTGGAAAACAATTATGATTTTATCTGCGAAATGGATGCAGATTTTTCTCATAACCCTGAAGATTTAATCAAGCTTTATGAAGCATGCGAGAATCAAGGGGCTGATCTGGCAATTGGATCAAGATACATATCTGGAGTTAATGTTGTAAATTGGCCTATGGGCAGGATATTAATGTCGTACTTTGCTTCAATTTATGTTCGATTTATTACCGGAATGAATATTCAAGACACTACTGCCGGTTTTAAATGTTATAAAAGGAATGTTCTTGAAACAATTAATCTTGATAAAATAAAACTTAAGGGATATGCTTTCCAGATTGAGATGAAGTTTACAACATGGAAATTTGGATTTAAAATCGTTGAAGTACCTATTATATTCACAGAAAGACAAGAGGGTGTATCAAAAATGAGTGGAGGTATCTTTAATGAAGCAGTTTGGGGGGTAATTAAAATGAAATTCAGAAGTTTTTTTCAAAAATATGAAATCACAAAATAAATACTCATAATATAATGTATAGCCTACTGATTAAAAATGTTACAATCGTTAATGAAGGAAACCAATTTTTGGGAGGAATATTAATAGATAATGGAAAGATAAAAAAGATTCTCAAAACTGATGAACTAGAAGGACTAACAGCCCGATCAATCATTGACGGTAAAGGGAAATACCTTTTACCTGGGATAATTGATGATCAGGTTCATTTTAGAGATCCCGGATTAACACACAAAGGAGATATATATTCTGAATCTAAGGCTGCAATTGCGGGAGGAATTACTTCTTTCATGGAAATGCCCAATACTGTTCCACAAGCAACCACTCATGAATTACTAGAAGAAAAATATCAAATGGCATCGGAGAAATCCTTAGCCAATTACTCATTTTATTTAGGAGCAACGAACGATAACGTTGAAGAAATTAAAAAAACTGACCCTAAGAAGGTTTGTGGGATTAAAGTTTTCATGGGATCATCAACTGGAAACATGTTGGTTGATGACAAAGATTCACTTTCAAGGATTTTCTCTGAATCTCCGCTTTTAATCGCAACCCATTGTGAAGATGAAGAAACTATTCAAACGAATACTATTAAATATAAGGAAGAGTTTGGAGAAGATTTACCATTAAAGTATCATTCAAAAATTCGAAGCGAAGAGGCATGTTATAAATCATCCGCTTTAGCAGTTGAACTAGCTAAAAAATACAATTCGAGACTCCACATATTACATTTAAGCACAGCTAAGGAATTAGAACTTTTCAGCAACACCCCTTCTACCAGAGAAAAAAGGATCACGGCAGAAGTATGTGTTCATCATTTATGGTTTACAGAAGATGATTATGATGCGTACGGGACTAAAATAAAATGGAATCCTGCCATCAAAACATTAAAGGATAGAGAAGCTTTACTGAATGGATTAAAAAATAATACGATTGATATTATCGCAACAGATCATGCCCCTCATACTAAGGAAGAAAAGGCTAACAAATACTTTAAAGCTCCTTCGGGCGGTCCTTTGGTACAGCATTCATTGGTTGCCATGCTAGAGTTATATCATAATAATAAGGTAAGCTTAATTGATATTGTAAATAAAATGTGCCATGCTCCCGCTGAAATATTTCAAGTTAAAGAAAGAGGTTATATTCGAGAAGGATATTGGGCAGATTTGGTTTTAGTAGATATGAATTCTCCATGGACTGTAGAGGAGAAAAACATCTTATATAAATGCAAATGGTCGCCTTTTGAGAATCAGATTTTTAAATCAAGGATTACCCATACTATTGTCAACGGCAAATTAGTCTATGATAATGGAGTTTTCGATGAAACGGTGAAAGGTAAACGGCTAGTCTTTGACAGATAAACTAAAACATTACTTCTAATCTTTATATAATCATGAGATATTATACTAAGACTCTCCAATTGCTTATTATTTTGTTAGTGTTTACGTTCGGATGTAATTTAAAACAAAAAGAAAATCAAGCTATACAATTCGGAAATGAAGAAAATTATATCGTTATAGCTGATACAATTATTAATGATGTTGTTGTAAAAAATCCCAACCAGGACGAATGGACTGACATTTGTTTAAGAAATCTGGACAAAAAAATGCTGGTTGACGAAATTTTTAAATCAGTTTATTCCGGAAAACTAATTCCACATGAGTTCTTTAATAATGAAGTTTTAAGTATAGATGACATTAAAGCGTTAGAAGATGATCCGGATTTTAACCGCGATTTAATTGCAAAAGTTCAGTTTGAAGAAGCCTGGTATTTTGATCCAGAGAGTCAAAAAATGATAAAAAAAGTACATTCTATTATGCTTGCGTATGAAATTTACAACTCGTTAGGCGAAATAAGAGGATACAAACCAGCTTTTAAGGTATACCTAAAATAATACAGTAATTTAATGAATAAAAGTATGCGTGTTTTATTTGTGGACTCAACACACAATAAACTTCCAGAGAAATTAACAAAAGCAGGATTTATTTGTGACTATTTTCCAGATATTGAACCTAATGAAATTGTTAAAATCATCTCAAAATATAATGGTGTAATAATAAGGAGTAAAATAAAAATTGATAAAGCTATTATAGATGCAGCAACAAATCTGAAATTCATTGGGCGTGTTGGTGCCGGTTTAGAAAATATTGATGTTGAATATGCTACTCAAAGAGGGATAAAATGCTTTAATTCGCCTGAAGGAAACAGAGATGCAGTTGGAGAACAAGCACTGGGAATGCTACTTACATTATTTAATAACATTATTAAAGCAGATTTCGAAGTTCGCAACGGGAAATGGATTCGGGAAGGAAACAGGGGAATAGAAATTAAAGGGAAAACAATTGGCATTATTGGATACGGGAATATGGGAAGTGCTTTTGCTCAGCGTTTAACAGGATTTGAGGCAAATGTAATTGCATATGATAAATACAAATTCAATTATTCAGATGATTATGTGCAAGAAACATCTATCGAAAACTTATTTGATCAAGCTGACATTCTTAGTTTGCATGTTCCGTTAACTGAAGAAACACAATATATGGTTAATGATAATTTCATTAATCAATTTAAGAAAAGTATATATATAATAAATACTGCGAGAGGGAAAGTTTTAAAGACCGATGATCTTGTAAAAAATATGCAAAAGGGTAAGGTTTTAGGCTGTGCGCTTGATGTACTTGAATACGAGCAAGTTTCTTTTGAAAATCTGCATTCAGAAAATGTACCTGAAACATTTCAATATTTAATACAAAGTAATAAAGTAGTTTTAACTCCTCATATTGCAGGATGGACTCATGAATCAAACATTAAACTTTCTAAATTTTTGGCAGATAAAATTATCGCAGCTTTTACTTAATTACAAAATGTGCAGTATGCCTGCTTCTTTGTTCAATATATATTTTTTTCCCTTTAGTTACTTTCTGTATTGCATCCTCAGAATAATGTCTGATTGTTAGCAATTCTAACTGATCATTATACAACACCTTGTAATCCTCTTTAAATCTTTCAATTAACTGTTTTGATTTACTGTTTGAATTATCAATACATAATGAAATACTAATGGCAGAATTCTGAATCAGATTAACTCTAATTCTATGTTCTGATAAATATTTGAAAATCTTGCTCAGTTCATCCTCAAAAACAAATGAAAGATCTTTCGGGAACAAGCTAATTAACATTTGATCCTTCTTTAATATAAATATGGGTAAGTTCTGATCATACTTTTTAAAACAATCAATTTCTGTTCCCGATCCTTCTGGCTTAATAAAAGACCGAACAAATAACGGGATGTTTTTATTATGAAGTGGTTTTAAGGTTTTAGGATGTATCACTTTAGCTCCAAAATAGGCTAACTCAACAGCTTCCTGATATGAGATTTTATCAAGCTTTTCAGTGTCTTGAAAATATTGTGGATCTGCATTTAGAATACCATCAACATCTTTCCATACAATAACTTTATCTGCATTCAATACATTTGCTAAAGCAGCAGCTGTATAGTCAGAACCTTCCCTTCCAAGGGTTGTAACAAACCCGTCGTTTGTTGCCCCTATGAAACCCTGAGTTAAATAAATCGTTTGATTTTTAAAATTGAAAACTGATTCTGCGTTTATGCTGGTTTTCTCAAAATCAATACTAGCTTCTCTAAAAACATCATCAGTTATAAATACTTTTCTTATATCAACCCAGGAATTAGATAACTGCTGGGAGTTTAAAAAAGCACTTACTATTTTTGTGGAAAGTATTTCTCCGAATGAAACCACCTGATCATATTTTTTATCATATGAACTATAGGTTTTATTGTTCAATTCTTTTTTTAAGTTATCAAATTCTTCTTTTATATCCTTGTATATTTTATCATTCTCATTGGGAAACAATTCTTTTACCAGCTCGAGATGATAGCTTTTTAAATCTTCATATTTACTATAACTTTTGTTAAGATCCTCGATAGATGTCTTTAAAATTTCTTCAAGCGCATTGGTAGTTTTTCCTAATGCAGAAATTACGATAATAAGATTATCAGTATAATCCTTAACAATATTTAAAAGATTTTTAACTCCTTTTGAATCTTTAACCGAGGCACCTCCAAATTTAAAAACAAGCATATTAATTAAATCTTTTTAAAAACAATAAAAGCCTACAAATTTAGTATTTCTTATTTTTAAACTCCTACAATCATGAATAAACTTCTGTAAAAGTCGTTTTTTTCATTATTTTATTCTTATTCATAAAATTAAAATTATTTTTGTATAGTATAAATTAAAAATTCAATTTGAATCATTGAATTTTCTTCATTTTTAAATCTTTAACTCTTGCTCAATGAAAGGCTATAATATAACAACCTTAAACGAATTTATTATTCGCAGACAGGCCAATATTCCATATGCTAAAGGAGAACTCTCTAATTTGCTACATCATATAGGCATAGCCGCCAAGGTAGTGCATAAAAAAGTTAACAAGGCAGGTTTGGTTGATGTATTAGGTGAAGCAGGCGAAATAAACATTCAGGGCGAAAGCCAGCAAAAGCTGGACGTGTTTGCCGACATGCAGTTTACTTATGCATTACAAGACAGTGGAGAATGTTGTGGAATTGCTTCTGAAGAAAATCAGGAAATAATAACATTCGACGATGAACTTTCTTTGGATGGCAAGTATATTGTATGCATGGATCCATTAGACGGATCATCAAATATTGATGTAAATGTATCCATTGGTACTATTTTCTCAATTTACAAAAGAATTTCACCAAGAGGAGAACGAGCTCAATTAATTGATTTTCTTCAAGAAGGAAACAAGCAAATTGCTGCAGGTTATATCATTTACGGATCATCAACCATGCTTGTATATACCACAGGAATGGGGGTTAATGGCTTTACTTTAGATACAGGGATAGGTGAGTTTTGTCTTTCACATCCAAATATTAAAACTCCAGAAACCGGGAAAATTTATTCCTTAAATGAAGGTAATTACAATAAGTTCCCTGAGGGAGTTAAAAAGTACATTAAATATTGCCAGGATAAAGATACTGCAACAAACAGACCATACTCAGCGCGTTATATCGGATCACTCGTTGCTGACTTTCATAGAAATTTAATGAAAGGAGGAGTTTTCATTTATCCTGAAACAGCAAGCGCCCCTAATGGTAAACTCAGATTACTTTATGAATGTAATCCTATGGCATTTATTGCTGAACAAGCCGGAGGGAAAGCTACAAATGGAAAAACAAGGATACTTGATTTAAAGCCTGAAACACTTCATCAAAGAGTGCCCTTATACACCGGTTCTAAGGAAATGGTAACAAAAGCTGAAGATTTTCTACATGAATTTGGAGGTTAATTAAATTTAAACATATTTATAATAAAGGTAGTTTATAAATAACTACCTTTTTTTATCTTTGGCAGGCTTTGGAAATAAAATTAATAAATAAAATTATTCGTGAACATTCAATAATTATTGAATGTTCTGAAACGCTTAAAAAAACAAATAGATTGTTTTTAAGGAATCTTGCAGGATCTGCCAGGAGCCTTTATATTTCAAACATTTTAAATAGTTTATCACAAAATCATTTAATCATACTTCCCGATAAAGAAGAAGCAGCTTATTTTCATAATGATTTATCATTAATTTCGGATCAAAAAGCAATATTTTTCCCCACCTCATATAAAAGATCAATTATTTATGGTCAGGAAGACAGTTCTAACTTATTATTACGGGCAGAAGCTCTGCAACTTCTTGCAAATAACGAGAAACTTATTATAGTTACGTATCCTGAAGCAATTATTGAAAAAGTCATTCATAAAGATAAATTAATTAACTCTACCCTAAATTTAAATGTTGGCGAACAAGTTTCCATTGATTTTATTCAGGAGGTTTTGCAGGAGTATCATTTTCAATATGTCGATTTTGTATATGAACCTGGTCAATATTCAATCCGGGGTAGCATAATTGATGTTTTTTCTTTTGCTTCGGATTTACCTTACAGAATTGATTTTTTTGGCGATGTAGTAGATTCAATCAGGTCTTTTGATATCGAGAATCAGTTATCCATTGAAAGTTTTACTCAAATTTCAATAGTCCCAAAAATTGTTAATCCTAATAAAGAAAATGAGGATCTTAAGCAAAAGGAGTCTTTTTTCCACTTTTTAAATCAAGACTCAATGGTTTGGGTTGAAAATCTTCCTCTTATTTTAGATAAAATATCAGGAGTTGAAGAAAAGCTGGTTGATCAGATCAGTATGGATCAAATCATATCAGCAGAAGATGTTCTTGAATCGATCAATAAACTTAAAATCATTGAACTAGGGCAAAAGAACAATCATCATCACCCTGAAATTCAATTTAATACATCGCATCAACCTTCTTTTAATAAAAACTTTGAGTTGCTGGGGAAAAATATCCTCGAAAATGATAAAAAGGGATATACTACATATATTCTATCTGATAATGAGAAACAAATTGAACGACTTGAAGCTATTTTTAATGATGTAAATCCTGAGATAAAATTTAATCCTATTCTTAAAACTATCCATGAAGGATTTATTGATCATGATCTGAAAATCTGTTTTTATACCGATCATCAAATTTTTGGAAGATATCATAAGTTTAAGATAAAAAATAGTCTTCAAAAGAAAGAGCAAGTCACCATGCGAGAGTTAACCGGTTTGCATCCGGGAGATTATGTTGTGCATATTGATCATGGGATTGGGAAGTTTGGAGGATTAGAAAAAATTGACATAAACGGGAAAACACAAGAAGCAATAAAACTGGTTTATAAAGATCAGGATACCGTGTATATTAGTATTCATGCACTCCACAAAATTTCAAAATATAAAGGCAAGGATGCGGAACCTCCCCGAATATATAAACTTGGTTCAGGGGCATGGCAAAAGCTAAAACAAACAACCAAGTCGAAAGTAAAAGATATTGCCAAAGAATTAATTGAATTATATGCTCAACGTAAAGAAGAAAAAGGTTTTTCGTTTTCAGCAGATACCTATTTACAGAAAGAGTTAGAGTCGTCATTTATTTATGATGATACTCCTGATCAACTAATATCTACAAATGCGGTAAAAAACGATATGGAATCTGAAGTTCCGATGGACAGGTTAATTTGTGGTGATGTGGGATTCGGGAAAACAGAAATTGCAATCAGAGCAGCATTCAAAGCTGTAACCGACAGTAAACAGGTAGCCGTTTTAGTACCTACAACAATATTAGCTTTGCAACACTATCAGACTTTTCGGGAAAGACTTGCAGACTTCCCCTGTAATGTTGAATATCTAAGTCGGCTAAGATCAAAAAAACAACAAACAGAAACGATTAAAAATCTTGCCGAAGGAAAAACTGATATTATCATAGGTACCCATAAATTAGTTGGAAAAGAAATTTCTTTTAAAGATCTCGGGCTTCTTATTATCGACGAAGAACAAAAATTTGGAGTTGCAGTAAAAGAGAAACTAAAAAAACTAAAGCTTAATGTAGATACCTTAACACTAACAGCAACACCTATACCCAGAACTTTACAATTCTCAATGATGGGTGCCCGCGATCTTTCAATAATAAATACACCCCCTCCTAACAGGTATCCAATTATCACTGAATTACATACTTTTAATGAAGAAATAATAAAAGAATCTATCGATTATGAATTTCAGCGAAACGGGCAGGTATTCTTTATTCATAATCGGGTTCAAAACATTCAGGAGATTGAGGTTCTGATTAATAAACTATGTCCGGATGTAAGAACGGTTATTGCACACGGACAAATGGAAGGTGCAAAACTCGAAAAGGTGATGCTCGATTTTATTAATTACGATTACGATGTTTTGATTGCCACAACAATCATAGAATCCGGATTAGATATTCCAAATGCAAATACAATCATTATTAATAATGCACAGAACTTTGGGCTAAGTGATCTGCATCAACTTCGTGGACGTGTAGGACGATCAAATAAAAAAGCTTTTTGTTATTTACTTGCTCCTCCTCTTATTTCTGTTACACAAGAAGCCAGAAGAAGACTAAAAGCAATTGAAGAATTTTCTGAACTTGGAAGTGGATTTAATATAGCAATGCAAGATTTAGACATTAGAGGAGCAGGAAATTTACTTGGTGCTGAACAAAGCGGATTTATTACAGACATTGGATTTGAAACCTATCATAGAATATTAAATGAAGCCATTTTAGAATTAAAAGAGTCTTCATTCCATGACTTATATGAAAGTGAACAAGAAACAGAAATAGAAAGGCAAATTTCACAACAGAAATTTGTTAGCGATTGTCAAATTGATACAGATCTAGAAATTCTTTTCCCCGATAACTACATTGCAAATATCTCAGAAAGAATAAGATTATATCGTGAACTTGATAATATAGAAACAGAAGAAAAACTAATCGATTTTGAAAATCACTTAAAAGATCGATTTGGGGAAATACCTTCCCAAACAATAGAATTAGTAAATGTTGTCCGATTAAGATGGTTAGCTGTTGAACTGGGTTTTGAAAAAATAATTTTAAAAAACGGAAAAATGACAGCCTATTTTATAAGTAATCAAGATTCTCCTTTCTATAAATCAACAGTATTTTCAAAAATATTAGGTTTTATTCAGCAAAATCCAAAAGATATAAAAATGAAAGAAGCCAATAACAAGCTGACAATGAGCTTTGATCGAACTCTAAGCATACAGAATGCTATTCATAAAATGCAAAAAATATTCATGTAGGGTAAAAATCTTATTATTAATCTTAACATACGGAATAATTTCATAATTTTACAGGCTGATTTTAAATACATTAAGAATTAATGAATCTCACCATTGATATAGGAAATACCAGAAATAAACTTGCCGTTTTTTACAAAAATGAACTAGTGGATTCAACATCAATAGATGAATTATCAGTTCCAACTTTACAAAATTTCCTGAACAAACATTCTAACATAGAAAATGGGATACTTTCTTCAGTAAAAGTTATTGATCCTTCAATTCTTGCTTTTTTAAAATCAAGTCTGAGCTATTTTATTGAATTGGATGAAACAACTAATATTCCAATTGAAAATCAATATAAAACAAAAAGCACTTTAGGTAAAGACCGTTTAGCAGCTGTAATTGGAGCATACAATATTTTCCCGGACATGAACGTTTTGGTCATTGACATGGGAACCGCAATAACTTTTGATTTCATAAATGAACAGAAACAATACTTAGGTGGCACCATTTCACCAGGTTTAACAATGAGATACAAAGCACTAAATCATTTTACAAATAAATTACCATTGCTTGAAAAGAATGAAGATTTTAGTTTAATCGCGGATAACACTGCTAATGCTATAATTTCTGGAGTCCAGAATGGAATAATTTTCGAAGTAGATGGATATATAAACACATTAAAAAGCGAATATGATGACTTAAAAATTATTTTAACAGGAGGAGATGCTATTTTTTTTGATAAAAAGTTAAAAAATACCATCTTTGTAAACTTAAATTTAAATTATATAGGATTAAACAGAATTATAGAACACAACCAACCAAAATGATAAAAAGATATCTTTTAATAATCGGAATTATTGCATTAACCAACATATATTCGTTTAGCCAGAGCATTACTAACTCGCCATATTCAAGATTTGGCATTGGGGATATCGATCGAAACGGCTTTAATAATAGCAAAGCAATGGGAGGCCTTTCAACAGGTCTGAGAGCAAATAATCAAATTAACTACATGAACCCTGCAGCTATTAGCGCTCAAGACACCATGTCGTTTATTTTTGATGTTGGAGTGCAAGGTATTTTTAAAGACATGAAATCGACTTCATCAACAGCCAATTTTGATGATTTTTCTTTTGACCATATTGCTATTTCATTTCCTATTAAAAGATGGTGGTTTGCCAGCCTAGGGATAACTCCTTATTCAAAAATAGGATACAATATACAACAAACCGGAGATTATGAGCCTATTGACACGGTAAATTTACATTATGATTATTACGGTAATGGTGGTATAAACCAATTATATTTAAGCAATTCATTTGTGCTATTTAAGAATCTTTCACTGGGGATTAATATTAACTATCTTTTTGGATCTATCGAGCAGTATAACCAGGCTTATTTGGATAGACCAGACAGTTATGCAACTGTTGTTGCTGACAATATTTCAGTAAAAAAACTAACATACGATTTTGGCCTACAGTATTATAATGAGTTTTCTGATAAGTACTTTTATGTTGTTGGATTAAGCTATTCGAATAAAATTAATTTTAATTCAAAAAAGGAAAGTGCTGTTTTAATGACTGAGAATTTCAGCTTATATAACATAAATGTTATCGATTATCTTGCCAGTTACTCAAGTAAAATTGATACAATTTCGTCTTCCAGTACAAACAATTATAAAGTTGAAGTGCCTGCAAGATACAGTATTGGGTTTACTACAGGTATTAAAAATAAATTAATAATTGGTTTTGATTATTCCTATCAGGACTGGAAAAATATAAAATCTCTTAATGTGAATGATAACTTTGGTACAGATCAAAGTTTTAACTTTGGTTTTGAATATACACCTGGCAAATTTTCGTTGAGAGATTATTATAAAAGAATTAACTATCGGGCAGGTGCGTATTTAAATAATACATATCTTAAGCTTAATGGAGAACAAATTAAAAATTATGGCATAACATTTGGACTAGGATTCCCATTATCGAACCAAAGAACAAGTCTAAACGTATCTTATTCGTATGGGAAAAGAGGTACAACAGCAAATGGATTAATAGAGGAAAATTACCAAACATTCGGAATTAATATAACTTTGTACGATTTTTGGTTTATAAAAAGAAAATTTCAATAATTAAAAACTTATAAAAATGAAAACAATTGCAAAAGGGATTTTAACAACTTTGTTTTTAGCACTAACTATCGGTTTTGTTTTTGGGCAAAAAGGATACTTGGATGGGTCAAAATATGGACATGGAGAAGACAGTATCAGCTGTATCAAGAACTTGTCATTATATAGGGAATATGCCAGACAAGAAAATTATGAAATAGCTCAAAGTTCTTGGGCAATTGTTTATAATGAATGTCCAAAAGCCAGTTTATACATCTATATTGATGGTATAAAAATGATTGAAAGTACCTTAAAAACAATACAAGACGCTACTCAGAAAAAAAGGCTGGTTGATAGTATGATGAGAATATATGATAAAAGAATTAAATATTTTGGCAAAGAAGGTTATGTTCTTGGAAATAAAGGAGTTGATTTTATTAAATATTCCGAAAACACAATTGAAAATATGCAAATTGGATATGATTGGTTAAAAAAATCTATACAGCTTGAAAAGAATGAAAGCGGACCAGCTCAGTTACTAACCTTTATGCAGGCTTCTAATGCACTTTTACAGGCTAATGCATTCAGTGCAGGACAAGTTGTAAGTGATTATGGAATAGTATCTGAAATTGTTGATGCCGTTATTAAAAAAGGTGGTAAAGACGGAGCGAGAATGGAACCCGCTAAAGCCCCAATTGATCAAATATTTGAGGGTGTTGCAAGTTGTGACGAATTAGTCCCTTTCTATACCAAAAAGTTTACTGAAACTCCAGATGATGTTGAATTCTTGAAAAAATCAACAGATCTTTTAAGAGCAACAAAATGTAACAATACAGAGTTGTTTTTCAATATGGCTTCCAGGCTTAACACATTAGCACCTGCAGCTGACCTTGCATACGAGCTTGCAAGAATTACAAACCAAGCTGATAAATTAGAAGAATCAACTAAATATTATAAGCAAGCAATCGAATTGGAATTGGAGAATATTAATAAAGCTAAATATTATCTTGAACTTGGAGATGTTACCCGTCGATTAGGAAATTACCAACAAGCAAGAACATATGCTTTAAATTCTGCTGAATTAGATGCTACCAATGGTTACCCTTATTTATTGATTGGCAATATCTATGCAGCAGCTAGCAAAACATGTGGAGAAGAAGAATTTGGTCAAAAAGCAGTTTATTGGGCTGCTGTTGATAAATTTCTGAAAGCAAAAGCGATTGATGCCACTTTAACCGATGATGCCAATAAATTTATTGATGCATACAGACCATTTTTTCCTGATAACGAAACCATATTCTTTTATGGATTAAAAGAAGGAGATACATACACAGTAGGATGTTGGATAAATGAAAGAACTACAGTTAGAGCACGATAATTTTTTAAGTAAACCCTACTTGAAAAGCATAATAATTCCTGTGTTTACAGGAATTATTATGCTTTTTATATCATGTGAGCACAGTTCTATTGAAAAAGTTAACGCTATTACCAGCGAGTTAAATGCCCCTTCTTGGGCTGTTACCAATACCGAAATTATTTACAGTAAGAATGCACTTATTGAAGCACGAATTCAGTCAAAACAAATTAATAGATACTTAGATATTGAAGAACCATATTCTGAATTTCCTGAAGGGCTTTATGTTGAGTTTTACGATTCTTTGCAAAAAGTAAGTTCATTTATAAAAGCAAATTACTGCATTTACGACGAAACTGAAAAATTGTGGACTGCGGAGAACGATGTGGTTTCAGTTAGTGACGAAGGTGATACTTTAAATACCGAGTACCTTATATGGGATGAACAAAAAGGAAAAATATACTCCGATCGTTATGTTCGAATAACAAATAAAGATGGGATAATTCATGGAAAAGGATTTGAAGCAAACCAAGATCTTACTGATTGGCGAATTAAAAATACCTCTGGAACTATAAGTGTTGAAAATGAGAACTAAATTATCTCTTGCATTTGAAATTCTTTGGGTAATAACAGCTATTCTTTGCCTGTTTGCCGGTATTCACCAAACCTATTTCGAAGGGTTTACAAAAAGTTATGCCTTTTTTATATTCTCCTCCGTTGCTTTCATTATGTATTTATTAAGAAGACAAATTAGAAAAACAAATAAAGACAATACGAATGGATGATCCGTTTATATATGGGTTATTGGTTTTATTATTATTGCTTTTTCTTATTTTAAAATCTGCATTTAATTCAGTTAACGAAATTCAACTTGAATTAGATAAAAAGAAAGCAAATTACCACTCCAAAATATTAAGTTTTATAAGTAGAAAAACAAATGAATTTTCTATCGCTAATAACATTCTGTATTATTCAACTTTAACAATCCTGGTAATTCTATTAAGAGCTGATATGTCTGATCTGTTTCAGTATTTTAATACGATACTCCTCCTTTTACTTTTTGGATTTGTTATTGGATTAATTATTTTTCCTTTAATTATTAGTATTCCTAAAATACTTGGCGAATATTTTCCAAATGAAATAATCAATCTGTTTGCCGTATTTTTAATAACGATCTACATACTCGTTTTTCCAATTTTAAAAATTGTACTTTTTTTATCAAACGCCACACTTAATAAAGTAGACAGGCGTGATCTTTTAACAAATCGTAAAACTGATTTTAGCAAAGACGATTTAACCAAATTTGTTTCGGATATTCAAAAATATAGCTTGAAAAATGAAGATATAAATTCAGAAATCAGATTGTTCCAAAACGCATTGGATTTTGCTGAGGTAAAAGTAAGAGAATGTATGATTCCCAGAAACGAAATAACAGCTATTGAGATTAATAATTTAGAAGAATTAAAAGCAAAGTTTATTTCTACTGGTTATTCAAAAATTCTGGTTTTCAAAGATTCAATTGAAGATATTATTGGATTTATTAACAGTAAGAGCCTGTTTAATATGAATCTGGATTTAAGAAATGAGATTAAGAATATTAAGTATTTCCCAGAGACTATGCCTGCCAATAAGCTTTTACGTTTTTTTATTAAATCAGGGCAAAACATAGCAGCCATTGTTGATGAGTTTGGAGGAATATCCGGAATCATAACTATTGAAGATATCCTCGAAGAAATTTTTGGTGAAATTAAAGACGAACACGATTCAGAGGATCTTTTTGAAAAAAAACTTTCAGAAAAGGATTTTATTTTTTCGGGTCGATTAGAAATAGACTATCTAAATGAAAAATACGAGATTAATATTCCTGAAAACGAAGAATATGAAACTTTAGCCGGTTACATCTTAAATCATACAGAAAGTTTTCCCGGTATTAAAGATCAAATTACAATTGAACAATTCAGATTTACAATATTAAAAGTTAGTGAAACACGGGTAGATTTGGTAAAACTTGAGATTCTTTCGTCGCAGGCATAAATTATTTTAGTTTATAAAATTATTAGCTTTAAATTTCGAAAAGAAAATAATAAAATACTAAATTTGCGAGTTAATATTTTTGCCTTATGGCACTAAAAATAATTAAAATTAGTATATTCGAACCTTTAAAAATTTTGACAAAAACAATATTCAATGGCTACATTAGAGAAAATTAGAAATCGCGCAGGAGTGTTAGTTGCAGTAGTAATAGGATTTGCCCTACTTGCATTTATTTTAGGAGATTTTTTAAATTCAGGAAAAACCCTGTTTTCAGATTCTCAGTTTGAAATTGCTGAAATCGCAGGTAAATCTATTTCTTATCAGAAATATCAAAAGGAACTTACTGATATTATAGAAATAAATAAGTTTAGTACTGGAAAGTCGGCTCTTGATGAAGCTACTACCCAAAAAATACAGTCACAAACATGGAGTCAACTAGAAAGAGAATATGTACTAGCTGATGAATACGCCAATCTTGATATTGATGTTAGCAGTCAGGAATTATGGGATATGGTTCAAGGAGAAAATGTTCATCCTATTATTCAGAATTTATTTACAAACCCAGAAACAGGTGAATTAAACACCATGGCTGTAATTCGTTTCTTAAAAACATATGATCAGGATCCTACCGGACAGCAAAAAGCTTATTGGCTGTTTGTTGAAGATCAAATGATTCAGGAAAGAATGTTCACAAAATACACAACTTTAATAAGCAAGGGATTATATACAACAAAAGCAGAAGCTCAAAACGAATTGAACAATATTAATAAAAAAGTTGATTTTGATTTTGTTATTCAAAACATTAACACGATCCCCGATAGTTTAATAGAAATTAAAAATGGTGATTTAAAAACCTATTATGATAATCATCAAAATGAATATAAACAAGAGGCATCAAGAAATATTGAATATGTAACTTTTGATGTTGTTCCTTCCGAAGCAGATAAAAAAGCTACCGAAGAATGGATTAATACTATTAAAGGAGATTTTGCAAATACTGAGAATGATAAGGAATTTGTAAATTTAAATAGTGATATTCAATTTAATAATATTAATTATAAGAAAGACGAACTTCCTGAACAATTAAAAGATGTAATGTTTGATGCAGAAGAAGGTTTCATGTATGGCCCTTATTTTGAGAATGAAGCATATCTATTAGCTAAACTGTCAGAAGTAAATTATGTTCCCGATTCGGTTAAAGCAAGACATATTCTTATACAACCAACTCAACAACAAAGCTCAGGTCAGGTTTTTGCAATTGCTGACAGTTTGAAGAACTTGTTGGAAAAAGGTGCTGACTTTGCATCACTTTCTTCTCAATTTTCTTCTGATAAAGCTGCAAATGAAAAAGGGGGTGATTTAGGATGGTTCAGAGCAAATCAAATGGTATCTCCATTTAGTGATACTTGTTTTAGCTCTAAAGTTGGTGAATACAAATTAGTTGCTACTCAATTCGGATTACATATTGTTCAGGTAACAAACAAATCTAAGGATGAGAAAAAAGTAAAAGTTGCTATATTAGGTCGCAAGTTAGAGCCCAGCTCAGAAACTTATCAAATGACTTATACTGAAGCAAGTAAATTCGCAGGAAATAACACAACTTATGAAAAATTTCAAAAAGCTATTGAAGAAGAAGGTTTAACAAAGAAAATAGCAACTAACATTAAAGAATCTGATCAGCAACTTGCAGGATTGGAAAGTCCAAGAGAATTCATTCGATCTATTTATAAAACCGATAACTTTAATATCATCACATCACAAAACAATGCTATTTTTGAATTAGGAAACCGTTTTATAATTGGTTTTGTGAACGAGGTTAAAGAAGAAGGCATTGCTCCTCTTGAACAGGTAAACGCTCAAGTGATTGTTCAGGTTAAGAAGGAGAAAAAAGCGGAATATTTAGCTGAGAAATTCAAAGAGGCTTTGCAAGAAAATAATTCATTAGAGAACGTGGCTTCTAAATTTAATACTGAAGTATTTGAAGCTACTGATATTAGTTTTAGATCATATTCTGTTCCAAATGCAGGTATAGAGCCTAAACTTGTTGCTGTTGCAACATCCGCTAATACTGATCAAATTACAGGCCCTGTAAAAGGAGACAACAATGTATTTGTGTTAAAAGTAAATTCGGTAAGTGTAGCAGAAAATGCTAATATAGAACTTCAACAAGCACAATCAATGATGCAATTTCAAAACAGAGCAAGTTACGAAGCTTATGAAGCTTTAAAAGAAACAGCGAATATTATTGATAAAAGAGCTAAATTTTATTAGAATATCAATTTCTAACAGATAAAAGGAGTGAAAGATTCACTCCTTTTTTTGTTTCAATTCCTTTTGAACTCTGAGCAAAGATCTAAACATAGGTTCTTCAATATTACTTTCAATTCGATACTTTATTGCTGCTTGCATTAATTCGGGCGAAGGAGTTGTATCTATGGAATTCAAAACATTGTTTCTTTTACCAACTTCTCTTTCTAATAGTTGAGTAAGCGTTGATTTACCGATTGAAGGACTTACATAAAACATAGGATTAATGACATTCATTTCTTCGGAGATAATTCCTTCTTTTATTGCTATTTCGTATAATTCAGTATTTGGAAGAATTCTTATTCCTTCTGTAATATGAACCATATCCTCATCGTAAATGTAAGAATCAATAAAATCAAATGTTTCTAATATAGTTTGTTCCGTTTCACCAGGTCCACCAAGCATAAAGAACCACATAGTTGGCATATTATATTTCTGAATTATCTGAGCACAATTAATAAGTTTATTTTTAGTAAAATTTTTTCTGTAATTTTTAATTATTAATTCTGACGCCGAATCAGGAGTACAATCAATCTGTGTAAAACCAGCTTGTTTCATAAGTGAAATTAACTCTTCAGTCACTTCACCAGGATTAACTCCCATTGTACGCAGCTTTATGATTAAATTTCTACGTATTATTTCCTTACAGATATTTAGTGCATGTTTTAAGGGTGAGTTAAAGGTCGAATCAACAAATTCAAAAGGAATATCCGGAATCCTCTTGTGAACATTTTCAATTTCATCAACAATATCATTTACAGGTCTTAGCCTGTACTTTCGACCTTCAATATTTGGGTATGAACAATAAATGCATTTATGTGTGCATCCTCGTTTTGTTTGAATTGGATAGCTCCCTCTTTTTTTATAAGGTTCAAAGTCTATAAACTGATCAATTTTTGCATGAGGAATCTTTAAAAATTTACTGTGTTGTTCGAACTTTATTAAACTTTGCCAATTCTTTGATATGACATTCTTAAGATCAGATATTCCCTCCCCATTTTCAATTCTTTGAAGTAATTGAGAAAAGATTTCTTCGGCTTCACCAATAATTCCATAATCCACATTAAAATATTCAAGAATTTGTTTTGGTGCTATGCTAAATCCACTACCACCGATAATTATCGGAACATTAGAACTATTTTTTACAGGTATGATTATTGCATTATTTATATCCTCGAGATACCATTTGCAGTTACGCATAGTTACATTATCGATATTGCGTAATCCAATACCAATGAAATCAGGTTTATAATTTGCTATCAAGTTTATTAATGAATCGGTCGAATAATTTGCGAAATCAAATACCTTAACTTCATATTTGTTTTGAAGTGATGATGCAACCAGAGAAATACCCAGAGGAGCTACAGGATAAGGAAAAATTTCAAGATTTGAATTTATTAGTAAAACTTTTTTCATTAAAAGTTATTTGAATTAATATGATAAAGATAAAAAAAAGCTCACATTAAATGCGAGCTATTACTGCTAACCCAGGTGAACTTTAAACAAATTTTAAAATCTATCTTTACTTTATAAACTTAGCAAAGCTTTTACTTTATCGGCAATAGCCTTACCCTCTGCTTTCCCGGCTAATTCTTTGGATGCTTTTCCCATTACCTTTCCTAAATCGGACATGTTCTTTGCGCCAACTTCATCAATTATTTTCTGAATTTGTCGGGTTAATTCATCATCACTCATCTGTTCAGGCAAATATGTTTCAATAATCTTAGCTTCAAACCATTCTTTCTCAGCCAATTCAGGCCTATTCTGTTCTTCAAAAATAGTTGCTGATTCTTTTCTTTGTTTTACTAATCGCTGTAAGATTTTAATCTCTGCCTCTTCTGTAACCTCTCCTGTAGCACCTTTTTCAGTTTTTGCAATTAGTATAGCAGTTTTTACAGCACGCAATGCTTCCAGTTTATCTTTTTCGCGGGCCAACATTGCTTTTTTAATATTCTGATTAATTTTTTCTTCTAAACTCATCTTATCCTTGTTATTAATTTAGATTTTTGATTATGTAATCGAAGTTGAACAATAGCTAATCACTAAAACATTCAATTAATCGACATTATCATGTAAATAAGAGTTATTTGGATTTAAAGTTGCCCCATCACCATTTTCATCATCCATAAGTGAGTAACGTGAAACTTTTGAATCGTTAGGATGAACAGGTTGTTCGATTTTCAGGTTTTTTCTTTTATAAGCAGGTTCACTCTCAATCTCATCAATATTATCTTTTATTTTTGAGGAATCCATTCGTTTTTCTTTCATTCTCTCACGCGACTCGTTCAGATTTTTTAATATTTCAGATTTTTTTGTCTCGATAGCTACTTCTGTTTCCGACTCAGGTTCCTGAAGAACAATAAATTTTTCTGAATCTGAATTTCTACTATTTCTAATATCAAAATCAATTGTACGTTGGCTAAACTCTAAACTTCTATCCTCTTCCCTTATAATTTCCTCATCTAATTTCAATATTGGATCTTTCTTTTTAATACCCTCATTATCTGATAAAGTAATTGTTCGTTTTGTTGTTTTCTTAGCATAAAGTTCAGGAATACTGTTACTTTCAAAACCAGTTGCAATAATTGTTATGCTAATACTATCTTCAAGTTTTTCATCAAAGCCTGTACCCCAAATAATGTTAGGGCTTGAACCAACTTCACTATTTACATAATCGGCAATTTCGCCAATTTCATCCATTGTAATTTCATTTTTCCCCGAAGTAATATTTAATAATATATTTTCGGTTCCACGTATATCATTATCATTCAATAATGGCGATGCCAACGCCTGCTGAACTGCTTTTACAGCTCTATCGTCACCTTCAGCAACACCTGTTCCCATAAGTGCGACACCACTGTTTGAAAGAACTGTTTCAACATCAGCAAAATCAACATTGATATAACCCGGAACAGTAATTATCTCGGCAATTCCTTTTGCTGCTGTTGCTAATATATTATCGGCATACGAGAATGCTTCAGAAAACTTTAAGTTACCACAAACCTCACGTAATTTTTCGTTATTAATGACCAGTAATGAATCGACATATTTTTCGATTTCGTTTATCCCCTCAACTGCCTGATTAATTCTACGCTCACCCTCGAACCGAAAAGGGATCGTAACAATGGCAACAGTAAGCAATCCAAGCTCTTTAGCAGCTTTTGCAATAATTGGTGCCGCACCTGTGCCTGTTCCTCCACCCATTCCAGCAGTTATGAAAACCATTTTTGTATTTCCTTCTAAAACATCAACGATATCCTCAAGACTTTCAATGGCTGCCTGTCTGCCAATTTCAGGTTTGTTTCCTGCTCCTCGTCCTTCTGTTAGCGACTCTCCAAGCTGTATTTTAACCGAAACCGGGCTATTGGTTAAAGCCTGAGCATCGGTGTTGCAAACAACAAAGTTAACGTCTCTAATACCTTGGGTAAACATGTGATTGACTGCATTACCTCCACCTCCACCCACTCCAATAACTTTTATTATTGATGATCGGTCGACAGGTAAATCGAAATTTATTAATTCATCAGTCATAATATTTATTTTTAGTAGTTATTTTTTATATCTATATAAGCCAACGTTTTTCAAATAAAAATACAATCAGTTAATATCTGTACAAATTACATTTCTGCATCATCTTCATCAAAAATATCAGTAAAGACTTTCTTTAAGTTACTAATAAATCCGTATTTATTATCTTTTCTTTCAGTTAGCTCTTCTTCCTCAAAGTTCTCTTCAAGTTCAATTTCTTTCTCTTTTATTTTTGCTTTAGGACTAACTTTATTTTTATCGTTTTGCTCAAATCCCTTTATAATAAGTCCGACACTTGTTGCATACATAGGATGATTAACCTCTGCAATTGCATCTGATGCCAAATGTTCAGTAGGATAACCAATTCGAACATCCAGGCCTGTTTTAAATTTAACCAATGCAGGAAGATGTTTTAATAAAGCTCCACCTCCGGTTAAAACAATACCAGCACTTAATTTATCGAAATAACCTGAATTTTCAATTTCATAAATTACTGCATCAAATATTTCTTCCATTCTGGACTGGATAATGTAAGCCAGACTTTTAAAAGATATTTCTTTGGGTTCTCTTCCACTAATTCCAGGAATTGAAACAACTTCTTCTTCTTTTGCTAAATCACCAAGAGCAGAGCCATATTGCATTTTCAATAGTTCGGCTTGACGTTGCAAAATAGAACATCCCTCTTTGATATCTTTTGTAACTACATCGCCACCAAATGGGATTACTGCTGTATGTCTGATGATATCATCATAATATACGGCTATATCTGTAGTGCCACCACCAATATCAACCAGAGCAACACCTGCTTCTTTTTCATCAGCAGTAAGAACAGCTTCAGAAGAAGCCAATGGCTCTAAAACCAACTGATTAAGCTTAAGTCCTGCCTTTGCAATACATTTACCAATATTTTTAGCAGATGCAACCTGACCAATTACAATATGAAAATTAGCTTCTACACGTTTACCAGACATTCCAACCGGATTTTTAACACCGGTTTCATTATCAACAATGTAATTTTGAGGTAAGACATGAATAATTTCCTCCCCAATATCGATAGGTATTTTATACATATCCTGGATAAGAGCATTAATGTCTTCTTTTGTGATTTCATCATCATACGAATCACGATTAATGTAACCACGGTTTTTAATACTTTTAATGTGCTGACCGGCAATTCCCACATAAACATCTGAAAGTTGTTTACCGATGGTGAATTGAACATCTTCAACAGTTTTCTGAATTGAATTTACTGCTTCTTCGATGTTTAAAACAACACCACGTTTAACTCCTTTCGAGGCTGTTTTACTCATTCCAAGAATTTCGATCTTGCCGTTTTCTTTACGTTTACCGACGATGGCTACAATCTTAGTTGTTCCAATGTCTATTGCTGCAACAAAATCTTCTTTTTGACTCATTTTATTATCGTTTTGTACAAATTACTTGATTATCGAATTTTAAACTTATTTTTTCATAATTATTCCATCCAACCTTGTTTAGTCCCTGTAAATAAAATGCTCTCAGGTTTCTAAGTTTGGTTTCGTAGTTTTCAATGCTTCCAAAGTAAATAATATGTGAACCCACACGAGGAATTAGTTCAAACTCATACTCATTATTTACATAAACCTGTTCTATTTGTACTCTCCAGAAATCATCATCATAAATAAACTTACTTAACTGGTATAAGTCGCATATGAGATGATTCTTTTGCCAGTTTTCATCATCATTATTATCAGAATTTTCACAAGGTATCTTTTGTGTTCTATTTAGCTCAAAGTGTTCAACAATATGCCCATTTGCTACTAAAACATGTGATGAATATTTGCTCGACAATGGCATGATGTTACATTCCTCGTCAATATAATAGCTCTGTCGACGTTTATTTATAACCCGTACAATCGGGTTTCTCTGATCAATTTCTACCCTTATATCTCCATTTAATGTAACAAAAACTTCGGCATTTTTTATCGAAGCATATTGCTTTAATTTTTTCTCCAGATCTTTGGTGTTAATAGTTACAACAGGAGCTCCAATAACATTCATATCTGCTTCGTGAAAAAAATCTTCTATATCACTAACTGAAATAAAACCGTTTCTTAAACTATCTAAAATCTCGACCCTAATATCATGGCATAGAATTTTGGTTCTTTGTTCTTTAACAAAGCTCATGGCTACTGCTATATATGCAATTATGAAAACCCAAATCAATATGTTTTTAAAAATTTTCATTTTGCTTAAGTAAAAAACTTTTTTATAGGTTCAACAAATTCATCAATATCACCAGCTCCAAGGGTCATCAATACTTCTGGCTTTTTATTTTTTAACACATCCATTAACTCAGCTTTAGTACACATGGTTTTATTCTGATTCTTGATGTTATCAAAGATTATTTTTGATGTTACTCCAGCAATGGGCTCTTCCCGTGCCGGATAGATATCTAAAAGAATGATCTCATCCAATAAATCGAGACTCTTTGCAAACTCTTCTGCAAAATCTCTTGTACGTGTATATAAGTGAGGCTGAAAAATGCCTGTTATTTTTTTGATTCTAAATAGCTCTTTAGCCGAACTAATTGATGCTTTTAATTCCTCAGGATGATGAGCGTAATCATCGATATACACAAAATTCTCCTGATATACCTGATAATCGAATCGTCGTTGAATTCCTTTAAATCTTCCAAGAGCATTAAATATTTCATCGTTATGCACACCTGACATACTTGCCATTGCGATCGCTGCAACAGCATTTTCAACATTTAATAATCCGGGTAATCCTAATTTTAAATTATCAATCCTACCACAGATTCCAACAAAATCAAAAACATATAAACCATTTTCAATTCGAATGTTTTCAGCCTTGAAATCGGAATTGGTATTTAATGAATATGTATAAATATCAATATCTTTTCGCTGTGGTATGTTAAAATTCAGGCCGGCTTTAATGATTAACTTACCACCTGAATGTATTTGGTTTATAAATTGCTTAAATGCTTCTTTTAAATCATTTTCATCAGAATAAATATCCAGATGATCGGCATCAACAGCTGTAATAATAGCTTTTTGCGGATTCAATTTTAAAAATGAACGATCAAATTCATCCGCCTCAACAACAACATACTTACTTTCTTTATCAAGCAAATAATTTGTTTTGTAATTTTTTGAGATGCCGCCTAAAAATGCATTACATCCAATTCGTGACTGCCTCATTAAATGAGAAATCATTGTAGTTATGGTTGTTTTGCCATGCGTTCCAGCCACAGCAATACATCTTTTTTCCTGTGAAAGCATTCCAAGCACTTCGGATCGTTTTTTAATTTCAAAACCCTGATCAATAAAATAATTCAATTCCGTATGTTTTTTCGGAACTGCAGGAGTATAGATTATAAGAGTATTTTCCTTGTTTTTAAATTCTAATGGAATTTTCAAGATATCATCAGTAAAATGAATATTTATTCCTTCTTGAATGAGCTCATCAGTTAATGGTTTCGAAACCTTATCATAACCTGCCACATTTTTATCCAAAGCATTAAAATACCTGGCAATGGCACTCATTCCGATGCCACCAATACCAATAAAGTAAACATTATGTACTTCGTTAAGATTCATTTTTAAACTATTATTCTCTTTTATAAATGCATAATCATATTTCTTGTTACTTTCAAACTTAAGGTATCAAATTAGCCCCTTAAATTTTAAATCTGTCCAAAAAGTAGAATATATTTATTTTGTTCATAAATTTTTACTTTGAGGAACTTTGGGTCTTCTCTGAGGGACTCTGTGTAACAATCTTCTTTAATTATACCACAAAGTTCCACAAAGTACTCACAAAGAATCACAAAGTCTTTATATACATAATCTTTTTGTTTTAACATAATTTCAAAACTTCTTCAGCAATTATTTTTGCAGAATCGCGTAAAGCCATTCCTTTAATATTTTCTGATAAACTTATTCTTTGTTTTTCATTTTCGATTAACTCAAGTGTTGTATCAATTAATTTTTCTCGGGCATCAATATCCCGAATCATTATAGCTGCATTTTTATTTACCAAAGCCATTGCATTTTTTGTTTGATGATCTTCGGCAACATTTGGCGAAGGAACTAAAATCACAGGTTTACCAACCAAACAAAGTTCAGAAATTGTTCCTGCTCCTGCTCTTGAAATAATTATATCAGCTGCGGCGTATGCCATATCCATTCTGGTTATAAAATCAAGCACCTTAATGTTTTTATATCCTGATTCATCTGTTACCTTTTTGGCCTCTTCGTAATAATACTTACCCGTTTGCCATAAAAGTTGAAAGTCAGATTTCCCTATTTTTTCTATATCACCTATTACACTCTGATTTACAGTTCGAGCACCCAAACTACCGCCTATTACTAACACTGTTTTTCTTCCACTTTCCAACTCAAAATGACTAATTGCCTCTTTCCTGCTTCCAATTTTATCGAGCAAATCCTGACGAACAGGATTTCCTGTTAATAATATTTTATTTTTAGGGAAATAGGTTTCCATTCCTTCATAAGCAACACAAATCTTTTTGGCTTTTTTTGCTAATAGTTTATTTGTAATTCCGGCATACGAATTTTGCTCCTGTATGAGAGTAGGTATTCCTTTTATGTTAGCAATTCGCAAAACCGGTCCGCTGGCGTACCCACCAACCCCTACTACCACATCGGGTTTAAAATCTTTAATTATCTTTCTTGATATTTTTAAACTGTTTATTAATTTATAAACGAAACTTATGTTTTTAGTAGTTAGTCGTCTTTGCAAACCTGCAACAGGCAATCCTATAATCTTATACCCTGCTGCCGGTACTTTTTCCATTTCAATTTTACCTAAAGCACCAACAAAAAGTATATTTGCATTAGGATCAATTTCCCTAATGGCATTAGCAATAGAAATTGCAGGAAACACATGACCTCCTGTTCCTCCACCACTGATAATGATATTTTTACTCTTCTGTTTCACTTTCTGTTTCTGCTTCTAATTCTGATTCTGATCCTGGAACCGCTTCTGTAATAAGTTCATCGTTTTTCTCAATGCTTCTGCTTACACTTAATATAACTCCGAATGCTACCCCAGTAAATAATATTGATGATCCTCCCATACTAACCAATGGCAAAGTTTGCCCTGTTACAGGGAAAAGATGAACCGCAACACCCATATTAATCATGGCCTGAAAAACCAAACTTATGGATAAGCCAATAGCCAGAAAGGCTGCGAATGTGCGGGTGCTTTTCCGGACTATAACTCCCGCTCTGTATAGTAAAAACATGTATAAGAACAATACAAAAACTCCACCAAAAAATCCGTATTCTTCTATTATTATGGCATAAATAAAATCTGAATAAGGATGAGGTAAAAAGTTCCGTTGAGTACTATTTCCAGGACCTTTACCAAAAATACCTCCTGTCGCAATAGCAATTTTACTTTGCTCTACCTGATAATTATCTTCACTTTCGCCACTGGCAAAACTTTCTATACGATTTTGCCATGTTCCAATACGTCCGGTATTTGAGCCTGAAATAATAACTCCCGCTATAATTAATGCTACAATTAAAACTCCTACTCCACTAATACCCATCAAATATTTTATTTTAACACGACCAATAAACATCAATAAAAATGAAGTGACAAATAAAATTAGAGCAGTAGATAAGTTTGCAGGCATAATTAAACCACAAACAATAACTACAGGTAAAATTAGCGAAACGAAAACGCCATTAAAATCATTTTGTTTTTTATCATCCTGGCGCATTGAAAGTACACGAGCTACATACATGATCAATGCTAATTTTGCAAAGTCGGATGTTTGAATAGTAAAACCTAAACCGGGCAATGTTAACCAACGTGTTGCCTGATTCAAACTTGTTCCCATTACCAGAGTAATTGCCAATAAAAAAATTGAGATGTACAAGAATAATTGAGATAATCTTGAATAAAACTTATAAGGAATCAAATGAGTAACAAAAATAATGCTTAATCCTACCACTAAAAGCACAAAGTGTTTGATGATATAATATGCAGTATTTCCTTCCTGATATTTATATGCAAGAGTTCCTGTTGAACTGTAAACAGCTAACAATGAGAAAACTGAAAGCGTAAAAATCACCCCCCAGATTACTCTGTCGCCCTTAAAGTATTTAGACAGTACCTCCTTTAATCTCATATTCTTATCAGATTCTTATAGTTAAAAACAAGTTAATTTCTACAGTTCTCTAACTGCTTTCTTAAACTGATTTCCCCGATCTTCATAATTATCGAAAAGATCGAAACTTGCACAAGCAGGCGATAATAAAACTGAATCATCTTTTCTTGCAAGATAATATGCAGTTTTTACAGCCTCTGATGCCGATTGAACATCAATAATTGTTTCCACAATATGCCCAAAAGCGTTGTGAATCTTGGCATTATCTTTTCCAAGACAAATAATTGCTTTTACCTTTTTACGCACCAATTCTTCAAGAATTGAATAATCATTTCCTTTATCAATTCCCCCAGCAATCCAAATTAGATTATTTGAGACGCTTTCAAGTGCATACCAGGTTGAATTTACATTTGTTGCTTTTGAGTCGTTAATAAACTCAATTCCATGTACCTTAAGCACAGGCTCAAGACGATGCTCAACACCCTGAAAGTTACTTAAACTTTCCCTGATGTTATCCTTTCGGATTTTAAGCACCTGCGCAGCAATACCTGCAGCCATTGAATTATAAGTGTTGTGCTGCCCTTTTAACGCTAGATCGTGTATTGACATAATTAGCTCGTTTGATTGATATTTAATTTTAATGGTTTCATTTTCTATATGCGCTCCCTCAGAATAACTTTCTTTTAATGAGAATGGGAGTTTATTTGCTTCTATTTTTCTTTTTGCAACTTCAGTTTTTGTCACCACATCATCGGCACAATAAATAAAGAAGTCTTTATTGGTTTGATTTTGTAAAATCCTGAATTTTGAGTTAGTGTATCCCTGCATACCATCATATCTGTCCAAATGATCAGGTGTAACATTCATCAGAATTGCTATTTCAGCTTTAAAATTGATCATTCCATCTAACTGGAAACTACTTAGCTCGATAACGTAATAATCAAAATTCTCTTCAGCTACTTGTTGTGCCCAGCTTTTACCTACATTACCTGCTAATCCGACATTTAACCCGGCACTTTTTAGAATATGATAGATTAACATGGTAGTTGTTGTTTTACCGTTACTACCTGTGATACAAATTTTAAAAGCATTTGTATATCTTGAAGCATATTCTATTTCCGAAATAACAGGAATACCTTTTTCTAATGCCGCCTTTACTATGTGAACTTTTTCAGGTATCCCGGGGCTTTTGATAATTTCATCGGCATCCAGAATTAAACCTTCGGTATGCTTCTTTTCCTCCCATAAAATTTTATGATTATCCAACTTTTGTTTATAGTTAGATTTAATCTC
This sequence comes from Bacteroidales bacterium, assembly GCA_003446015.1. Taxonomy (GTDB): domain Bacteria; phylum Bacteroidota; class Bacteroidia; order Bacteroidales; family UBA12077; genus UBA12077. The sequence continues at coordinate 110,556 of DMBU01000054.1, read as the reverse complement.
CCCAAAATCAGAAACAAAAACATCGGCACCATTCTTTTGAGCAAGAATAGCGGAACCCACTCCACTTTCACCAGCACCTAATATGACAATTCGTTTTCTCATTCTGTTTATTATCTGATTTTAAGAGTTACAATAGTAATTACAGCCAGAATAATTCCAACAATCATAAATCGCATTACAATTTTTGGCTCAGGATATCCTTTCATTTGGTAATGATGATGCAAAGGAGCCATTTTAAAAATCCTCTTTCCTTCACCATATTTACGTTTTGTATATTTGAAATAACCAACCTGCAAAACCACTGAGAAATTTTCAACAATGAAAATTCCACACAAAATTGGAATTAGTAATTCTTTTCGAATAATAATTGCAAACACAGCTATAATTCCACCTATGGCCAAACTGCCGGTATCGCCCATAAATACCTGAGCAGGATATGAGTTGTACCATAAAAATCCGATGGTTGCTCCAATAAATGCACTCATAAAAACCACAAGTTCTCCCGTGTATGGGATATACATAATATTCAGGTAATCGGAATAAATAATATTACCCCCGACATAAGCCAATATTCCTAATGTTGCTCCAACAATAGCTGAAGTACCGGTTGCCAGTCCATCCAAACCATCGGTAAGATTTGCTCCATTTGATACTGCTGTTACAATAAAAATCACTACAATTACAAATACGATCCAGGCAGCTTTCTGACTATGTTTTCCTAAAAATCTTACAAGATATTCGTAGTCGAATTCGTTATTTTTAAAGAATGGAATGGTTGTTTTTGTTGATTTTATATTTTGCGTAATTTGTTGATTATCAACATTTAAATCAATTTGTTCAATGGTAATATTTTGTTTATCATTATTACTTTCACGAACTACAACATCATCGCTAATAAATAAAGTTAATCCAACAATTAATCCCAATCCAATTTGGCCTACGATTTTAAATTTGCCAGCCAATCCTCCTTTATTTTTTCTAAACGTTTTTATGTAATCATCAAGAAATCCAATAAGTCCGAGCCAAACTGTAGTTATTAACATTAAGATTACATAAACATTCAGGATATCAGCAAATAGTATTGTTGGAATTATGATTGATCCTAGAATAATGACACCACCCATTGTGGGCGTACCTTTCTTGCTCATTTGACCATAAAGTCCAAGATCCCGGATTTCTTCACCAATTTGTTGTTTTCTTAAATAATTTATAATTCGCTTACCAAAAATCATCGATATAATAAGCGAAGTAATAACCGTTAAAGCAGAACGGAATGAGATGTACTGAAACATCCCGGCTCCCGGAATATCAAACTTATTTAAATATGCAAAAAGATAATAAAGCATAATGCTTGCTAATTATATAGTTCGTAAAATATTTGTTTTATCACTTCGCGATCATCAAAATGATGTTTAACCCCCTTCACTTCCTGATAAGTTTCATGTCCTTTACCTGCAACAAGAATGATGTCTCCTTTCTTTGCCAATAAGCACGCTGTGCGAATTCCTTCCTTTCTATCAACTATAGCCAAAACCTTTTTTCTGCTTTCGCTATCAATGCCAGCTTTCATTTCCTCAATAATGACATTTGGATCTTCAGATCGTGGGTTATCGGATGTTAAAATCACTTTATCACTATTTGCAGTTGCTATTTTTGCCATTTCCGGACGCTTTGTTTTATCTCTATCTCCACCAGCACCTACAACAGTAATTAATTCCTGCTCATTATTTCTAATTTGATTAATTGCATTTAATACGTTCAATAATGCATCTGGAGTATGGGCATAATCAACAATTGCAGTAATTCCATTTTGCGATCGGAGTGTTTCGAATCTGCCCTCTACCGGTTTCATTTCGCTTAATGCCTTTAAAACTTCATCTTTTTTAAAACCAAGTAAAATAGCACATGCATAAACTGCCAGTACATTGTAAGCATTAAATCTTCCCACAAAATAAGTCCACACATCAGTATTGTCGATATTTAACATAGATCCTTCAAAATGACTTTCAATAATTTTAGCCTTAAAATCAGCAGCAGAGCGAACTGCATAATTGTTAACTTTCGCTCTTGTATTCTGAACCATAACAGTTCCATTCTTATCATCAGTATTTATCAGAGCGAAGCTTCCTGGTTTTAAATCATCAAAGAATTTCTTTTTGGCCTTAATATATTCAACGAATGTTTTATGGTAATCTAAATGATCATGAGTTATATTAGTAAATAATGCCCCGGCAAAATTCAATCCTGCTATTCTTTCCTGATCAATAGCATGAGAACTAACTTCCATAAAACAATACTCGCAACCGGCATCAGCCATTTGTTTCATGAGTTTATTCATTTGAACAGCATCTGGTGTTGTATGCGTAGCTTCTATAATTTGATCATCAATGTAATTTCGTACTGTTGATAGCAAACCGGCTTTGTATCCAAGTTTTCGGAGTAAGTTATATAATAAGGTTACGGTAGTTGTCTTTCCGTTCGTTCCGGTTACACCAATTAATTTTAATCGAGACGAAGGGTATTCATAAAAAGCAGAAGCTAATTCTCCAAGAACTTTTGATGAATTGTCGACCTGGATCATTGTCACATCCTCAAAAACCTCAGTGGGAAGAATCTCGCATACAATTCCTTTTGCACCATTCTTAACTGCTTTTTCGATAAAATTGTGTCCATCAACCTGAGTTCCTTTTACGGCAACAAAAAGACAGCCCGATTCAACTTTGCGTGAATCAAAAACAATTGCGGTAACAGGGATTTCGGTATTTCCTGTTACTTTGTTGATTTTTATTGTCTGTAATATGTCGCTTAAAATTTTCATTTCAATTTTTAATTGTATGACATTTCAATAACTACCAAATCACCATTTGAAATTCTTGAGCCCGGAATTATTGATTGCTTTTGAATTGTTCCACGTCCATGCACTTCAACACTTAATCCCATATTTTCTAAAAGAAAAACAGCATCTTTAACACCCATACCAATTACATTGGGCATTAGGTTTTCTATTATTTTTCTATTACTAAGTCTAACAAATGAATCTAGCATATTCGTTGAGACCCAATCAGAAGAAACTCCTTCAGCATTTACAGGAATTCCTAGGTCTGCCAAGGCATATTCTAATTCTTCCTTGAAACTACTTTTGGTATAAGGGGTATTTCCTTCACTTATTTTTTCGTCTGACTTCTCGTTTAATCCTTCATATATCTCGAAATTTGTTGCATAAACTTTATCGGCTATTTCTTTAAAAACCGGACCTGCGACCACATTGCCATAATAAACATTTTTTGAAGGTGCATTAACAACCACAATACATGAATACTTTGGATTATCAGCAGGAAAATAACCTACAAAAGAGGCCTGATAGCTAATGCGAGATTTGTCGGTATATCCGGATTCTTTATTGGCAATTTGTGCTGTTCCTGTTTTTCCGGCTATTTTGTAATTGTCGTTTTTAAGATTCGCGGCAGTACCTCGTTCTACCACACCTTCAAGCATTATCTTAACTTTTCTTAACGTTGACCTTGAACAAACAGATTGTTTAATTACTTCTGTATTAAATGTTTTAACCATATCGCCATGGTACATCAAGCCTTTAACAAACTTTGGTTTTACCATTTTACCATTGTTTGCAATAGCATTGTACAGAGTAAGAGTTTGAATTGGAGTTACCCTTACTTCATATCCAATAGACATCTGGGGTAAGGTAACACCCGACCATAATTTGTCGCCGGGATACTTTATTTCTGGTTCTCCTTCTCCCTTAATGGAAATTCCAAGTCGATTATTCAGATTTAAACTATACAGGCGATTAATAAATTTTTCCTCTTTTCCAGTATAATATTGAGTTACAAGTTTCGATATTCCAACATTTGATGATACTTCAATTACTTCTTGTACCGTTAAAACTCCATGTCCACCCTCTTTTGTGTCTGTAATCTTTTTATCGTAATAAAGAACTTCTCCATTACCAGTATCCAAAGTGTCATCCAAATCAACGTACCCATCTTCCAACAATGCAATTATGGATGCCAATTTAAAAGTTGATCCCGGAGCACGACTTTCCCCAATTGCATAATTATATGATTCTTTATATTGACCTTTACTGTTTCGTTCAAGGTTTACAATTGCTTTAATCTCACCAGTTGAAACTTCCATTAATACCGCCGTTCCATGATGAGCATCATGTCGAATCAGTTGTTTTAACAAAGCATTTTCGGCAACATCCTGGATATTAACATCAATAGTAGTTACAACATCCTTTCCGTCTTTAGGCTCGACTTCATTACCATCATGAATGGGCATCCAAACATTCCCATTTAAACGTTGCATAAGTCGAACTCCGTCAACTCCTTTTAAGTCATTATCAAAAGCCCCTTCAATACCTACTACATTACCACCCGCCCCCTGAGTTATGTAACCAATTGTTCGTGAAGCCAGACTAACATGAGGTTGTATTCTAAAATTCGTTTGCAGTGCAATAAATCCTCCCTTATATTGTCCCATTCTAAAAATTGGAAAATTCTTTAGCTTTTTTAATTGATTATAATTAACTCTCCTTTTTATCAGATGAAACCTTTCTCCGTTTTTTCGAGCCTTAACTAATTCACTTTTGTACTGAGCGGCAGATTTATCTCTAAACAGTCCGGCCAGTTTTAATGACAGGGAATCTATTTTTGAATTAAAAGTGGCATCATTCATTCCTGTGCTTCGTGTATCCATACGGATTTCATAAAAGGGAATCGAGCTGGCCAGTAATCGGCCATCAGCAGCAAGGATATCTCCACGATTGGATTCAATCGTAATGTCCTTTAGTGTTAAAGATTGAGCCTTTTCTTTCCATTTGCCCCCTTCAATTAACTGGAGATAAAGAATTTTGCCAACAATAAGAATAGCAAAAGCCAGCATGAATATATATATCACACCAACTCTCCACACTATTTCTTTTTTTAAAGGCATAAACTTTCTTAATTTTCAATAATAATTTTTCTGGGCGGCACAACTGATTCTTTTAATCCCAGTCCTCTTTTTTCTATCAACTTTGATACTTCCGATTGCTTACTAATAAACATCAATTCTGATGATGTTGTGATTGCTTCAGCTCGCAAATCGCTTATTTCCTGCGACAATTCTATATTTGCCCGAACAACCTTTTCGGCATGATACCTGTTGGCGATGTATATAAATGCCAGAATAACAAGAAAAACAATATACGGTAGTTGCTTAGCAACAAAATCATTGGCAATTAAGGAACCGTCTAATAAATCCTTAATAGAGCCAAGTTTTGATTCTTTGCGCTCTTGCTTTTCTTCAATAAACTCAATATTATCTTGATTATCGCCTATCATATTCTTTCTGCTATTCTTAATTTCGCACTTCGGGCTCTGTTGTTATTCTCTATTTCCATATCGCTTGGAATAATTATTTTTCTGTTTACAGCCTTAAATGGGACATTTTGATTTCCAAAAAAGTCTTTTTCAACTTCACCCTCAAACTGTCCATTCCGAATAAAATTCTTTACAATTCGATCTTCCAACGAATGATATGTTATAACAACCAGTCTGCCACCGGGCTTTATCACATCTATTGTTTGAAGAAGCATTTCTTTTAAAAACTCCATCTCACGATTTACTTCAATGCGTAAGGCCTGAAATACTTTTGCTAAAAATTTATGCTCGGCATGTTTAGGTAAATAAGGCATTAAAACATCAGTAAAATCCTTTATCGTTTCAATTCTTTTAGTGCTTCGTTGATCAACAATTACACTGGCTAATTTTCGACTGTTTTTTAACTCTCCATATTCCCAAAACAACTTTGCTAATCCTGCTTCGTCGTACTCATTCACCACATTTTTTGCTGATATTTTCGAGCTTTGATTCATTCTCATATCCAATTCGCCTTCGAATCTGAATGAAAATCCTCGTTCCGGATTATCGAAATGATGAGAAGAAACACCCAGATCAGCCAAAATACCATCGACCTGATCTATCTTATGATATTTTAAAAAGTTTTTTAAGAACCTGAAATTGTGATTTACAAAAACAAATCGTTTATCATCAATTAAATTAGGCACAGCATCATCATCCTGATCAAACGCTACCAGCTTGCCTTTATTAATATGTTTTATGATTTCGCGTGAATGGCCTCCACCGCCAAAAGTTACATCGACATAAATCCCATTTGGCTTAATTTCCAAGCCATCAACACTTTCCTTAAGCAAAACTGGTGTATGATATTCCATGTATTAATCATTTTCCAGATTTAAATCTCCACCCATTATTTTTTCAGCCAAAGCAGCGAATTCGTCATAGCTTTCTTCAGCTGAATCGTACAATTCTTTTGACCAAATTTCAATTTTGCCATCTTGTCCGGCTAAAATTGCTTCTTTAGAGATATTAGCAAGTTCGAGTAATCGTTTCGGAATGAGCATTCTATTGTTACTATCTAAAACAATTTCGGCTGATCCCCTGTAAAAATTTCTCAAGAATTTATTGTGTTCCTTATTGTAAGGATTTATTTTTTTACGAATAATTGAGTTTTGCCTCTCCCATTCCTCAATAGGGAATAAAATTAAGCAAGGTTCAAAAATGTCTTTTTTGACAACAAATCGCCCATCGGAAGCAGAGCCTATCTGCTTCTTAAGTGTTGATGGGAAAGTCACTCTTCCTTTCTCATCAAGCTTGCAATTATAATCACCGATGAATGTTGTCATGTATATTGCCCATTTAACTTGTAAAAATATACAAAAATTTACCACAACTCACCACTTTCCTCCACTTTTTACCACTTTGTTGATAACTTTTTATGTATTTGCTTTAACTAAGTTCCTTTTAATCAAAATGAGTTAATTTGTTTATTTATGATTTACAGCGCTTTATGCAAAATGATAAAAATAGAATTTCCGAAAAGAGTTATACTAATTTCAACAATAAAAACGATTTTCGATATTGCATGAAACCTTGTTAAATACCGAACTAAAAATACATATTCCAACGACAGACAGCACTTGTCTATTCCAATAGCACATATTATTTGACACCTTAGGAAAATTGTTAGGTTGCATTTCGAATCCGATAATAAAAATAGCTCGTCGATGAAAGATAAAATCAATAATCTGCCATTGTAAAATATTTTCGGCAACTTAAAAATTATAACTGTAAAAGCATCGAAATAATAAAGTCATTGCAAAAAAGTAATGATATTTTAAAGCTTGAAGAGAACAATTACTTCCCAATAGCGTCTTAAAATAAGGAATACCTTTAAAGCAGCAATAAGCAATCGGTTTGTCCCTGGAAAGGAAAAGCCTCTTGCTATTCGGTAGAAGTAAATGGCTAAACCAATAAAGATGCTGCCTGGTATTATCCTGAGCCCAAAGAAGCTGCACAAGAAATAAAAGGAAGAGTGGCATTTTGGAAAGGTGTTGAAATAGCAGAAAATTAGTTTCAGGTTTACCTGCCGAAGGCATGGTTTCAAAATTCAAAATTCAAATCAATGAGTTCTAAATTACATCAGATTACTACCCGGGAATTAGTAAACAAATTGGATGATTCATCATTAAAAATTATTGATATTCGTCCGGTTGAAGCCTACAACGGCTGGCAACTTAAAAACGAAACACGTGGCGGGCATATTCAAAATGCCAAAAGTTTGCCTTTTAAATGGAGCAATTACATCGACTGGATTGAGATGGTACGTAAAAAACAGATCTTACCCGAACATGAGATCATTATTTACGCATACGACCGTAATGAAGTTGATCAGGTTGCAGATAGGTTTTTAAAATCGGGATATGAAAATGTATTTGTTTATTATGATTTTATCGTTGAATGGTCGTCAAATAAAGAACTCCCGATTCAAAAACTGGATAGATTTAAAAATCTGGTTTCGGCAGACTGGGTAAATAAGCTTATTTCGGGTGACAAACCGCAACATTATGATAATAACAATTTTATTATCGTTCATTCGCATTACCGAAATCGCGATGCATATTTAAGTGGGCATATTCCCGGAGCTATTGATATGGATACTTTGGCACTCGAAGCTCCTGAAACATGGAACAGGCGATCGCCCAAAGAGTTAAAAGAAGCACTGGAAAAGCACGGAATTACCGCAAACACTACCGTTGTTTTATACGGAAAGTTCATGTATCCGGATAATGCCGATGAATTTCCGGGAAGTGCTGCCGGCGATATCGGAGCCATACGAAATGCATTTATCATGATGTATGCAGGTGTTAAAGATGTGCGCATTTTAAATGGTGGTTTTCAATCGTGGCAGGATGCAGGATTCGAGATTTCAAATACTGATGAACCTAAAATTTCTGTTAAAGAGTTTGGTGTAAAAATCCCTGCTCATCCCGAACTGGCAGTTGATTCACCTGAAGCTAAAGAAATGTTAAAAGCCAGTGATGCCGAACTGGTTTGTGTACGTAGTTATCCAGAGTATATTGGAGAAGTTAGCGGTTATAATTATATTGAAGCAAAAGGAAGAATACCCGGAGCTGTTTTTGCCGATTGCGGCTCGGATGCTTACCACATGGAAAACTACAGAAATTTCGACCACACCACACGCGAATTTCATGAAACTGCTGAAATATGGATTAATAATGGAATCACACCCGATAAACGCTTGGCTTTTTATTGTGGAACAGGTTGGCGTGGTAGCGAAGCCTGGTTCAATGCCTGGCTCATGGGATGGCCCAGGGTTTCAGTTTATGACGGGGGTTGGTTCGAGTGGAGTAACAATCCTGAAAATCCATACGAAACAGGAGTTCCTGTAAACCAGGAAGTAGAAGTAAACAAGTAAAATCGCTTATCCACTTTTTTAAAAAAATTATGGAACAACTCACAAAAATAAGCACCTTCGCTCAGGATACCTTAAAGGGTTTGTCAGCCGATCAGAAATTTTTGTTGCCCAAATATTTTTATGATGACAAGGGTAGTAAAATTTTTCAGGATATTATGCAAATGCCCGAGTATTACCTTACTGATTGCGAATTTGAGATTTTTACACAGTATAAATCAGAAATGAAAGATCAGTTTGTAAATGGGAATACTCCTTTTGAGCTAGTTGAGTTAGGATCGGGTGACGGATTAAAAACGAAAATCCTGCTCAATCATTTTGTTGAGCATCAAGTCGATTTTAAATATGTGGCGGTAGATATCAGCCGGCAGGCAAATGAAAATCTGGATAAAAAATTAAAGGCTGAATTGCCCGGGTTAAAGACCAAATTCAAAACCGGTGATTATTTTAAAATGATGAATGAACTGAATCATGACTCCGACAATAACAAGATTTTTTTATTTCTGGGTTCAAATATTGGAAATTTCGGAGAGAAAGAGCGTCACCAGTTTTTAAACCAGATATCAGGTTTAATCCAACCAAATGATAAACTGCTCATAGGTTTCGACCTTAAAAAACCGAAGGGTATCATTCTCAAAGCCTATGACGACCCGCATGGACATACCCGCGCTTTTAACCTGAATCATCTTGAACGAATTAATAAGGAGTTAAATGCAGATTTTAATATTGGAACATTTCGGCATGTAGCCCAATACAATGAACAATCGGGAGAAGCTAAAAGCTTTTTGGTTTCAACTAAGGAGCAATCTGTTTATATCGGAGCACTGGAAAAGAACATTCATTTTCAAAAAGACGAAGCTATCTATATGGAATTGTCACAAAAATTTGATTTGGATACCATCCAGTTTCTTGCCCAAAAATATGGATTTAAAATAGAAAAGAATTTTACAGATGGGCATAATTATTTTGTTGATTCACTTTGGGTAAAAAAATGAAACAGCTGTCAGAATTTAATGGTTCGGCACTTCTGGAAATCGTAACTGACATTAACCTGATTTAATCTGATAAGAATATGTTATTTACTTCGTACATAGAACTCAGCAAAAGTGCCCTGAATAATAATATTAGCTATTTGAAGGGAATAGCTGGCAAGAAAGTGAAATACTCCATGGTTATTAAAGCTAATGCTTACGGGCATGGCATTGAGGATTTATTGCCTATGATTGAAGCTTGTGGTGTTGACCACTTCTCTGTTTTTAGTGTTGAAGAAGCACGCAGGGCCCTGAAAGTGAAGAAAGAATTTTGCCATATCATGATTATGGGTTTTATCGACGACGATTACCTGGAATGGGCCATCCAAAATGACATATCATTTTTTGTATTTACTCCGGAAAGACTTGATGCCGTATGCAGTGTAAGTAAAAAAACAAGCAAGCCTGCCCGCATACACATTGAACTCGAAACAGGAATGCACCGTACAGGTTTTAGCGAAGATCAACTACCGGGAGTCATTGAAAAATTAAAAAACAATAAAGGAAATATAGTGCTCGAAGGCGTGTGCTCGCATATGGCCGGCGCTGAAAATATGGCTAATTTTGAAAGGATTAACAAACAGATAACTACATTTAACAGGTTGGTTAAGTTTATAAAATCTGAAGGATTAAAACCCAAATACCGCCATATTGCTTGTTCTGCCGGAGTACTTAATTTTCCAGGATCTTCTTTTGATTTGGTGCGGATTGGTATTTCTAACTATGGCTTTTGGCCCGGGAATGAAACCAAGATGCTGCTCTTAAAAAACGGGAAGATCCCTAAAGACCCGTTAATGCAGGTTTTATCTTGGAAAACCAAAGTAATGAGCATAAATAATGTAAAAGAAGATGAATATGTTAGCTACGGCACTAGTTTTTTAACCAACAGGAATAGTAAAATTGCTACCGTTCCGGTGGGATACGGCTATGGATTTAGCCGGAATTTAAGCAACCTGGGACATGTTTTAATCAACGGAAAAAGAGTGCCTGTAATAGGTTCTGTAAATATGAATATGATGGTGGTTGATGTGACCGATTTGCCCAATGTACAGGTAAATGACGAAGTCGTACTTATCGGTAAACAGGGAGATAAAATGATTTCCATTAGCTCGTTCAGTGATATGAATAACAGCATGAATTATGAGTTATTAACGCGATTACCATCAAGAATTCCACGTTATATTGTTGATTAAAGTAACAGACTATGGTTATAATAACTACATCAATCATAACCTGTCCTAACTGCGGACACCACAAAACAGAAGAAATGCCGATTGACGCCTGCCAGTTTTTTTATAAGTGCGAAAACTGCAAAGCCGTTTTAAGACCACTGGAGGGCGACTGCTGTGTTTACTGTTCTTTCGGTACAGTTAAATGCCCTTCGAAACAAAATTAGAACGTATTAAAATATTGAATATAACTATTATGGAAACAAAAAACCTAACAATCAGTCTTATTTATGGATCGGTCCGCACCAATCGCCAGGGTATAAAAGCTGCCAAATATCTTGAAAAGAAACTTCAGAAAAGAAATTTTAATGTGCATTTCATTGATCCCATGGAATACAATCTTCCATTTCTCAATAAAATGTATAAAGAGTTTGAGCAGGGAAAAGCTCCCGAAAATATGGAGAACCTGGCTCAGAAGTTCAAAGATTCGGATGGTTTTTTAATCGTGACCGGAGAATACAATCATAGTATTCCACCGGCTCTTAAGAATCTATTAGATCATTTTCAAACAGAGTATTATTTTAAACCATCGGCTATTGCATCTTATTCGGCAGGAAATTTTGGTGGTGTGCGTTCGGCGGTTCATTTAAGAGTTATTGTTGGTGAGCTGGGAATGCCAGCTATTTCATCCATGTTGCCTTTTCCGGTTATCGGAAGTCTTTTTGATGAAAACCTTGTACCACAAAACAAATTTACAGAGCCTTCGGCACAACGCTTTTTAGATGAATTTGAATGGTACATTAAGGCATTTAAAACTCAAAGATTACAAGGAACTCCTTATTAGTCTGGAATTTATGAATTTATCTTAAAATTTAGAGCACATTTCTTGTGCTTTTTTAATTGTTTCTTGTCAGGTTTAGAGTTTTGTCCGACTAATTAAACAAAAACATAAATTATTGCATTAGAAGTTAATCAATGTACACCGGACTTTACAGCACAAGATATTTATGGTAAAGAAGTAAAGTTATCTGATTTTAAAGGACAGAAAATTATTCTGGGGTTTTACCGCAATATAAGCTGTCCGTTTTGCAACAGAAGGGTTTATCAGATTAAGGACAATAATATTCCACTGAAGAAATCAGGTGTTCAATTGTTGTTTTTGTTCGAAAGCACGAACAAGAAACTCATGTCAAGTGTTTTCCACGAAGGAATAAGTCCCTGGCCTTTAATTGGCGATCCGGACTTATCTATTTATGAAAAATATGGAGTAGAGAAATCAACTGTAAAAATGATGAAAACCATGTTTGTTGCCAAAGTGGGTATAGCAAAAAAAGAAACGAAGGAATTGAATCTTCCACAGGATAAAGATGCAAGCATGAATCTTATTCCATCTGATTTTTTTATCGATGAGAATTTCAAAGTCGTGAAAGCACACTATGGAAAATATCTTGATGATCACGTTTCAATGGATGAATTAAAATCATTTGCAGGTATTAATTAAATGTATAATGACCTTTGCGCCTTCGCGTCTTTGCGTGAAATATTTTTCTCGCCAAGCCGCATAGACGCTAAGAATAAAAAAACAGACATGAAAACGACAGCAAAAGAAAACCTTTACCAGTTAAGGGAATTCCTGGAAAACATAAGCAACGACCACTACACGGCAAAACCTGAAATCCTTTCGGGTGCTTCCATAGGTCAGCACATCAGGCATATACTCGAATTTTACCTGTTACTGGTTTCAGGCTCGTTTTCCGGTACCATTAGCTATGACAAACGCAAGCGCGATATCCGGATAGAAGAAGACACACGCTTTGCCATTCAAACCATCGACCGCCTGCATTCCGGTATCGACACCCTGGATGAAAAATATCAGGTAAAAATGGAAGCTGACTACAGTAACGGTGAAAAATCACAAAAACTGATTGATAGTTCGGTAGGCCGTGAATTGGCTTATTGTATTGAACACAGTATACATCACCAGGCATTGATTAAAGCAGGATTAATTGCAATAGGATTAAATAACATCATTAGTGAAGATTTTGGCGTTGCTTATTCAACCATCAGATACAAAAAGAACTCATGTGCACAGTAACATACATTCCACCATCAAAAGATCAGGGTTTTATACTTACATCGAACCGTGATGAAAAAGTATTCAGGCCAACAAAAGCTCCTGAAATTTACCAATTAAATGGTATTGATGTTTGTTATCCAAAGGATTTAGAAAAAGGAGGTTCGTGGATAGCAGCCGGGAACAATGGTCGTTTGGTTTGTTTACTTAACGGAGCATTTTTACCGCATCAGAAACAGGATTTTCACACACTCAGCCGTGGTCAGGTTTTATTGGCAATAGCAACCTTTAACGGTGACTTAAAAGATTTTTTCGAAAATGAAGATTTAAATGCCACTGAACCTTTCACGATTATTTCAATAGAACATAAAAAGGAGAAAGTAACCCGCATGTTAGAATTCATTTGGGATGAAGAACAAAAACACATATCAGAATTAGATCCCCAAAATCCGGGCATCTGGTCTTCTGTAACTTTGTATAGTAGTAACGACAGAGAATTGAGAAGAATTTGGTTCGACAGGTTTTTGAATGAAAACAATACACCAATTCATTCTGAAAAAGTTTACGATTTTCACTCCGGTCGACATACAAATGACCAAACTATAAACCTTTTAATGGAGCGCGAAGGCGGATTAAAGACCGTTAGTATTACGCAGGTTTTACCTTCCTATAATGGTTTTAGCATGAAATATACCGATTTACTGAATTCAACAGAACATCAGGTAAAAATATGAACGGAAACAAACAACATACCGGATTTGCGGTTGCACTTGCCTGGCCCGAAACGTATTGCAAGCAGCCTGGATCATGGTACGATCCTATTACGGTATTTTTAGGAATTAGTGAAAATAATTACTACAAAGTAGGACATGCGGCGGTTGTTTTAGCAGGTGTTAAAAACAGGAAATTCCATTATTTCGATTTTGGAAGATATCATGCCCCGTTTGGGCACGGAAGGGTGCGAAGCGGTGAAACCGATGATGATTTAAGAGTTTACTCTATACCTGAATTCACAGAAGACAATAAATCGATTCTCAATTTAAATGAATTATTAACCGAATTACAAAACAATCCTTCCTGTCATGGCGAAGGAACTTTGTTTGCATCGTATATCCCTGTTAATTTTCAGACAGCATTTAGCAAAGCAAAGCAAATGCAGGTACAAAGCCCGATTCCATATGGACCGTTTATTTACAAAGGCAGCAATTGCTCTCGTTTTGTAAATACCATAGTTCGTGCAGGAAATCCGCATTTAAAATATCAGCTTAAGCTAAGATTTAAGGTGCCGCTTACTCCTACTCCGATTTCGAATGTTAATACTTTGGAAAATAAAACGGTAATGCCAAAATTACTGAGGACTGAGCCTTTGATTCCTTTAAAAAAGCTTGAATCACGAATTTTAAAATCAACTCTACAAGCACCGGAAAAGCATTCTAAAATTCCGCATAACGCACAATGGTTAAGTGGCGAAGGCGCGGGTTCATGGTTTGCATTCGAAGCGAAAGATGAACTACTTTTGGTTAATCGTTTTGCTCCTGATGGTACCCTGGAATGTTCGGGAACATTTGGAAAAGAAAAAAACCTGAATCATTTATATGATGGTTTTACAATTACTTATCCAAGTAATTGCAAACAAGTAACATTGAGACATAATACCAAAAAATATATTTTCAGAAGACTATAAATAGATATAATTGAATTACTTTTGAAAAGTTACAACTATATCAGGATCAGACATGGAAAAAATCAATGTACAAGAAGTTTTCAAAAAAAAGAATCCAAAAGTTGCTCAAATGCTGCCGGGGTTCATCTTCAGATATATTGAACGCATTGTCCATCAGGAAGAAATCAACGAAATACTTTCTCAATACGGAAATAAAACAGGGCTTGATTTTGTAAATGCTTTAGTTGAATATTTTAACATGAGTATTCATATAAAGGGAAAAGAAAATATCCCGACCGAAGGCAGATATATTTTTGCTGCTAATCATCCTTTAGGTGGTCTGGACGGAATGGTTCTTACCTATATTGTCGGGCAAATTCACCCCACGCTGCAATTTTTGGTTAATGATCTTTTAATGAACCTGCAAAATCTGGAACCTATATTTCTTCCTGTAAATAAACATGGAAAGCAGTCTGTTGAATATGTAAAAAAAATAGAAAGAACTTATGAGTCTGATGCCCAAATACTAAATTTTCCAGCAGGTTTATGTTCAAGAAAAATAAAAAAGGAAATTATTGATCTGGAATGGAAAAAAAGTTTTATTACTAAAGCTATACAACATAAAAGAGACATTGTTCCAGTTCATATCAACGGACGTAATTCAAATTTCTTTTATAATCTCTCAAATCTAAGAGGGAAGTTAGGCATTAAAACAAATATTGAAATGTTTTATCTTGCAGATGAGGTCTTTAAGCAAAAGAATAAAGATATTACATTAACTTTTGGTAAAACTATTCCTTATCAGACATTTGATAAAAAAATTCATCCCAGAGAATGGGCGAAACAAGTAAAAGACTATGTATATTCTTTAGCAAATGGAAACACAAAACCATTTAAGTAAGTTGAAATATTTTTTTGTAAATTTGCTTTTCCAAACCACTGCACAAGAACATGAAAGAAGTAGCCGAACCCGTTGATAAAGAGTTAATTATAAAAGAATTAACTCCAGAAAGATTTCTGCGAAAAACCAATAACGGAGGAAATGAATTATATATCATAAATCATCATAATTCTCCCAATATTATGAGAGAAGTCGGTCGGCTTCGGGAACTTACCTTTCGAAATGCAGGTGGAGGAACGGGGAAAGATATAGATATTGATAAATTTGATACTCAGGAAGAACCTTATGAGCAACTAATATCGTGGGATCCTGAAGAAAAGGAAATTGTTGGTGGATATAGATTCCATGTTTGTAATCACAATAGTGACCCAAATAATCTGGCAACTACAAAGTTATTTGAATTCTCAGACGAATTCAGCAAGGAATATTTGCCTTTTATGATTGAGCTCGGAAGGTCTTTTATTCAACCTAAGTTTCAATCGGCAAGTGCCGGAAGAAAAGCTTTATTTGCTCTTGACAATCTTTGGGACGGATTGGGTGCCTTAGTTGTAGAAAATCCTCAAATACATCACTTCTTTGGTAAAGTTACTATGTATCCTCATTTTAACCGTGATGCCAGAAACATGATTTTATATTTCTTAAACTCTCAGTTTCATGATGATAAAAACATGGTAATACCAAGAAAACCAATAGAGCTTAATATTGATGAAGTTAAAATGAATGTGCTATTTAAAGGAAATGACTATAAAGAAAATTACAAAATATTACAAAAAAGCGTAAGACAATTTGATTTAAATATCCCCCCTTTAATTAATGCTTACATGAATCTCTCACCTACTATGAAATTCTTTGGGACAGCTATTAACGAGGCATTTGGAGGAGTTGAAGAATCGGGAATAATGATAACCATTAACGATATTTTCCCTACGAAAAAACAAAGGCATATCGAAACTTATATAAAGAATAAACTTTTACAATTATTTAGGCATAAAAAATAGAGTAGCTCTCTATTTCAGTCAACGGGCAGGAATGCCCGTTGTACTATAGGAAAGTCGAATGTATTAATAAGCTCTTTGATTTTTGCCCTCAATAAAGTTAATAAAGGATTTATTTACAACCTTATTTCCTCCGGGTGTTGGATACTTTCCAGTAAAATACCAGTCGCCTGTATCATTAGGACAAGCTGCATGCAAATTTTCGATGGTTTGGAAAACAATTTCAACATCAGCTTTAACTTCTTTTGATTTAAGTATTTCCGAAATTTTTGCGGAGATCTCTTCTGGTGTAAATGGCTTATAAATTTCTTTTACATAATTTACAATTTGCTCTTTGGGAAGATTTTCCTGTGCCTTCGATTTTTTATACACTTCATTAATAACATTTTCTTTTCCGGTATCCTTAAGCAAGGCTATTGCTGCACGAAAAGCCACAAAATCACCAAGCTTCGCCATGTCAATTCCATAGCAATCAGGGTAACGAATTTGTGGTGAGGAAGAAACAACCACAATTTTTTTAGGTTTTAAGCGATCAAGAATTTTTAAGATACTTTCACGTAAAGTGGTCCCACGAACAATCGAATCATCAATCACAACTAAATTATCAACACCCTCATTTACTGTTCCATAGGTTATGTCGTAAACGTGACCAACCAAATCGTTTCTTCCTTTATCCTGTGCAATAAAGGTTCTCAATTTGATATCCTTAATAGCAATTTTTTCGACACGAATCTTTTTATCCATGATTCGATCAATTTCCTTTTCATTCAAATTGTTTCCTAAGGCCAGAATTTCTTTTTTCTGGACATTGTGTAAATGAGATTTTAATTCATCGACCATTCCGTAGAATGCAGTTTCTGAGGTATTTGGAATAAAGGAAAAAACAGTGTTTTCTATGTCATTATCAATTGCTTTCATGATTTGAGGTAAAAGCAATCTCCCAAGCTGTTTTCTTTCCTGATAAATGTCTTTGTCGCTCCCACGCGAGAAATATATTCTTTCAAATGAACAAGAAGTTCGTTTCTGAGGAACTCTAATTTTCTCAGAACTTATTGTCCCGTCCTTTTTAATGATTAATGCCTGACCCGGGTTAATTTCATTTACATTATCAGCATCAACATTCATTACTGTCTGTATTACAGCCCGCTCAGATGCAACAACAACTATTTCATCATCCTGATAATAATAAGCAGGACGAATTCCATTAGGATCGCGCATTACAAAAGCATCTCCATGGCCAATTACACCTGCAATAGCATAACCTCCATCCCAGTCTTTACTGGCTTCCTCCAGAATCTTTTTAATATCAAGATCATTTGCTATTAATGAAGAAATCTCTTTGTTATTATATCCATCGTTTTTATATTGTCTAAAAAGCATCTGATTTTCTTCGTCAAGAAAATGACCAACCTTTTCGAGAACGGTAACCGTATCAGAATATTCTTTAGGGTTCTGACCTAAATCGATGAGTACTTTAAAAAGTTCATCGACATTAGTCATATTGAAATTCCCTGCCAACATTAAGTTTCTTGATTTCCAGTTATTTTCGCGCATCAAAGGTTGAACAAACTCAATATCATCGCCACCGAAAGTACCATATCGTAAGTGACCTAAATAGATATCAGCAGCAGAAGGTAAATTTTCTTTAGCCCAAACAGAGTCATCTAATAAATCAGGGTTTTTGTTTTCAACAGCAGTATGAAAAGCATTTACTTCGGCAAACACGTCTTTTATAGGTGATTCTCCATTAGATCTAAATCGGTGTATATATTTTTTCCCTGGAGCTAAATCGAATTTTAAAGTAGCTAATCCGGCTCCATCTTGTCCACGATTATGCTGTTTTTCCATTAATAAATACAGTTTATGTAAACCATACATCCATGATCCATACTTAGACTGGTAATATTCCAATGGTTTTAATAATCGAATTAATGCAATACCACACTCGTGTTTTATTTGATCACTCATTCTGATAAATTTAAATAGACTAATGATATATTTTTTTTGACCAGGTATCGGATAACATTAAATTTTGCTGCTGTTGTAGTTTGTTGTGAGTAGTTTGTATCCTTAATACCTGGCATAATCTCTCTTTATTTTTCCAATTCAGGGAAATTTATTTTATCCGGGACAATAAAAGCCGACGGAAAAATTCTTTTTATTTGATTGAAATCTTTTAGAGCATCAATCCTGCTTCTGTAATCACCAACATATACCTTAAAGTAAGGACTGTCGTATTCGCGATAAATTGGAATTTCAGGGAACCGCTCATAAAACTTTGCTTTTGCAGTTTGAGATTGATCTCTAGCTTCACTACCTAAATTAGAATAGATTCTTATCCTATAGCCCGGGATACCTCCACTTCTTTTATTTTGTTCGATATGATTGTAAATCAGATTATTAATCCTCATGTCTTGAAAAACAACAACCTCTCCTTCTCCGTTTTTCTTTTCCTGCAATTTTGAGATTATATCGTTATAAGATGATGCAGAAGAATTACCCTGCCCAAAAATAGTAGTACTTAAAATAAGTAAAATAAGCATTCCTATAATTCCCTTAGCATTCATCATAACTTCGTAAATTTATGGTGCAAAATTAATCATTTTTTCCAAGAACTAATTATGCTATTTGCAAATAATGCAACGAAAAAAATTAGATGTTAACCATTTGCTTTTCTGACACTTTAATCGTTTTACTGTTTACAAATGCTTTTACTTTAATCGTACCAACTATCTCAAGTTCAAAATTCCTGGAGTTACGTAATTTATACATGGTTGACATGCTTGCCAGGGCATTTTTCACGACTATATCAACCGGAAATTTCTGAATCTCATTTGATTTAGCCGGAATAATAATCTCATTGGCAATTCCCATTTTACCTATATAATTTCCATTAATGGTGACATCCAAATCCATAGATTTTATTTTAATTTTATATCCGTTTGGATTTGTTATTGGGACTTGAAGTTCAAGGCTAATTTTGTTATCTACCATCCCCTTGAGACTCACATTCTCAATTTCGCCAATATCAACAGATTCATATGCATTACAACTGTTTAATATAACTACCAGTATTAGAATTCCTAATATTTTTATTTCTCGTACCATGTCTATCTTTCTTGCTAATCTCATATTATTCCTTAATTTATTGTTGCCAGCTCATTGCTTTCTCAACAGCTTTTAACCAGCCAGCGTATAATTTTTTTCTTTTATCTTCTTTCATTAACGGTGTAAAGGTCTTTTCTATTTTAAGTCGCTCAATAATTTCATCCATTGTCCAAAACTTGATGGCGAGCCCTGCCAGTAAAGCAGCTCCCAATGCAGTGGTCTCAATATTTTCCGGTCTGTTAACTTCCACATTCAGAAGATCTGCTTGAAATTGCATCAAAAAATTATTTACACACGCTCCTCCATCTACATTCAGTGATCTTAATTTTATTCCAGAATCTTTTTCCATCGCTTTTAATACATCCATAGTTTGATAAGCCAGGGATTCCAGGGTAGAGCGAACGATATGTTTATCTGTTACTCCCTGAGTAAGACCCAGAATTGCACCACGAGCATACATATCCCAATACGGCGCACCTAAACCCGAAAATGCAGGAACAACATACACTTCTTCAGTTCCTGTAAGCTCATTTGCAATTTGCTCAGTTTCGTTTGCACTTTTAATTAATTTCAACGCATCGCGAAGCCACTTAATGGCAGCACCAGCAATAAAAACACTTCCTTCAAGAGCATAATTCACATGGCCATCTATATTCCAGGCAATGGTTGTAAGTAATCCTGACTTTGATTCTATAATCTTATTACCCGTATTCATTAACATAAAACACCCTGTACCATACGTGTTTTTGGCCATTCCTTTTTCTAAACATGCTTGCCCAAATAATGCAGCTTGCTGATCACCGGCAATACCAGCAATCGGGATTTCGACACCAAAAACAGATTTGTCAGTAAATCCATATATTTCAGATGATTCTTTTACTTCGGGTAAAATACATTCAGGAATTCCAAAAAGTTTTAATAACTTTTTATCCCACTTCAATTCCCTAATATTAAACAACATTGTTCGTGAGGCATTTGAATAATCTGTAATATGTAATTTACCTCCAGAAAGCTTCCATACTAACCAGGTATCAACTGTTCCAGCAAGTATCTCTCCTTTTTCTGCTTTTTCTTTTACACCCGGAACAATATTTAATATCCAATGAATTTTTGTTGCTGAAAAATAGGAATCGATCATTAGACCTGTATTCTTTTTTATGTATTTGCCCCAACCCTCTTTTTGGAGTTTCTTGCACAAATCGGCAGTTCTTTTATCCTGCCATACAATTGCTCTGTAAACAGGCTCTCCAGTATTCTTATCCCACAAAACAATTGTTTCTCTCTGATTTGCTATCCCAATTGCACCAATTTCAACCGGATCGATTTTTAATTTTTTTATGAGATTTTTAGCAGTATTTAATTGCGACTCCCAAATTTCAAAAGGTTCATGCTCAACCCAACCAGCTTTTGGATAATACTGTTTAAATTCCTCCTGTTCCCAATCAAGCACTTTTGCGTGAGAATCAAACAATAATGTTCGAGAGCTTGAGGTTCCCTGGTCTAATGAAAGAATATATTTTTTACTCATAATTGGAAATTTAAGGAGTGATAAAAATACAATAATCTGCAGAGTAATCAATTGAATAAATAATATAATGAACCAACAATTCTAAACAAAAACTAAATCTTCAGAGAATATTTACAAAGACAAATACAGCAAATATTTGATTATAATCTAATTTTTATTGTATATTTGTTTATATTTGATTATAATCTATAAATTACATGCAAGAAATACTAACAAAACTATTATCAATAAATTATTGGGAAAAAGACCCTGGTTTTAACTATGGATATTTTCGCAAGAAATATAATGAGGAACTTCTAAAATTTATCGGGAATAAATTAATTAAAGTTATTGTAGGACAGCGGCGTAGTGGAAAAAGTTATATTGTTAGACAACTCATGCATGCACTTATAAAAAATAACAAAATCAGTCCTCAAAACATTTTTTATCTTAACAAGGAAATGTTTGAATTTGAAACCATAAGAAATGCAAATGATTTATCAAAGATAATTAACCTGTATCAAGAAACTTATAAACTGAAAGAAAAAATCTACCTCTTCATTGATGAAATACAAAATATAGAAAACTGGGAGAAAGTAATCGTATCATTAGCACAGAATCCAATAAAAGAATATGAAATTTTCATTACAGGGTCAAATTCAAAACTACTCTCGGGAGAATTGGCAACATTTCTTTCGGGGCGGTATGTGATCACCGAAGTTTTACCTTTCTCGTACAGGGAATATTTAGATTTTAGAAAGCTTGAAAATACTAAGAATAGTTTTATTCATTATATAAGAACCAGCGGATTACCTGAAGTTTACAATTTAAATAACGATGAAATTAAATTGCACTACTTTCAATCATTAAAAAACACAATTTTATTAAAAGACATTATGTACAGGTACAAGATAAGAGATTATGTTTTACTTGAAGATATTTTTCTTTTCTTGTTGCATAATGTTGGAAATATGACATCAATACCATCGATAATAAAATATTTTAAAAGTAAAAACAGGAAAGCAGATTATACCACGATTTCTCAATATATTTTGTACATGCAGGAGGCTTTTATAATTCACGAATCTCCACGCCTTGCTTTTAAAACAAAAGAACTCCTTTCGGGAGAAAGAAAATATTATATTAACGATTTAGGGTTTCGAAATTATCTATATCCCGATTTAATAAACGATATTGGAGCTATCCTTGAGAATGTTGTGTATTTGCATCTTAAAATGGCAGGCTATGATACAAAGACAGGTTATGACAGCAATTACGAAGTAGATTTTGTAGCAACTAAACATTCTGAAAAGAAATATATACAAGTGGCCTACTTATTGCCCAATAAAAATACATCACAAAGAGAATTTGGGGCTTTGGAAAAAATAAAAGATAATTTACCAAAGTATGTAGTAACCATGGATGATATTGTTCAGAATAGTGAGACAGGTATATACCATGAACAAGTTTGGGATTTTATATTTAACCTGTATTAATCTTTCATTATGGAAACAAAAGGTTCTGTTTATTAGGTTTTATATGGTTTAAATAAAATCATTCAGGATTGTTAAATATCCAATATTGTGCAAAATATTCAATTGTGGCAAATAAAAAAACGGTCAGATCTAATTAGAAATGACCGTTTTGAGTAATTCTCAAAATATATTATTCCATTGCTTCGGCAATTTCGTCGGTAAGTTCTAAACTATGATAAACATTTTGTACATCGTCATCATCTTCAAAAACATCGATCATTTTTAAAACCCTTAATGCTTCCTCAACGCTCAATACTTTAGTATCATTTGGGATACGTTGTAAGCCTGCATTCTCGATTTCAATTTTTAATGCATCTAACCTTTTTTGCACGTTGCCAAAATCCTCTTTAGCTGTTGTTACTGTTATTACCCCTTCTTCAATGTCAATATCTTCGGCTCCGGCATCAATCATTTCAAGTTCAAATTCTTCCAAATTTATACTATTTGATTTTGGAAAAGTAAAAATACCTTTTGTATCAAAAACAAAAGACAATGAGCCGTTTGTTCCCAGACTTCCATTGTATTTAGTAAAAATGGCTCTGATATTACTTACGGTTCTGTTTTTATTATCAGTTAGGCAGTCGACAAAAACTGCAATCCCATGAGGTGCATATCCTTCGAAAGACATAGGTTCATAGCTATCACCTCCTTTATCGGCCTTGTTAATTGCCCGTTCAACATTATCTTTAGGCATATTAACTCCTTTAGCATTATTTATTGCCAAACGCAATCTTGGGTTTGCTTCCGGATCAGGACCACTTTCTTTTACTGCAATTGCAATTTCTTTAACGATTTTTGAAAACATTTTAGAACGTTTTGCATCGTTTGCTCCTTTTGCCCTTTTTATTTTCGACCATTTACTATGACCTGACATATTAAATTTTTATTAGTTCTAATTAATTTCGATTAAGGCTGTAAAATTACAAAATTGCTTTTTATAATAAACACTCCATTGAATGAAAAATTAATAGTTTCGTAATAATATATTTTCTAATTTTAAACTATGGATTTCTTTTCATCAGATTACATGATATTGTTCCTTATAATTTCTCTTGGAATTCTAATAGGAAAAATCAATATTAAAGGTATATCCTTAGACACGTCAGCCATTTTTTTTGTGGCATTATTTTTTGGACATTGGGGGTTTAGTATACCCCTAATCATACAGCAAATTGGACTAATCTTTTTTATGTTCAGCATTGGAATTCAGGCTGGACCAGGGTTTTTTGAATCTTTTAAAAAGCAAGGCAAACAATTACTATTAGTTGCTTTAGTGCTAAGCCTTAGTGGAGGGATAATTACAATTGTTCTTTCTAAAATATTTCATATTGATATTCTCTTGGCTGTTGGATTGTTTTCCGGATCCTTAACAAGTGCCTCAAGCTTAGCTGTTACTCTTGAAAACACCCAATCAGCATTACCTTCTATAGGTTTTGGTATTTCTTTTCCGTTTGGAGTAATTGCTGTAGTTCTACTTACAAGATTATCACCTAAAATATTTAACATTGATTTAAAAAGAGAAGAAAGCTTGCATTTAGAGGATGTAAGTGCTGACTATCCAAAGATTATTACAAAAAATTATACTGTTGAAAATCCGGAAATATGTAACAAGAGCATTGGAGAGCTTAAATTAAGATCTATAACCAATACGAATATTATTAAACTATATCAAAAGTATTCGATAAATAGTCCAAAAGCTTCAACAGTTTTAAACATGGGAGATATAATAAGGGCAAGTGGCAGTAAAGATCACTTGTTAAAACTTGAAAACTTAATAGGAAAAGAAACGAATATTGTTCTACCGGCAAGCAGAAAATATACCATTAAGCACTTTATTGTAACTAATAACAAGATCATTAGCAAACCCTTAGGACAACTCACTATTCTTCAAATGCTAAATATCACGATTACAACAATTCGTCGAAGTGGTATTGAAATAATACCTAATGTAAACAGTAAATTAAGATTTGGTGATAGAATAAACGTTGCCGGTCCTGAAGAAAACATGAGTAAAATGCGAACCTTTTTTGGTAACGAAAAAAGCAGACTTGACGAATTAGACTTTTTACCTATAGTTCTGGGAATACTTATTGGAATACTTATCGGACAAATTAAGATTAATTTTCCTCACCATATTTCAATAAGTTTAGGATTAACCGGGGGAGTTCTTATTTCGGCTTTAATATTAAGTAGAATAGGTAAAACTGGTAAAATAATCTGGAATGTATCTGGTCCCTCAAATCAGTTTCTGCGAAAACTGGGTTTAATCTTTTTCCTTGCTGGGGTGGGAACAGATGCAGGATCAAAGATAATGGATGCGATAAGTAATAATGGGTTAAATTTGTTTTTCATGGCTTTAATTATTACAGTTGTCCCTATGTTTACGACCTTGATTTTTGGCAGATATATCTTAAAATTAAATTTTTTAAGATTATTAGGAGCATTAACCGGAAGTATGACAAGCACTCCTGCTTTATCGGCTATTGAGCCGTTAACAAAAACCAATGCCCCTCAAGTAGCCTATGCAACGGTATATCCTATAGCTCTCATTTTAATAATTCTGGTAAGTCAGATTATCATCCTTCTTTAAATAAAGACTTTTTTGTCTTTTATTTTTAGATCAGAAATCATTTATTAAAATTGCGTTCATTTTTTAATAAATTTGCAAAACATTTTTAATATAAAGACTTTAAAAGATGAGTAATTCAAAATCGGGAGTATCACAAAAATTATATATCGAAACCTATGGTTGCCAAATGAATATTGCCGACAGTGAAGTTGTGGCTTCTGTATTAAAAGATAAGGGATATGCTGTTACTGAAGATATAAATGAAGCTGATGTAATTTTGGTTAATACTTGCTCTATTAGAGAAAATGCCGAGCAACGTGTTTGGGGTAGGTTAAATGTTTTTAAACAAATTAAAAAGAAGAAACCAGAACTTACAATTGGTGTGATTGGCTGCATGGCCGAACGCTTAAAAGAAAAACTTATTGAAGAAGAAAAAACAGTTGATATTGTTGTAGGGCCAGATGCATATAGAGATTTGCCTAATTTACTGGACACTGCCGAATCTGGGCAAAAAGCAGTGAATGTAATCCTTTCAAAGGAAGAAACCTAT
This sequence comes from Bacteroidales bacterium, assembly GCA_003446015.1. Taxonomy (GTDB): domain Bacteria; phylum Bacteroidota; class Bacteroidia; order Bacteroidales; family UBA12077; genus UBA12077. The sequence goes on along the minus strand of DMBU01000054.1, from coordinate 84,655 downwards.
GCTGATATAAGTCCTGTTCGTTTAGACAAAAACAGAATTTCTGCCTTTGTCTCCATCATGAGAGGTTGCAATAATATGTGCTCTTATTGTATTGTACCATATGTTCGTGGGAGAGAACGTAGTCGAAATCCAGAATCTATTATAAAAGAAGTTGAGGATCTTTATAATAAAGGATATAAAGAAGTTACCTTAATTGGACAAAATGTAGATTCTTATTCATGGAACTCAGAAAATGGTCTGGTTTTTGGCTTTGCTCAATTACTTGAAAAAACTGCAAAAATAAATCCTGGTTTACGTATACGTTTTTCAACTTCGCACCCGAAAGACATGTCTGATGAAGTATTATATACCATGGCAAAGTATAATAACATTTGTAATCATATTCATTTACCAGCACAGTCTGGTAGTACTAATATTCTTGAAAAAATGAAGCGAGCTTATACCAGGGAATGGTACATGGATAGAATATCAGCAATAAAAAGAATTTTACCAGATTGTGCTATCTCAACTGATATTATGACAGGATTTTCGGGAGAAACAGAAGAAGATCATCAGGACACATTAAGTTTAATGGAATGGGTGAATTATGATTTTGCTTATATGTTTAAGTATTCTGAACGACCAAAGACATATGCCTCAAGACATTTAAAGGATGATGTTCCGGAAGAAACAAAAACCAAACGCTTGACTGAAATTATTAATCTGCAAAATAAATTATCGAGAAAAAGCAAAAAGGCTGACATTGGAAAAGTTTTTGAAGTACTGGTTGAAGGAGTATCGAAAAAATCTACAGAAAAATTATTTGGACGAACTTCCCAAAACAAGGTTGTTGTTTTTCCTAAAAACAATTTCAATATAGGAGATTATGCTTTTGTTGAAATAACTGAATGTACTTCTGCTACCCTTATTGGAGTGCCAGTAAAATAATTTAATTTAACTGAAAAACACGGTCAAGTTCAACTAGTTTTACCAGTTCAACTAGTTCCTCAGATAGGTTTATTAAATTTAAACTTGAATTATTAAACTGGGCTACTTTGTACAAACTCAATAATGTTTCAAATCCTGCACTATCAATAAAGTTAATTCCTGAAAGATTAAGCTTTAAGCTGCATTCTGACCTACTAACCAAAGGCAATAGTTTCGATTCAACTTCTTTTGAATTTAAAACATTTAATCTGGTAATATTGTAAAACGAAGCCAGATAGGTGTTTTCAATTTGATCAACAGTAATCATAGGGCTATGTGTGATATTAATTAAAGTTTGAAATATAGTATCAATACTTGCAATTAACACCTAAATAAACGATAAGTTTTGAACATTTTTAGTTGAAGTTTTCCACCATGAGGTGATTTAAACATTTCTTCTTAAAAAGAAAGTGTAAATCTTGAACCTTGACCAAGAGTGGATTTAACGGTTATGTTTCCTTTATGCAAATACATGATTTGTTTAACAAGGCTGAGTCCAATTCCAGAGCCTTCCCGTTTTGTAGTAAAAAATGGTATAAAAATATTTTCAAGATCCTCTTCGGATATACCTTTTCCATTGTCCTCAAAAATAATGATAATATGATTTTCGACGTTTCTTGATACATTAATAATCAATGTTGGGTTTTCAGTTTTTTGAAGTGCATCAATAGCATTTATAACTAAATTGATAAAAGCTTGTTCAATTAACGATTTATCAATGGTAAACTTTAACTCTTCGGGTTCAATTTTTACACTAACATTAATTCCAGCCTCAACGATCTTTGGTTTTAATAAGGATAATATTCTTTTTATTAAGGTCTTTATGTTTATCTCTTCCAGTTCAGGTTTAGGCATTTTAGTAAAATTGCGTGTTGCCTCTACAAAACTCACGAGTCCTCTACTACGAGTTTCTATTGTGTGCAAGCCTTCTTTTATGTCAAGTTTTTGTTCATCATCAATATTCATTAAAAATGTATCATCCTGGTCAAATAATTTTTTATACACTAAGCCCGAAAGATTTGAGATTGGAATTGCAGAATTCATGATTTCATGTGACATTACCCGGGTTAATTTCTGCCAAGACTCTAATTCGTTTTGCTCTAACTCGCTCTGTACATTCTGAAAAGAAAATAAACGAAAAAATTCTTTTTTTAATTTAAATTCGGCAAGTTGAACTGAATAATTGAATAGTTCTCCACCCAGATTAAACTTAATCAATTTTTTTTCGTTCATCTTAAGATTTTTCAAAATTAGCGGCAGATCATCATTTGAAATTCGTAAGGACTTAATATCTCTTAAAACATTTTTCCTGAACAATTTATTTGATGAACTATTGGATAAAACAATTTTATCCGAATCATTTACACAAATTATTGCAGTATTAATCTGATTCACTACGGTTTGTAAATACTGATAATTTATTTCAGCCTCATCGCGTAGCGAAATTATGACATCTGAAAGCTGTTCAAAGGCTTCGTTAAAATCCAAATCCTCAAAATTTTTAGAAAATGGAGTTGCAAAATCACCTTGATCAATGGAAACTAAAAAATGAGAGAGTTTTCTATGTTCTTTACTTATAAAATTAAGCAAAGCAATTACAATTAAAATATCAAAAATAAAAATCCAGATTGATGTTAACCAAAAATAAGTGTTAAACAAAACATAAACCCCAAGTCCGGTTAGAACAATAATTAAAGTTATATAAAAAACTGAGATATATTTGAATCTTTTAAATACCATATTTCTTCATTTTACGATATAATGTACTTCTTCCAAGACCTAATTCTTCTGAGGCTTTTGTAAAATTCCCATTATGTTTCTGAATTGCACCCTGAATGGCTTGCTTTTCTAAATCTTCCACGTTTAACGAATCTGAACGATAAGTTGTGCTTTTTTTAATTGAGAGATCATTTTCAGTTATTATTTTGCCTTCCGCCATGATCACTGCTCTTTCAACAATATGCTGAAGTTCTCTAATATTTCCGGGAAAGTTATAATCCAGCAAGGCTTGCTCGGCTTTTGAAGATAATTTTAATCCTTGTTTATTGTATTTATCTGAGAAGGTTTTAAGAAACCTTGATGCTAATACAAGAATATCCTTTTTTCGATTTTTAAGTGGAGGTAAGTTAATTTCAACTGTATTAATTCTATAAAGAAGGTCCTCTCTAAACTCTCCCTGATCAACCATTTTATATAAATCTTTGTTTGTTGCACAAATCAATCGAATATTTATGTCAATATTTTTATTCGAACCAACACGAGTTACTGATTTGTTCTGTATTACAGATAATAGTTTTGATTGAAGATTTAGTGATAAATTGCCTATCTCGTCTAAAAATAAAGTGCCATCAGATGCAATCTCGAACCTTCCTGGCTTATCTTCCTTTGCATCAGTAAACGCACCTTTTGCATGCCCAAACAATTCCGACTCAAATAATGTTTGCGAAATTGCACCTAAATCAACATTAATAAATGAATTACCCGATCGTTTAGATTTTCGATGAATTTCTCTTGCAACCAATTCTTTCCCCGTGCCATTTTCGCCAAGAATCAGGACATTCGCTTCAGTTCCCGAAACTTTATCAATAGCCGAAAATACAGGTTGCATTGCATTTGATTCACTTATTATTTCGGAATAATCTTTATTTAATTCCTGATTTAAAACTTGTTGTGTTTGCTGTAACTTATTTACTTGTTTTTTTGATTTACTTAATTTATAAACGGTTTCGACTGTTACCAAAAATTTTTCGCTTGTCCATGGTTTTACAATGAACTCAGATGCTCCTATTTTCATTGCTTCAACAGCAATCTGGATATCACCGTATGCAGTATTCATTACAATGCTTGCATCAGGATCAATATCAAGAATCTTTTTTAACCAAAAAATACCTTCTTCTCCACTTGTAACACCTGGCCTAAAGTTCATGTCCAAAATAACCACATCAATATCACTTTTCTTAAAATGGTCTGGAATTTTTTGAGGATTTGTCTCAACTTCAACATCAGAAAATCTTTGTTTTAAAACCATTCGTGCAGTGGTTAAAACATCTATATCATCATCAACAACTAATATCTTACCTTTATATTTTGACATAGAAAACATAATAAATAAATCAAATTTATGATTTGTTTCAATATGACACAAACAACTGTATCAATTTGGCACATAAATTAAACAAATAAGAATTTGTAACATTCCTTAACTACTGATTTACTTACAGTTGCGCAAACTGGCACGATTATCTATAATCTTGTTTAATAAAAAAACTCTACAACTATGATTAAGCACTATTTAAAAACAGCATTTAGAAATATATACAGGAACTTTGGATATTCTCTCATAAACTTTATTGGCCTGTCAATTGGGATTACTTTATTTATACTTATTATGTTATATGTGCATAATGAATATTCCTACGATAAGTTTAACGAAAATTATAACCGAATTTATCGTTTTGAGTTTGGTGATGCAGAATCAGTTCATTTACCTTCAGCAGCCGGTCTTGATGCGCAAGATTGGTTTCCTGAAATTGAAAAAGTTGTTCGTTTTAAATCATGGGGTAGCTTTGTTCTAAATTATGAAACAACAGCATTTAAAATTCCAAAAGTTATGCTTGCTGACTCTTCATTTTTCGATGTATTTACAACCCGTTTTATATTGGGAGATCCAGAAACTGCATTTGATGTGTCAAATTCAATTATACTAACAGAAAGAGTTGCAAAAATATTTTTTGGTGATAAAGATCCGCTGGGTCAGATACTTAAAACGACTCAGGGATTTGAGTTAGTTGTAAAAGGTGTAATACAGGAATTTCCAAACTTTCATATACAGATTGATGCTTTAATACCATTCAACTTATTAGGTGTAATAAACAGTAAAGAGTTCCTTAGAAGCTATGGAACATGGCAATTTCAAACCTATTTTTTACTTCCTGAATCATTTGACAATAAAAATTTAGAAGAAAAACTAGTAAATAAATTCAAAGAGAGATGGACCGACTGGGAAGATCTGTCAATAACACTTCGACCTTTAAAAGATGTTTACTTTGCTGATCACACAAAGGCAGATTTTGGTGTTGTTCATGGCAATAAAAATAATGTGAAGCTCTTTTTAGCCATAGGCATATTTATCATATTTATTGCATGTATTAATTTTATAAATCTAACTACTGCAAAAGCCGCATCAAGAGCCACTGAGGTTGGAATAAAAAAGGTGCATGGAGCTTATAAACGGCAACTTATTTTTCAGTTTTTATCTGAATCTATTTTAATCATATTTATTTCATTTTTAATTGCTGTGACTTTGGTACAATTATTACTGCCGGTATATAATAATCTTATCCAAAAAGAATTATCATTTATTGAAGTTGTCAACCCTCAATTTATTATGATATCTATCGCAGGAATTCTTTTAACAGGAATATTTGCAGGAATCTATCCTTCGTTTTATTTAACTGCTTTTAATTCTGTATCAGTATTAAAAGGGGAGAAAACAAGAGGTAAAAGCGCTGCGATTTTTAGAAAAATTTTAATTATTATTCAATTTACAATTTCTGTTGCACTAATTATTTCAACTATAACTGTTCAAAAGCAACTGAGTTACCTGAAAAATAAGGACATGGGCTTTACTAAGGAAAATATTCTAACCATCGCATTAAATTCAAATCTCGGTTCTCAAAAAGACGCTTTCAAACAAAAGCTACTTGAACATCCAGAAATTATTGGAGTTTCTTATAGCGGTGGGCCTATTAGTTCAATTAGAAATACTGAAAACTTTGACTTCAATTCAGATGGTGAATTAACTTCAATTCAACTGCATCCTATTGATCCGGCATATCTTGATCTTTACGAAATAGAATTAATTGAAGGTCGTAATTTCTCTTTTGACAATAAAACTGATCATCAACAAAAAATAATTTTAAACGAAGAAGCTGTAAAACAAGGTGGTTTAAAAATGGATTCTGCAGCCGGAACAATTTTCCATAGAGACAGATGGTATTTAACAGCATTACCAAGTAAAGAATGCGAAGTAATAGGAGTGTTTAAAAACTTTCACTACAGATCACTTCATGAAACAATTGGACCACAAGGACTAGTATGGAATGAAGATTGGTTAGGGGCTATTAATATAAAAATCCGGCCAGAAAATACACAAAAGACCATAGAACTAATTGAAACCGTTTTTAAAGAATTCTCAAATAATATTCCTTTCGAGTATGCCTTTGTTAATGAGGAAATTGACAGTCTTTATAAATCTGACAACCAGTTAGGAAAATTCTTTCGATACTTTGCTTTAATTGCAATTATAATTGCAATGCTTGGATTATTCGGACTTGCAGCTTTTATTGCAGAAAGTAGAACAAAAGAAATTGGGATAAGAAAGGCCTTAGGATCTTCTGTTTCAAAAATTGTACTTATGATTTCTAAGGAATTCTTTAAATGGGTTATTATTGCAAATTTAATTGCAATACCAATAGCATATTATGGAATGAATAAGTGGTTGCAGACTTTTGCCTTTAAGGTTAGAATTACTCCGGATATTTTCATCCTGTCTGCAATAATATCATTACTTATTGCTTTATTAACAGTCCTTTATCAGGCTCTAAAAGCTGCCCGAAGCAATCCTGCCGACTCGTTAAGATATGAATAGGCATTCCAAATAAATTTTATCCAAAGAGCTGCGCTGATTTGCAGCTCTTTTTTATTTCATAAAAACTATCCTTTTATAAAATCACATAGGGTATTTTAATTTGAATTTATCTTTAGAATAGAAACCAAAAATAAAAAAAAGGTTAAATTTTAAATACTAAAGCTATGAAAACAATAAGTAAATTAACGATCGGACTAGTGTTGTCGGCATTCATGGTAATAAATGCAAATGCACAACCAAAATCAGAAATACCTGATGATAATAAACCTAAAATGAATTGGTCAGATGCAGATACATTGTATACTTTCCAGTTTAATTCTACTACAAATTCCTGGGATTTTTTCCAAAGAGAAATAAGACGATTTAATGCTAATCAAAATCCTACAGAAAATTTTGTTCAAATCTGGCAAAATAAATCTCAAGTTTGGGCAAATTATCTGAGAGTAAATTACACTTATGATGATAAAGGCAATGAAATTGAAGAAATTACCCAGGAATGGGATGGATCGTCAAAAAATTGGGTTAATGCTCAACTTAGAACCACATCATACAAAGGAAGAAATAAAGAAGAAGTATTATTTCAACAATGGAAAAAGCCAACGAATGAATGGTATAACATTATGAAATATTTAATCTCTTACAATTCAAATGGAGATAAAAACACAGTAACTATTAAGCTTTATAATGGAGTAACTAAAAACTGGGATAATCACAAACAATTTCTAATGGAATTTGAGAATCCGTATTCACCACCTTCACAAGTTATTGCAGAAACCTGGTCAATAAATGACTGGAAAACAGAAGGCAAATATGAGATCGAATATAACTGGAGAGGAGATAGAACAAGCGAAATTCGCTATACATGGAATACAAGTACTGAAAATTGGTTAAAAGGTGTTATGTTTGAAATGTTTTATGACAAAGAGGGTAACCAAATTGAGCACCAGGAAAAGAAGTATGATTATTCAAATGACATCTGGATTAATTACAACAAATATAACGCATTATATAATGATGCAGGATACATGACTGAAAAAACAGAATATTTCTGGAATAGAAACACTAAACAATGGGATATCAAAGATCAATATAAGTTTACAACTGACACCAAAATTTAATTTCATTTCTATAAAAAGAAAAGAGCTCTTTTTCAGAGCTCTTTTTTTATTCCTTTATTTTTAACATCAATTCATCCAATTGTTTTTTATCAATTTTTCCTGGTGTATCGAGCATTACATCACGACCAGAATTATTTTTTGGGAATGCAATGAAGTCTCGTATAGACTCAGAACCACCGAAAACAGAGCACCATCGATCCAAACCAAAAGCAATACCTCCATGAGGTGGAGCTCCAAATTTAAATGCATTTAATAAAAATCCAAACTTTAACTGAGCTTCTTCTTTGGATATACCTAAAGCTTCAAACATTTTATGTTGTAATTCAGTATTAAATATCCTAATTGATCCGCCACCTATTTCAACTCCATTTATCACAAAATCATAGGCATTGGCTCTCATTTTTCCAGGATCTGATTCAAATAAAGCGATATCTTCAATTTTAGGTGAAGTAAATGGATGATGTTTCGCAAAGAATCTTTTATCTTCTTCATCCCATTCAAGTAATGGAAAATCTACCACCCAACATGGAGCAAACTTGTCTTTATCTCTTAAACCAAGTCTATCTCCCATTTCAAGACGTAAAACATTGAGCGCATTTAAGGTATGATTCCTTTCCCCTGCTAGAATTAATATCAAATCTCCTGGTTCAGCATGCATTAAATCAGCCCATGTTTTTAAATCTTCCTGATTATAAAATTTATCAACAGACGATTTAAATGTTCCATCAATATTATACTTTACATATACTAATCCTTTTGCCCCCACCTGTGGTCTTTGCACAAATTCGGTAAGTTCATCAAGCTGCTTTCTGGAATATTCAGCACAATTTTTCGCATTCATTCCTCCAATGTATTCAACACTGTCAAAAACCTTAAAATCCTTACCTTTTGCAATCTCAGTAATTTCAGTGAACCTCATATCAAACCTTAAATCCGGCTTATCAGAACCATAATAAGTCATGGCATCATTATAGTTGATTCTTGGAAAGTCTTCCTTAAAGTTTAATCCCTTTATCTCGTAAAAAAGTTGTTTAGCAAGACCTTCGAACATATTTAACACATCTTCCTGATCAACAAACGACATTTCACAATCGATTTGGGTAAATTCTGGTTGGCGATCTGCTCTTAAATCCTCATCCCGAAAACATTTAACTATCTGAAAATACCTGTCAAATCCTGAAACCATGAGCAATTGCTTTAATGTTTGTGGAGATTGAGGTAAAGCATAAAATTCACCTGGATTCATTCGTGAAGGTACAAGGAAATCTCTTGCTCCTTCGGGAGTTGAATTAACTAAATAGGGAGTCTCAATTTCAATAAACTTAGCATGATCTAAAAACTTACGTATTTCCTGACTCATTTTATGTCGTAATTCAAGATTTCTACGTACCGGATTTCGTCTTAAATCAAGATATCTGTATTTCATTCTAAGTTCGTCACCACCATCAGTATCATCTTCAATAGTAAAAGGAGGAATCTCCGATTTATTTAGTATTGATAATTCAGAAGAAATAATTTCAATCTCCCCTGTAGGCATTTTGGGGTTTTTACTACTCCTTTCAACAACCTTACCCTTTACTTTTATTACATACTCTCTTCCGAGCATGGCAACTTTTTGTTTTAAATCATTTGATGTGTTTTCATCAAAAACCAATTGTGTTAATCCATATCTATCACGAAGAGTAATAAAGGTCATCCCTCCAAGATTTCTAATGGCCTGAATCCAACCACTTAGCGTTACTTCCTGCCCTATATCATTTAATCTTAACTCACCACAAGTATGCGTTCTATACATATTAAAAAAAATTTATTTATTAATCTATTAAATAGAATTGCGAAAATAGGGTTTTATTTCATTATTAAAAACCAGAATATACGAAATAATTAAACAATTTTATATATAATGAGTTATATTTGAACGGCTTAATTTTAATAAAATGGACATATATACCGAAGAATACTTCATGAAAGAAGCACTCAAAGAAGCTTCTAAAGCTTATGATAAAGATGAGGTCCCAATTGGTGCAATAATAGTCCATAATAATCGAATAATTGCCCGGGCACATAATTTAACTGAATCATTAAATGATGTAACAGCTCATGCAGAAATGCAGGCTCTTACTGCAGCTGAGAATTATTTAGGCGGAAAATATTTACGTGATTGCATTATGTATATAACATTGGAGCCCTGTGTCATGTGCGCTGGAGCTTCATATTGGTCGCAAATTAGTAAAATTGTTTATGGAGCTTCTGATCAAAAAAAAGGGTACAAAAATATTAGTGAGAAAATAATGCATACAAAAACAGAAGTTAGATCCGGGGTTCTTGAAAATGAATGTAGTAATTTGTTAATTGATTTTTTTAATAAAAAAAGATAGACACAACTAGAAATATTAATCCCGGTGATATAGATCACCCCATTATAATGTTTTATATCACCTCAAACTAATTGTTAAAATTAAATTAAGATGCAATTTTTGCAAAAAGTTTATTAACACAAAATCTTAACTATGAAACGATTCTTTTTTACAATATTAATTTTTACAATGTTTGCAAACATTGGACATAGCCAAACTGGAATCACAAAAGCTCAAGCGAACTTTATTTATAATTTTACTAAATTCTTTGATTGGCCACAATCAGAAAAAACCGGTGATTTTATAATTGGTGTATTAGGGTCAAGAGAACTAGCAACAGATTTAGAGTCAGTTACGGCTGGCAAGAAAAATGTAACTCAAAATATAGTAGTTAATTATTTTCATTCTTTTAATCAAGTTTCTAAATGTCACGTAATTTATGTTGATGCTCTTAGTTCTAACAAGATAGAAGGAATTCATGAAAAAACGGGTGTACACTGTTTAATTATCAGTAATAGTACGTCAGCAATTGAAAAAGGTGCTATTATTCAATTTGTTTTGGAGGCAGATCGTCTTAAATATAAGTTTAGTAAGGACAATGCATTGAAACACGGATTAAAATTTCATTCTAAGGTTGCAGAAATGTCAAGCAAATAGTTTCATTAATATCAGATTTTTATTAAACCAAAAAGAAATATTTAGCCTCATCACTTAGATAAAGGAGCTAGTAAATGCAGCAAAAGTTTCACCGGAATTCATTTTAAAAATAGCAATCGCAAACAGATTATCACTTATTCTTCCAAAAAAATCCTGTAAGCCTCTCAGATTCTCAGTAAAAGTTTACAGAAATTTATGTTATGAGTTCTTTTAAATGTAACCAAAACTTCTAGAGTAGAATTTTAGATTTTTTATTAAAATTTTATCCTAATTTACAATTAATCTAAAAACAAATAGCCCTTCAGAAATGAAGAGCTATTATCACATTTTGCCTTTCAACGTTTATATTTTATTGTAATAATTAATAAGTTCAATTAATTTATTCTCGTTAATAAATAACAGAAACTTTTTATCTAAAAACTCCTTGAAACTTTCTTTGTCGGATAAATAATTCAACAAGGTTTCTTTTGATTTATCAATCAAAACGGCTGGTTCTGTACCTTTTTTGATATAATATTCTTTCATAACCGTTGAAGCGGGAGCTGCAGAAGATGAACCAAGTATCTTGCTAACCCTATAATCTTGCTCATTTGATCGTATATATCTTCTGAGAAGGAGTTTACAATCTCCGTTTACAATTAGCTCAAAGTAACCAGAACTTATTGATTCTTCATTTACTAAAAAATCAGAATGAATAAATTTTTGTACCCCTATGGAAATGATTTCCACAGGCGAAGGATCGACCACTGTTCTAAGCTCAATTTGATCTGTAAAAATATTATATCGATATAAATATCCATTAACATTTCTATCATCTTTTAACTGAATCAATCCTCCCTGCCAATCTTCATTTAAAAAGTAATTAACTTTACTTATTTGAACCTGCTTTTGTGTAAATGGTTCAATGGTTAAGCTAGGCTCAGGTCCAGAATCATGAACGGATTGGCTTTTTGCTAAAGTAATTGAGCTGAAAATTAAAAATATTACCAAAAAATTTCTCATTTCATTTATGGGGTTAGTTTCAAACATTGAATTTGACTTCTTAATAAATTAATCGTTTAATTTAAATTTATAATAAAACTTAAATTAAAGTGCTTAAAGATTTTATTATATTTCGACGAAAGACATAATACTATAGACAAAATTAAGCTTTGATAAAAAGCATAGAATTTTAAATAAAAATATTTACAGAAATGCTATAAAGCAAAAGAATTCAGTCAAACATAAAATTCAGTCTGTGAAATAAGTGAATTCACTCCAATAAACAAAATTATTTCACACATTTTATTAAACTGATCATTGAAAAAACCACCACTCATTGTGTAAAATTCGAATTTTCTAGAAAGGTTCTGAATGAATTGTTGCTTCAATATTCAAATCAGATTTTATTGTTTTTTCAATTTGAGAACAAACATCATGTGCTTTCTCCAGATTCATTTCTTTTGGCAATTTAATATGAAAAGTCAATTCCGTATGATCTCCATATCGGTGTAGATGAATATGATGAACTTTTGCATCCCAGCCTGATTTTTGTTTTGCAATTTCACTTATCTGATTTACCAATTCAATATCTGGTTCTTCGCCCATTAAAGGGTTGCTGGCATCACGGATTATTTCATATGCGGCATAAAAAATCATAATAGCTACTATCATTCCCAGAACTCCATCTATCCACCAGAAATAAGGTCCAAGGAAAATCCCAACCAAAATAATTACAGATGAAATAGCATCACTGCGGTGATGCCATGCATCTGCTTTTAAAGTAACTGATTTTGTTTTCTTTCCGGCCCAAAATGCAAATTGGGCTAAGAGCTCTTTAACAATAATGGATATTACGGTAGCAATAATGGCTATTTTACCGAAATGCACTGCTTCGTGATTTTTTAACTTTTGAAAACTTTCAAGAACAAATTCAAATGCAATAACCGCTAAAATCATCCCAATAATAATAGATGCTATTAATTCTGCTCTTCCATGTCCAAAGGGATGCTCTTTATCGGCAGGTTTACTTGAAACCTTTACACTTACAAGCACAACAACAGAGCTTATCGAATCCGATAATGTATGCCATGCATCGGCAATTATTGCAACTGACCCGGTTACAATACCGGCCCAATATTTTATTACAAATAAAAATATATTTACAAAAATTGAAAGCCAACCCTCAAGATATTTTAAATAATTAGCATCCTTTTTCATATCAGTATTTTTAATTTTTTATTCCTTAATTTTTGTAAATATAAAAAAGCTGCCCTTTTTTTAGAGCAGCTTACTTTAATATTTATTACCAGTTTATAAACCAATCGATTTTAAGAAAGCTTCCTCATTTGGTTCGCGACCTAAAAATTCCTTAACAATTTCCATTTCATCTATGGATGAACCTCGCTCCAAGACAATTTTTCTCATTTTCATTCCAACTTCCTTATTCATCAGTCCATTTTTTTCGAAAACCGAAAACATATCGTCAGCAAATACTAAAGCCCATAAATAACTATAGTATCCTGCAGCATAACCATTCAGGTGTCCGAATCCTGCTTCGAAATGAGTATCTTCTTGAAACTTATGTAATGTGATTTCGTTTTGTAATTCCTTAACTATGTCAGTTGTTGATTTTAAGCCATTTGGGTCAAACTTATCATGATATGTCATATCCAATGTACCATAAAAAATCTGTTGCAAAACAAATAATCCTGATCCCACATTTTTTGCCGCAAGCATTTTTTTATGCATTTCCTTTGGTAGTAGTTCTCCAGTTTTATAATGTTTCGCAAATAGAGAAAGAGCTTCGTAATCCCATGCCCAGTTCTCGAAAATCTGCGATGGCATTTCAACAAAATCTCGTGCAACATTTGTTCCTGCCTGAGATGCTAATTCTGCTTTTGTTAAAAGATCGTGCATTAAATGGCCAAATTCATGAAAGAACGTTTCCACATCGTTATGAGGCATTAAAGCAGGCATATCAGCAGTTGCTTTTGCGAAATTACAAACCAGACTAGCTGTAGGTAATTGATATTCATCGCCAATCTTTTTACCTGGAATCATTCCAAAACATGCTGCATGATTATACTTATTTTCTCGTGGATACAAATCCAGATAAAATCTTGCAATAAGTTTGTTATCTTCTTTTACTTCATAAAATTTCACATCATTGTTCCAAACCGATGGATTCTTAATTTCTTCGAATTTTACACCGTATAAATGTTGTGCTATTTTAAATAATCCATCAATCACATTCCCTACTTCGAAATATTCCTTTATTTTTTGATCATCCACTTCATATTTTTCTTCTAAAAGTAAATTGTTGTAAAAAGAAGCTTCCCAGGAATCAATCGATTTCACTGATTGATCATTCAAATATTTTCTTTTCACTTGCAAAAGTTCTTCATAATCTCGTTCTGCCTTTTCACGGACTTTTTCTTTCAATCTATTTTCAAAATCCCAAACATTTTGTGGGCTTTTCGCCATTCGATTTTCTGTTTTATACTCTGCATATGTTTTATACCCTAAAAGCTTTGCAACTTTTTCTCTTTCAATAAGAATTTGTTTTAAAATTATAAGATTTTTATCTGCTGCTGTATTTTTAAATTTCTTTGCTAGTTCTTTTCGAGCTTCATTCGACTCTGAATACTTCATAAAGGGAATGTAGGAGGGATATTCCATACCTATTTTATAGTTTCCATCATCTAGTCGGTGAGTATTTTTGTAATCATCCGGAAGGCCTTTTATTTGCTCTTCGTTAACTATTAAAGAATCCTTATAAGAACTTATATTTGAATCAAATTGTATTCCCAAATCAGATAATTTATCCTGAAGATCCTTCAATTCGTCTCTTTTTTCTTTCGGTAATGCAAAGCCATTTCTTTCGAATTCCTCAACAGTTTCTTTCAAATATTTTTTATTTGCCCCTGGTAATTCTGAGGCTTCTTTCGATTCTGAATAACTTTTAACTGCCCTATATAGCTCTTCGCTTAAGGATATTTCATTAAAGAATTTTCCAAATTCTGCTGTACTCGCTAAGCATTGGTCTCGAATTTCATCATTTGGATGCACATATGCTAGAAGTGAAATTACTTCGTTAACTTTCATTAAATCATTATAAATATCATCCAACGCACGCATCGTATTTTCAAATGTTCTTCGACCTGTTTTAATAGTATATATCTGGTTCAATTTTTCGCGTGCATCACTCATTGATTGAGTGGTTGCATCTACTACATTTTGAGAGGTCAGACTCTCAAAATCAATAATCTTATTTTTTTCAATCAATAATGGATTTTTCATTTTATTTTCATTTTTCGTACATGAACCAAATCCTGCTGTAATGAACAAGATTGTCATAAAATAGTTTAGAAGGCTTAGCTTTTGCATTTTTTATTCCTGTGTTTTAAGGTCACAAAATTAATATTTTATAAATTACACCAAATTATAAATCCTTTTTTAATTTGCTTTTACGCAATGAGTTTTAATGATATCATTTATAATTATAAAGAAAGTAAAAAACTAAGAAAAATGAAATTCACCAGTGATCAACTGGGTATCATGAATCGTTATGTGCGCGAAAAAGAAAATTGGAATAAACATATTCAGGAAAGTAAAGATTTCATTCTTCAGTCAGCTAATTCAAAAGAAAAGGGGAAAGTAGTTATTTTAGGCAGTGGTTGGTTACTTGATGTGCCTTTACAAGAATTGTCGGAAATGTTTCTAGAAGTTCTTTTAATTGACATTGTTCACCCAAAGCGGGTTGTAAAAAAAATCAGCAAATACTCAAATGTAACTTTGTTAAAAGCGGATATTACAGGAGGTATGATTGACTATATATATGAAAATCCTAATAAAAAAGAAAAACTGCTTGTTCCAATACACCCTTTTTCATTTAATCTACCCGAAAATACTGACTTTGTTATTTCGCTAAACATTATGTGTCAGTTGCATATTATATTGGTTGATTATCTTAAAAACATAAGTATATTCTCAGACAAGGAACTGAAGGAATTTGATAAAAACATTCAAATTGCACATTTAAAAATATTGCCTGAAAAGAAAACTTGCCTGATTACTGACATTGAAGAAGAAATATTAACAAAAGATGATCAGACAATCGGGGTAAATCCATTAATTCATGTAGATTTACCAGTTGGGAATTTCTCGAAAGTTTGGCAGTGGAAATTTGACTCAAAAATGACGTATAGAGATGATTATAAAACATTTTTTAACACACAAGCTATAGATTTTTAGATAATGAGTATGCAAGAATGGCAAATGGTTATTACCGACCTAGATGGAACATTATTTAATAACAATCATGAAGCAAGTTTAACCGATATGAAATCCTTATATTGGTTAGGTGAAAATAATATTATCAGGGTAATTGCAACAGGTCGCAATTTCTTTTCCGTTTCCAGGGTTTTAAAAGAAAATTTTCCGATTGATTACCTTATTTTTTCATCGGGAGCCGGAGTTTACGATTGGAAAAAGAAAAAGTTGATCCATTCACAATTCCTTCCCAATAATGAAGTAGAACAAATATCCAAAATATTAATTAATCACCAAATCGATTTTATGATTCATGCAATGATTCCTGAGAATCACAAATTTATTTACTTTCGATCGGGAAATTTAAATTCAGACTTTGAAGAACGAATAAAAATTTACAAAGATTTTGCAATAGAGTTAGACAAATCAAAAATACAGTACGAACATGCTTGTCAGTTTTTGGCTGTTTTCCCAAACGACATTAATCTTTTCGATGAAATAAGTACTAAATTCAAGGATATAAAAATTATCCGAACTACATCTCCTTTAAATGGAGATTCCATTTGGATGGAAATTTTCCCTGTAACAGTTTCAAAAGGACATGCAGTTGACTGGCTTTGTAAAAAGCTAAACGTTGATTCTTCCAAAACGATTAGCATAGGAAATGATTATAACGATATTGATATGTTGGAATATACTGCCAAAAAATATGTTGTATCAAACGCTCCAGAAGACTTAAAAAACCGATTCCCTTTATGTAAAAGTAATCAGGAAAATGGCTTTACCGATGCTCTTGATTTAAATTTTGATATTCATTAAATTTTGTGATATTTTTTCTCAAATCGATATCGGATGCCAAAAGAAAGCTCTAATAATTTAGGATAACCTGGAACAAATGTAGTTGAGAAATCTAATGCACTATTTAATCTATAATTAAATTCGAGCTCCCCTCCATACCATAAAAACTTATATTGCCAAAAGTCGGTTTCGTTTCCATTATAAAACCCTGAATTTACATAATCGTCGAATTTAGAATACCAACTGCGGCGATAAATGAATGTTGGCCCCAAACCTCCGTTAATCGAGAATCTTTTATGATCCAAAATAACTCCCCTAAAACCTACATGAACCAGTCCGGAAAAAAGACCTCCACAATCAGAATAAAAAGCTGTTATAGCTTTTAAAGAAAGTTTGTCCTTATACACAAAAGTTTCATATCCAAATGACATTCCGAGATTTACAACGACAACACCATTTCGATCAATCTTTGTAGGCATATTATCAGCATTTACATCGCCATCGGGATGAAAGCTAAAACCAAAAAATTTTACGGTAATATTATCTTGTGAATATCCTATCAGAGAAATAAGCAAAAGAAAAATCAGCAACAAACTTTTGTGCATGGAATCCTATATTTTAAAACTTTCAAATGTACAACGAAGTTTTATTATTTTATTGATAAAAAAAAGAGCTTTATTTAAAAGCTCTACTTTACCTTATACAATTTAATATAAGCTATTGTTTAAAAAAAGATTCATGTCCGGGATAATGGTACTTTTGTTTTGCAAGCTCCAGAGGAAATATAAAATATTTTATTAATCCTTCAGCACACAGTTTTCCTTCATTATCAATTAACTCTGCATGAATAGTGGCAAATTTCCTGTCTTGTTCAATTAGTTTTGCCCGCACGGTTAGTTTTCCTTTGTCGGTATAAACTGCGTTTTTATATTTAACATTCAAATTAGCAGTTACTCCAGCTGTTTTCAGTTTAGTATATACAAGCCAACTGGCAATTTCATCCAAAATAGTAGATTGGATTCCGCCATGTAATACATTTCCATAACCTGCCAGATGTTTTTTAGGCTCCCAATTACTAATGATGTATTCTCCATCTTCAAAAAACTCCATCTGCAAGCCAAGTTCATTTTTTAATGAACAGCCAAAACAATTGTATCCTTCAAGTTTTGTGAATGGATTAACTATTTTTCTCATTGTAAAAATTTAGTATTCAAAAGATCTTCCGGTTATTGATTCAACGGGAATTTTTATAATCAGAATATTATCAACAGATGGTTTTGAATATTCAAAATCCTTATCGGTATAGTTTTTCATAAAAATATTGAGTCCTTTTATTTTTTCATCATAGTCATCAACAAATAATGCATGACCATGAATTAAAACACTACGGTAAGCAAATCGCCATGAACATGCAACATGCTCGTGGCGCGCAAATAATTTATGATCTGCGTCGAACTCCAAACAAACTTTATTGTTTCGTTTTAGAATATCGACTTTTTTGCCCTCTTTAGCACAATGCAACCAAATGGTTTGATCATCATAACCAAAATTCATAGCTAAAACATAGGGTGTATCAACATCGACCATTCCTACCCTGCATATTTCGCACTTTCTTAATATTTCCTCAAGATCGTTGAGTTCTACAATATCTTTAATTGCATTATCACGCTTAACCATAACAAATAGATTATTAATATAACAACATAATTTGATTATAAAGGTACGAATTTGAAGATGTAAAAATTTATTGTAAATAAAGAATTTTAATTTTCGCTCAAATTATATAGAGGTATCGTAAATATGATTGTTGTTCCTTTTTGCGTACCATCTTCAATAAAAATGTCTCCATTATTCATATTTACAAACTCTTTACAAAAAAACAATCCTAATCCCTTCCCTGTTTCGCCCCTTACTCCTACAGTATTTCCTCCTGCAAGCTCAAATATTTTTTCTTTTTTTTCTTCAGGAATACCAATTCCCGAATCCTTTACCCAGACCTTTGCAAATTGCTTCGTGAAATCCACACCTATAACTATTTCGCCCTTTTCAGGGGTGAATTTTATGGCATTATTTAACAAGTTTCTAAGTACAGTCAGAAACATATTTTTATCTGCATAAACAACAGAATCTTTTGATGCATTAAATTGTAATTTGATATTTTTTATTTGAGCGATAGGAATGTATAAACTAATTGCATCTTTAATTGTTACATTAATTTTAAAACTCACGGGGTTATAGGGAAAGTTTCCTTGCTGACTTAAAGCCCAATTTAGGAGATCGTCTATTAATGATAAAACATTGGTAACCGAAAGTTCCATGGTCTTAGATAATCTTTTTAAAGATTCATAATCCTGTATTTCAACCCAGTAAGGGATCAGCTGTGTTAAACTATCAATTGATACTAACGGACTTCTTAAATCATGAGCAATTATTTGAAACAATTTATCTTTTGTTTTATTTGACTCTAATAATTTTTCATTTTGATCAATAATTTTGGATCTCTGATTTGTAATTTTTTTATTTTTCCTTATAAGAAACAAAACGAAAAAAACAGCTAATAAAGCAATTACAATTAATAAATTTCTTTGAAGGCTTTTTTGATTAGCCTCAATGGTTTTTTTTGACAAATTAAGTTTTTGTATTTCTTGTTCTTTTTCTAAAAAAGTAATTTGTTGTTCTCTTTTTTCGGCTTCGTATTTCTGTTCAAGTTCTGTAATCTGTTTTATTTTTTCAAGGCCCATTAAACTGTCATTAACAGATTGGTATATTTTGTGGTAATACAAGCTGTTTTTATAATCTTCTTTTGTTTCATATGCCCAAATTAAACTTTTTGTTGTATTTTTCCACTTTAAAAGATTTCCTTGAGCTTTTGCTTCTTTGTATGCTTTTAATAAATAATCTAAACCTGTATTAAAATCTCCTGATTGAATCACCACAGTGCCAATACCTTGCAATGTATTGATATATAAGTCTCTTTCTCCAATTTCCTCTTCAATATCTAACGCTTTTAAATAATACTGTTTGGCACTAAATAAATGTCCGGCTAACTCATAAATAGTTCCCATATTATGAAGTAACAATGTCTGATTATATTTACTTGTATTATGATCAATTAATTTTATGGCTTCATTATAATAATCTATAGCTTTACTATAATTTTTTAATTCTCTGTATACAATACCTATGTTCATTAACGTTTTTAAAATTAAATCCTCATCTGCACCTATTTTGCGCCTCAATTCCAAATTGCTCAAGTGAAAATCAAGAGATTTTTCATATTCTCCCATTTCTTGATATAAAACACCAAGATTGTTCATAACAAAGCTGATTTTTACAGAATCTTTAAGCTCTGTGAAAATCTTAAGACTAATTAAAAAGTTTTCAACTGAATTTTTATAATCTCCAATCCTCTTATATGTATTTCCCAAAGAATTGAGAACTCTTGCTTTTTCTTCAGGTTTATTTAATTTTTCAAATAAACTGTATGATATTCTTGAATACTCAATAGCTTTTTTATAATTACTTTGGTATCGGAAAACCAAACCTAATTGAAATAGGCTTTTTGCTATTCCATACTCAAAATTTAATTCTTCTGATAGATCTAAAGCCCTTTTTCCTAAAATGAATGCAGTATCTAACTGAATCCCCATGTATTTAAATGAAAGATCATTTAATTTAATAACTTTTGATGAATCATTTGGTAAGGAGTTAACACTAAATAAAAGACTATCAGGAATAATAGCATTTGAATCGTTAACACTGAATGCATTATATGATGAAATAAAAATTATTAAAATGCTAAAATAATAAGTTAACCTCACCGCTAAAACAATTTAATGTACCACAAACATACTGAATTAATATTAAAAAAATAACTGCTTGGATTAACAAACAGTTACCTAAAAAACTTTAAGAAGATTAATCATCTTCGCCAGGTGTTGGTGGTGTTGGAGGTGGTGGTGGATCTTCTGGAACTTTGTTTACAATCAAATAATCTGTTAATTTCATGCCATTTGAATTTTAGTTAATAAAATTAAAAATAACAAAATTAATTGAACATAGCTAGTATTTTGTTTGAAATATTCAGTCTAAAAAACTGGTTTTCAATAATTTCACAAACCCGTAATACGTTTTTGGCATCTAAACTTTGTTAATCACTAAACATCAGTAAATTAACGAGATAAATTAAAAAAGGCTACTAATCAGGTAGAATAGATAATCGTATTTTAACAAACATACAGAATTAATAATAAAAAAAACTGTTTGCTTAAACAAACAGTTACATTAATTAATCATCTTCTCCTGGTCCTGGAGGAGGAGGTGGTGGTGGTGGATCATCTTCAGGACACAATCCCCCTCTGATTAAAAATAATTCTTCAATAGTTAATTCTAATTCTTCTAAAATCATAACATTTAATTTTAAAGTTAATAATCAGGATTTTTCACAGCAAATTTACTATTAATCCTATTTTTTATCAATAAAAAACACAGGTAATTAATAATTAATTTTCAACAACATTAAATAAAGGTAATGTAAAGGTAATTGTTGTTCCTTTTTGCATACCACTTTCAATAAATATGTCTCCATTATTCATGCTAACAAATTCCTTACAAAAGAACAATCCCAATCCCTTTCCTGTTTCGCCTTTTGTTCCTTTACCTTGTCCATTTGCCAATTCAAAAACCATCTCCCTTTTTTCTTTTGGTATTCCAATTCCTGAATCCTTAACCCAAACTTTTGCAAATTGCTGGTTACAATCAATTCCAACAATAATTTCTCCTTTTTCAGGAGTAAATTTTACTGCATTGTTCAATAGGTTTCTCATAACAGTGAATAACATATTTCGATCAGCGAAAACCAACACATCTTTGGTAAATATAAATTTTAAATCAATATTTTTTATTTCAGCAATGGGTCGATAAACCTCTATCGTTTCTAATATATTCTCTTTTAGTCTTAAATTTTCAGGCTTATATGGAAAGTTCCCCTGTTGATTCAAGGCCCAGTTTAACAAATTATCAATTAATGAAAGTACATTTTTAACTGATAATTCCAGTGTTTTAGATAATTTCTTTAGCGATTCGTAATCCTGCTCTTCAACCCAGTATGGTATTAATTGGGTTATACTATCCATTGAAACCAAAGGACTCCTCAAATCATGGGCAATTATCTGGAACAATCTGTCCTTTGTTTTATTCGATTCAATTAGTTCGTTGTTTTGATTTACAATTTCAGTTCTTTGCTCAGTAATTTTTTTATTTTGCTTTATTAATAAATTATTAATTCTTTTTCTCTTTTTATTTTCGCGTGCAAAATAAAATGTAAGCACTAATACAACAATGATTGCAATAATTAAAACATTACGCTGAAAACTTTTCTGTTTTGCTTCAATTTCTCTTTTTGAAAGTTCAAGTTTTTGAATTGATTGTTCTTTTTCAAGAAAAGCAATTTGCTGATTTCTTTTTTCTGCTTCGTACTTTTGTTCAAGTTCTGTAATTTGCTTCTTCCCTTCTAAATTAAAAATACTATCTTCGATTTGCACATACCTCTTTAAAAATACAAACCCTTTTTTAAAATCACCTTGTTTTTCATATTCCTTATAAAGATCTGAAGAAAGAGCATGTTGTTTTCTAATGTCTCCTATCAAATTTGCTAAGGCATAAGAATTTTCCAAATATTTTATTCCTTCATTAAAATTACCTGACTTAATTAAAACATTTCCAATTCCCTGTAACGAGAATACCTGCATTTCCTTATCGTTCATTTCCTTTTCCAAGCTTAGAGCCTTATTGTAAAACTCAAGAGCTTCCTTAAACTTATTATTTTCTTCATACAAAGTTCCCATGTTATGAACTAATAACAATCTATCGTATTTATAATCTGAGTATTCTAAATGCACCAAGGCCTGGTTATAAAATTCAATAGCTTGTTCATAAGAACCTTTTTCCCTATAAACATTGCCAATATTCATTAAAATAATTGGGATACTCTCTTCAGACTTAAGCTTTCTCTTCAGATTCAAATTTAACATGTGATATTCTAACGCTTTATTATGATTTCCAATATTAAGATATAATATCCCTAAGTTATTGTAAATAGCAGAAATCATGGTTGAGTCTTTTAACAATTCAGAAATGCTTAAAGCCGAAAGAAAGCTTTCCAGAGATTGATCGAACAGACCATCTCTTTTATAAAGATTCCCAAGCCTGTTCAATAAACTAGCTCTTTCGGAATCAATACCCAAATTATCAAAATATTCTAATGATTTGGTGTAACAATACAGCGCAGAATCATATTCTGCTAAATACTTATGCGCTAAACCTTTCTGTTTTAGCGCATAAGCATATCCGTAATTATAATTTAATTTTTTTGAAAGCTTTAAAGCCTCTGTGGCAAAATAAAGAGACGAGTCAATTTGGTATTTTATATATTTATATGATAAATTAGCTAATTCTTTTGCTTTGGTTGTATCATCAGGAAGATTTCTGACCGCAATTCGTAAACTATCAATAGAAACAGCCTCGGATCTACTCACAAATATCAGCACAAATAAAAAAACACTTACTATTCCTACTGATTTTTTCATTATTAAATTACTTACTTTAATTTAAGGTTCTATTTCACCACTACCCGATCCGGTTTTCCCTTCACCATCTGGATCACCATTTCTTAACAAATTGTCATAATTTTTAACAATTATCTTAATTTTATTTAGTTGCTTTTGATCTTCAGGTGTTAATTCAATCTTATATTCTTCAATTTTGTCAATAGCCTCCAATTCAGCCTTATTCTCTCTTAACTTTAACCTAACTTCCCAGTACTCGCCATCAAATGATTGTGTAATTTCTTCCTTGTAACATTTTCCGGGAATTTTCACAAGCATTTCAATAAAATACTTAATTTTAATTCCTTCTTTATAAAATAAATTGAAATACGGGTAATAGGTTTTCATCATATTAATTTTTAGGGTTATACAATTGAATCCTAAAGTTAATACAAAAATTGAAAAAGACAATAAATTTTATGTTTCCCCCTGACAAATAATGTCATGCAGGGTTACCGTACAGATGATTTTTTTGGACTTCAGAGAGAGCTATAGCTAATGCATGAGATACATTCATAGAGGTATTATTCCCATGTACAGGAATATGCACAATTTTATAACATTTATCAAGCAGCATTGAATTGATCCCGTTTATTTCATTGCCTACAAATAATACAATTTTTTTTGGAAAATCAACATTGTAAATATTTTCTGAATCACTTGAAGTTTCAATTGCAATCCATTTATAATCTTGTGGTAATATCGATTTTAATTCTTCTTCCTTGCAAAAACTCCAATTCACAGAACTAAAACTTGACGATGCGGTTTTTTTAATTCTTGAGTTTCTAGTATGCTCCAAATTTGTTACAAACAGGAGTAACTTTGATCCAAAATTATCGGCTAAACGAATAATATTACCCATATTTTCAGGGGTTTTAATATCATAGCCTACAATAATTGGAGCAATGTAATCCGGAGTGACATCAATTTCACTAAAAAGCTGTTTTGAGTGTGTTGTTCTTTCAGGCATTCTATTTATTTGAAATAACCAGATCCATTTTTACATCATGCTCATCAACCGGAACAGATTCAATAAGCTGGAAATCAAAACAAATTCCAATTTTATATGCCTTTGTTTTCTTTAGAAGTTTATCATAATAAGCCTTGCCTCTACCCAATCGATTATTATTACTATCGAATGCTATTCCCGGAACTATTACTAAATCAATATCTTCAGGCTTATTAAACTTTTCTCCTTTCGGCTCACTAATTCCAAAAGATTGTCCAGTAGCCATATTGTCTTTACCGGTAAAGATTCTCAATTCAAGCTCATCCTCCTTTACAACAGGCAAAATAATTACTTTTTCTTTATGCCATTTTAAAACAAAATCGTGAGTATAAACCTCATCGTCCATCGACCAGTATACCATTACTGTTTTTGAGGTTTTAAACTCGTTTAGTTTTTCTATTTTTCTGAAAATAATTAACGATTTTATTTTTTTATCCTCAGTTGAAACTTTCTGTTTTAGTTCCTTTATTTGCCTTCGTAATTCCTTTTTCTCCTGATCGATCATCTTAGAATTAGTAATTTACAATTATCAATTCAATTTCAAATTTTGGTTTTAAACAATAAGTTTATACCCCTTACCATGAATATTTAGAATCTGTATTGAAGAATCCTCTTTCAGGTATTTTCTGAGTTTTGTAATATAAACATCCATGCTTCGTGCATTAAAATAACTATCTTCCTGCCATATGGTTTTTAATGCAAAATTTCTTTCAAGCACATTATTCATATTGTTGCATAGCAATTTCAATAAATCTGATTCTTTGGTTGTTAATTTTTGCTCTTTATCCGCATGCTTTAAAATTTGTTTTTGAGAATCAAATTCATATTCTCCAACAATATATTTTTCATTAGATTCGGAGTTATTATTATGATTTGATCTTCGTAAAATGGCTTTTATTCTAAAAAGCAACTCTTCCATACTAAACGGTTTGGTCATATAATCATCGGCTCCTAAGCTAAAACCTTCAATTACATCATCTTTTAACGATTTTGCTGTTAGAAAAATGAAAGGGACATTTACATTGATTTTTCTAATTTCCCGAGCTAACGTAAAACCATCCATTTTAGGCATCATAACATCAAGAATACAAATGTCATATTTTTCTTTTTTAAATCCTGCAAGAGCTAGCTCTCCATTCACAAATAAATTTGTTTTAAAGCTTTTAGCTATTAAATATTCTCGCAATAAAGAACCAAGGTTTTCATCATCCTCGGCTAATAAAATTTTTACATTATTTTCATCCATTGTCTATATTATTAGTTGGAATAAATATCTCAAAAGTTGTTCCCTTTTTAAATTCTGATTTTAAGGTAATCTGTCCATTATGTGCCTCAACAATCTTCTTTACATAACTCAATCCTAATCCGAATCCTTTAACATCATGTACATTCCCGGTTGGCACCCTATAAAATTGATCAAATACTCTTTTCTGATCTTGCTTTTTAATCCCTATACCCTGATCTGCGATAAAAATGCTAAGCCCATTTTTCACTTGTTCTGTTGATACTGTTATTTTTGGGCTTTCGTTGCTATATTTTACTGCATTATCAAGCAAGTTAAAAATAATATTTGTAAAATGAACTTCATCAATTAATAAAATCGGATTGGATGCTTCTAATTTTTTAGAAAGTTCGCCATTTCGGGATTTTACCTGAATTTCAAAATTCTTAATTACATTTTCAATAATTCTATGAATATTTAACTCCTTATATTTTAGTTTAATTTGTCCTTGTTCAAAAAGCGCAGTTTTAAGCACTTTCTCAACCTGATAACTTAAACGCTTGCTTTCATCATCAATAATGCTTGAGATATAGTTAATGTTTTTAGACTCAAAAGGAATAGAATCATCCTTTAACATTTGCGATGCTAAAGAAATTGTTGAAATTGGTGTCTTTAACTCGTGAGTCATATTATTTACAAAATCGTTTTTTATTTGTGAGAGTCTTTTTTGCTTAAACATTATATGAATCGTAATCGAGAATCCCAATATGATAATAATGGTTAACAATGTAGAAGAAAAAGCCATGAATCCTGTTGATTTCAATATATAATTTCTTTGCTCAGGGAAATATACGTATAACAGATTGTTTTTATCCTGAATATCATTAGGGAAAAGCTTTGCTGTATACTTTTTCGACTTTGCGGTTGCATTATAGTTTTTGGAGTTATAAACGGCTTTATATTTATTCTTTGCAACAACATACTCATAATCAATATCTATTCCAAGCTCCTGAAAAGTATTTTTTATTATTTGTTCAATCGTTTCTTTGTCTATTCTATCTTCAATTTCAACATCAATCTGAATTAATTTATTTACCACATTTTCAACAAATACCGTTCTGTTATTTAACTTTTCGTTAAAATCGATATTAAGTTTCAAATTACCAAAGCTTTCTTTCTTAGATGCATTATCAAACTGAAAAGCCGATTTTTTATTAAGCTGCATTACATTGTTACCTAATAATTTTAATTGTGAACTTATGTTTAATGAGTCAGTATTATGGATAACAAAAACTTCTTTTTCCTCATCAGTAGCCGATAATCCGAATGCACTCTGCACTAAACTATTTGAGCGATAGTTTATAGATGGATGACCCGATGGTGAAACATCCTGGTAAGGCTCCATCTCATTTACTACCTGATATACCATTTCCCGATTTTCAATCTCTTTTACAATATTATCCAAACCCTTATTCACAATCTGCTGAAATTGCTCTTCTTTAATCTTAATAGCGTTATTTATCCAATATGCCTGAACAAATATTAGACATATGAGCGTTAATGAAAGTATTATTGTTATAATCCAGAGTGATCTTTTTTGCATAGCATTACAAATATAGTCGCTTGATTCATTCTAAATGAATTCTTTAACATTATTTAACAAAGGTTTAAATAACTTAACCAAAGTAAGCCATACTTTTGTAGTGACAATTAGGTAATGCAAGAAAGATTGTCACATAGGTTTATATTTTAGGGTTATAAAAAGAGAGATGAGAGTCTCTCTTTTTGATTTTTAGGAGGTACTCAGAATGCAAATACATTATGCAGTCGCTCCTGCAAATCATCAATTAAAAAAGCGGTTATTATAATATCTATCTTTTTCAATTTTTTTACTAATTCATCAGTGAAAGTTGCATCGGGAGAGCCAGAAATCCGAAGTATAAAATCAATATTTTTCATTTCCGGCATTAAGAATCCTTTTTCCGACTTATTTGAAATTAAATTATAAGAAATATAATTATTTTCGTCTTCGAAATAATACATCGAATAATTCGTATTAATTTTATGTTTAGGATGATTTAAAGATAAATCTTCAACTTTTATCAAGTCCAAATGAAGTGTTTTATTAATCGCCCAACTTAATCTATAGTCATTTTCATGTGACGCAATTCCAATTAGACTAAAATCACTTTCAACTTCAAATGCTAATTTATGAATCTTTTTCTTTGTTACCATTAAACTTTATATCTGAAATAAAAATAGGAATATTTAAGCACTATATCTAATAACAAATAATGTTAATTGATTAAAACCTCAATATCGTCGTTATGATTTAATGCTTCTTTGGATGCATTTTGCTGGGCTTCCTTTTTTGAGTAACCTTTTCCTGTTCCGATAACCTGATTATCTAACTTGATTGTAGAAGTAAAATATAAATTAGTTTGATCAGTACTTTCAACTTCCTCGTCTTCAAATACTAATCCAATTTTGTTTTTCTGAGCCCATTCAATAACCTGGCTTTTATAATCGGAGTCGTTTACTGCCAGTTCTTGCAGATCAATATTTTTATCAAGAATTCGTTTTAGGACAAATTTCTTTGTTCTTTCATAACCCTTATCCACATAAATAGCACCGATAAGTGCTTCTAAAGCATTACCATAAATATTCTTTGTGCCAGTTATTTTATTTTGTGAAACGACATGAAACTGTAAGCCCATGCTTAGTGCAATCTCGTTTAATTGTTCACGACTAACAATTCTTGCACGCATTTTTGTCAGGAAGCCTTCTCTTCGGTATGGGAAATATGAATAGAGGTAATCTGCAATGATTGAGGCTAGAATAGCATCACCTAAAAATTCCAACCTCTCATTATTGATTTTCTTTGTACTATCAATATTTCTTGAAGCAGACTTGTGTGTAAAGGCAATTTTATAAACCTGAATATTTGATGGATAAATTCCAGTAAGCTGAAAAATCAGATTATAAAATTTCTTGCTTTTTGAAAAATAATATTTTACAGGAGGTAAACCTTTAAACACAAAATTTTTTATTCTGTATATTTTTTAAGGATAACCGAAGCATTATGACCACCAAAGCCAAAAGTATTGCTTAAAGCAGCTCTAACATCTCTTTTTTGAGCTTTGTGTAATGTCAGGTTCCATCTGCTATCAATATTCGGATCAAGTTCCTGTAAGTTAATTGTAGGAGGTACCACTCCATTAACTATTGCACATAATGCAGCTAAAATTTCAATTGCACCAGCTGCGCCCAGTAAGTGACCAGTCATTGATTTGGTAGAGCTTACATTCAGTTTATAAGCCTGATCTCCAAACACTTCTTTTATTCCCTTCAATTCTGCAACATCTCCAAGTGGAGTAGCAGTACCATGAACATTGATATAATCAATATCCTCTGGCTTTAAATTAGCATCGCTAAGTGCATTTTTCATTACATTCATAGCGCCTAGTCCATCAGGGTGTGGAGCAGTAAGATGATATGCATCTGCAGATAAACCTCCACCTGCAACTTCAGCATATATTTTAGCACCACGTTTTTTAGCATGTTCTAATTCTTCAAAAATTAAAGCAGCACCACCTTCTCCCATTACAAAACCATCACGAGTACTACAGAATGGACGAGAAGCTGTTTGATATTCTTCGTTTCGAGTTGAAATAGCTTGCATAGAACTAAAGCCGCCCATTCCAGCTTCATTAATTGAAGCTTCAGAACCTCCGGTAATGAATATGTCAGCTTTCCCTAATCGAATATAGTTTAGTGCATCGATCATAGCATTTGTTGATGAAGCACATGCAGAAACGGTAGTAAAATTAGGTCCTCTAAAACTGTATTTTATAGATATATGCCCAGCGGCAATATCCGAAATCATTTTCGGAATAAAGAAAGGACTAAAGCGCGGTGTACCATCACCATTAGCATAGCTCCTAACTTCTTCCAAAAAAGTATCAATTCCTCCAATGCCTGATCCCCAAATCACACCTGCCCTATCATGATTAATAGTTTCCAGGTTAAGCTTTGAATCTTGAATTGCTTGTTCAGCTACTACTAAAGCAAACTGAGCAAAACGATCCAGCTTTCTAGCCTCTTTTCTGTCGAAATGTTGATTTGAGTCAAAGTTTTTAACTTCGCAAGCAAATCTTGTTTTAAATTTAGATGCATCAAAGTGAGTAATCATATTTGAACCACTTACTCCATCCATTAAATTTTTCCAATATTCTTCAACATTGTTTCCTATTGGAGTAATAGCTCCAAGACCAGTAATTACAACACGTTTGAATTCCATAACAAATAAATTTAAAACAAGATTTAATAATATTAAAAATTACTTAGCGTGCTCTTCAATATAATTAATGGCATCACCAACAGTGCTGATGTTTTCAGCTTGATCATCTGGAATAGAAATATTGAATTCTTTTTCGAATTCCATAATTAACTCAACAGTGTCAAGAGAGTCAGCACCTAAGTCGTTAGTAAAACTAGCTTCTGGTGTTACTTCGTTTTCGTCAACTCCTAACTTATCAACGATAATAGCTTTTACTCTTGATGCAGTATCAGACATAACTTTAAGTTTTAATTAATAATTAAGTTTAATTTTTAACAGTGCAAAGAAATATAATTAACTGTGATAAATCAAAAATATTTCCCTATTTTTTGTTGCAAAAATAGCTTTTTTTAAATTTTTAAAGCGATTTTTGCATTAAAATTTTCAACAATCTCACGATACAAAGAACTTGAGTACACCCATAATATTTTAGGAATGAACAAAATAGCAATATTTGCATCAGGTTCAGGCACGAATGCCGAAAACATTATAAAGTTTTTCAAAGGAAATAAAAAAATTGAGATCTCTTTAATTTTTTCGAATAATAAAAATGCCTATGTTATACAAAGGGCTAAAAATCATAGGATACAACACTATATTTTTTCTCGACCAGATTTTTATGAAAGTAAAAACATATTACAAATTCTTCGTGAAAACAAAATTGATTACATTGTTCTTGCAGGTTTTTTATGGTTAATTCCTGAATATTTAATTGAAGCTTACCCCAATAAAATTATCAATATTCATCCAGCCTTATTACCAAAATATGGTGGTAAAGGGATGTATGGAATGAAAGTCCATGAATCTATTGTTGCAAATCAGGAAAACGAAACCGGAATCAGTATTCATTTTGTAAATAAAGAATTTGATAAAGGAGAACTTATTTTTCAAGCTAAATGTCCTGTTTTACCAAATGATACCGCAGAAGACGTAGCAAAGAAAGTGCATGAATTAGAATACATGCACTTTCCGAGCGTTATTGAAAATTTATTAAATGATTAAAAATCGTATTTTCTTCCTAAATTAACATTTAATCCTATATTCATAATAAAAGGCTGATAATCGTAGTTGAGATTATCTTCTCCAAAAGGAAGTGATACCCCAAACTGAAACACAAACTTTACGTATTTAAACCCAACTTTTGAGGTAATAACCGGTTCAAAAAAGACATTGTATTGTCCTGATTTAAAATCGGCACCATTAGGATTCATCTGAACTAAGGAGAATCGAGGTGAAAAACTACCATCATAAATTCCTGTTGATATTCCAATCCCGGGTTGAATAAAGAATCTGTTAAATCGAGCATCGGTAATTTGAGAATCGAAAGTTGCTCCCTCATAAAAACCTTCCACTTTACCCAGACCATATCCGCCATAAATTTCGTACCTGCCCTTGCTCCCAATCTTATCGTAATATCCAATACCTCCTTCAATAATGGCGTGTTTGTGAAAATCACTTGTTGAATCATTCGTTTCATCACCAAAGCTTCCATTAACCATAATTCCAATATTATCGGTAATTGCAAAAGCCGTTTGTGCATCAAAATTACTTGTTCCAGTTGCAATCGTTGCCTGAAATTCGCCCTGATTACTTAACATGGGAGAGTTTACCATATTGGGGATGTATTCCGGAGAACATGAAGTCAAGACTCCAAATAATGCTGTGGTAACTAAGATATAAAATCTTGATTTACCAGCGTTTTTTCGTTTTTTCATCATTCACAGGTTTAATTAGAATAAATATCGATATATAATTTATCTTCTTTTACTTCTTCCTTTCCCATTAGAGTTTGAATTACCATTCCCTGATCTTTGTCCTGAAGACTCACCAGAACTGCTTTTTCTGCTTTGAACTGTTTGTTTTGAACCGGATTGCTTTACCTGCCCTTGTCCTGATCTTGAGTGCCCTGAACTAGACTGCCTCCCCGGTGTTCCTTTAACTTGAGTATTTCTCTCATGGCTTGTACCTCCTTGTAATTGCCTATTGCCCGAGCCTCTGTTTGTATTTTTATTACTAATTTGTTTGTTTCTTGTATTTGTTCTTGAAACAGAACCATTATCAGTTTGATTTCTTGTTCCGGAAGATCTTTCGTAATTTGAAGATCTGTAAGCATTTGATCTATTCTCATTCAGATCTCTTGTGTTTGAGGTTCTTCCTGTATGAACTGATCTCCCTGCTGATGCTTGAGTATTTGTTCTACCCCGAAGTTCATTAGAATTTCTTATTCCGGTATTTCTGGAAGAGAATGACCTCTCAGGATATCTTCTTGCATAATCATTTCGTCCAATCCTACTATGAATATGAGTAGCCGTTGTGCTTCTTCTATAACCTGGATAATAATATCGATGATTAACATTTATATGCACATAGACGTTGTTACGATAAACATGACATGAATATGGTTGCCATGCATAATAATGTTCCGGATAATGATACCAATAGTAAGGAGAATACCAGGGACGATAATTGGGACTCCAGAAATGCAATACTACTGGAGGTGAATAGATGTAAACAGGTTCTATAATATAATCAGGACCATACATATAAACATCGCCAATAACCTGAACGCGAGTTTTTCCCTGATTATCCTTCTCAACATCGATTGTTGCAACATCCTGATAAATATCCTTACCCAGGATAGCCTGAATAGTTATTAAAACAGTTCGGTTCTCTGAATCTTCTATAACCCGAAGATAATCAACGTAACCATCTCCATTTAGATCTAAATTTGAGATTTTTAATTCTGGATCATTTAATTTGTATTCAAAATCTTCCAGATCTTCTGACTCACCAAATAAGGAAGCTACAGCTTCTAAATCAAGATTCTCACTAATATCAGTGTTTTTAGCTTCAACTGTAGTTACATCCTGACCTATTGTAACATTAAAAAACATCAATGTTAAAATAAAACTGCTTATAATTGTTTTCATAATGCATGCCCTTTCTTTTAAATTCATTTAACCTAAACAAATTTCAAGCCAAATAGATTTTAATAAGAACTTTTGCATTTAAATGCCTTATAATGAAGTCTCTTTGCTACACTTTAAGAATTACAACTTATCAAGCCACAAAATCTGTAAGCATAAAAAGATATTTTAAACTAAATAACCCTTCATATGCTTCACAACCATATGTATAAACAAACATTATATTAATTAAGAATCACTTTTGTCTAATTCTTGCGTTAAGCGATGAATGGCCAGTTTATATACAGGGAGCTCATCATCTGAGATTGGTTTAACCGGAGGAGCCTTAATTTTTAATGGATCAACTGCATGGCCATTTTTCCACATTCTAAAATCGAGATGCGGTCCGGTAGCGTATCCAGTGCTTCCTACATAACCAATTATTTGACCCTGAGAAACACGTTGTCCTGTTTTAATTCCTTTAGGGTATCTTGACAGGTGGTTATAACCGGATGTATATACGCTATTATGCCTTATTTTAATGTAATTTCCGGCCGATTTTGTATAACCCTTAGCAATAACGGTACCATCGCCAATGGTATATATAGGAGTACCTGCAGGAGCCGCATAATCAACACCTGAATGTGGACGACGAATCCTCAATATTGGATGCATTCTGCTATTGGAAAATCCTGAGCTTATTCTTGAGAATCTCAATGGTGCTTTAAGAAATTCTCTTCGCAAACTTTTACCATTTTCGTCGAAAAAACTTTTCACCCCATCTTTTTCATATTCGTAAGCCAGAAGATTCTCTCCTTTATGTGTAAAACTTGCGGCATATATTCTACCTATACCAATTGGAATACTATCTACAAATTGTTCATCGTATATTACTTTAAACTGATCACCTTCCTCTAATCCAAAGAAATCAACGGTCCAGGCATAAATTTCTGATAATCGTATTGCCATCATAGGATCAAGGTTGTTTTCAATCATGGTTGCCCAAAGTGACGATGAGACTGTTCCTGAGCAAGTTTTTTTAATGTTCTCAATTTCCTTTTCACCCTGTAAAGCCCGGGGTTCATCTCCAAACGAAATCTTTAGATATTCTGTGGGACTATGTTTGTAAACAAAATATTTGAGCGTATTTGAACTATCTTTAGTGTAATATAATCGGTAATAATTGCCAGCTTTCATTTTCCGGGTATCAAAAACCTCAGCCGATCGTGCCGTGGCTTTCTCTATTTTATCATTGTCGAGGCCAGCCTCAAAGAGTAACTTTGCAAGATTATAATTTCTCTTAATACGATTTTGAGATATGTTAAAAGAATCTATTGTGATATCGTACTCTTTTTTAATATCATAATAAATTATATTTTGATCAATTCCAACAGCATAAATATTCTTGTTTCTAGAAACAATACTACTTTCAGAAGATTTAAAAAAACTTACAAAAATAAAAATTACTATTATTATACTTATTATTGAAAGTTTATTAATATGCATATTATTAGATATTTGCATCGAAAGTATAAAATAAATTGTTAAAATTCAAATATTTACGCTTTTATTCTATCAAAACCCTTTCCGTAAACCCCCATAACACTATTTACAGATAAAAAAGCATCAGGATCAACCTCTTTTACTATGCGAAGCAAAGCGTTGGACTCCTGTTTCTTAACCAGGACCATTAATATTTTCGATTCATTTTTTGTGTACCAGCCCGTACCATCAATAAGAGTTATTCCCCGACTCATTTCCGTCGCAATTTTATCTGCAATTTCATTATAGTTTTTTGAGAACACAAAAATCTGAACTGTTCTCTTTGCTCCGGTAAGGATTAAATCGATTGTATAAGCTGTAATTGACATTGTAACATAACCATAAACAATCTTTTCTATGGATTTAAAAATCAAAAATGATGAGGAAATAATTAACACATCGGCGTAAAGGATTACCTTGCCAGGACTAATATTTCTATATTTATTAATAACCATGGCAATAATATCAGTACCTCCGGTACTGCCTCCCTGACTAAAAACAATACCAACACCAGCTCCGGCTAAAATACCTCCAACTACCGACGACATAAAATTTTCCGTAACTATTGGCTCAACTATTATTCCTTGTAAAATAGAAAAAAACAATGTTAAGGTAGCGGTAGCATATATTGTTTTAATACCAAAACTTTTTCCAAGGATTTTCATACTTATTAAAATAAGGAAAGTATTTATAATAAGATACGGAATCCAAACCGGTATTTCTGTTGCATAAAAGATTAACGTAGCCACGCCTGTAATTCCTCCTCCAGTAATCTCTGCAGGAATTAGAAATGCGGTCCAACCTAAGGCATTTATAAAAAGGCCAAGCGTAATAATGGAGTAGGCTTTCAGGGTTTTAAAATATTTCTTCATCTGCTTCTTGATTTGATTATATAACAATATTAATAATCTTTTTAGGAACAAAAATTACTTTCTTTGGAGCTTTGCCTTCCAGCCACTTTTGAGCCAGCTCATGAGACAAAACCTTCTTCTCAGCCTCTTTAGCATTAATATCTATTGGTAAATCTAGTTTAAATCTCATCTTCCCGTTAAATGAAACAGGATATTCAAATGAGCTTTCAACCAGATATTTTTCCTCATAATTAGGGAAATCGGCATAGGTTATGGTATTTTCATGACCACAAAGCTGCCATAATTCTTCTGCAATATGGGGTGCAAATGGCGATAACAATATAGTTAAAGGTTCGATAATCTCTCTTTTGTTACACTTTAATTCGTTTAATTCGTTAACACAAATCATAAATGCACTTACTGAAGTATTAAAAGAAAATCTCTCAATATCCTCCTGAATCTTTTTAATAGTTTTATGTAAAACCTTAAATTCTTCATTAGTTGGTTTTTCCTCAGAAATATTGAAATTATTTTGATCATCATGAAATAATCTCCAGAATTTACGCAAGAATTTGTGAACACCATCGATCCCGTTTGTATCCCAAGGCTTTGACATCTCAAGAGGCCCTAGAAACATCTCGTACATTCTTAAGGTATCAGCTCCATAATTCTCAATGATATCGTCAGGATTTACCACATTATACAGTGACTTTGACATTTTCTCAACGGCATAACCACATATATATTTATCTCCTTCCAGAATAAATTCTGCATTTTTATATTCAGGATTCCAGTTTTTGAATGCTTCCAAATCAAGGACATCATTATGTACAATATTTACATCAACATGAATTGGGGTAATATCATAATCGTTTTTTAAATTATGAGAAACAAACTTCTTTGTTCCTTTAACCCGATAAACGAAGTTTGATCTTCCCTGAATCATTCCCTGGTTAATCAATTTTTTGAAAGGTTCGTCTTTACAAACCCAACCAATATCATATAAAAACTTATTCCAAAAACGTGAGTAAACCAAGTGGCCTGTTGCATGCTCAGTTCCTCCGATATATAAATCAACATCCTGCCAGTACTCATTGGATTCTTTTGAAACTAAAGCATTATTATTTTTTGGATCCATGTAACGCAAATAATAAGCAGATGAACCTGCAAAACCAGGCATTGTGCTCATTTCAAATGGATATCCATCTTCAGTATGCCAATTCTTAGCTCTTCCCAACGGAGGATCACCTTTTTCGGTTGGTAAAAACACGTCCACTTCGGGTAATTCTAAAGGTAAGCTGTCCTTTTTTAAGGGATAAGGAATACCTTCTTTAAAATATACAGGAAAAGGTTCTCCCCAATAACGTTGACGACTAAAAATAGCATCACGCAATCTGAAATTAACTTTGCGGTTCCCAATACCCTTTTCCTCGATATATTGAATTGTTTTTTCAATGGCATTTTTTACATCAAGATCATTAATAAACCCCGAATTAATCATTTTACCTTCTTTGGAGTCGTATGAATCATCCCAGTTAGCCGGGTTGGTTTCGCTCTCACCTTCCTTAACCACTACCTGAATAATGGGTAGGTTGAAATGTCGTGCGAATTTAAAATCTCTGGTATCATGACCCGGAACTGCCATAATAGCTCCTGTTCCATATCCCATTAAAACATAATCACTAATATAAATAGGGATTTCCTGATTCGTAAATGGATTAATTGCATATCCTCCGGTGAACTGACCACTAACTGTTTTTGCGTCGGCAATACGTTCCCTTTCCGATCTCTTTTTTGTTTCCTGAATGTAGTTTTCTATGTCGTTTTTATATTCGGGCGTTGTTACCTTACCCACTAACTCGCTTTCGGGAGCCAGCACCATAAAAGTCACTCCCCAGCTTGTATCAGGGCGGGTTGTAAAGATTTCCATCTCAAGATCCTGACCCTTGACCTTAAACTTCATTTCAGCACCCTCCGAACGTCCAATCCAGTTACGTTGTATTTCTTTCAGCGAATCGGTCCATTCAAGTTTTTCAAGATCATTTAATAATCTTTCGGCATATGCAGAAATTCGTAATGACCATTGTTTCATTTTCTTTTGCTCAACGGGGAATCCTCCGCGAACAGAAAAGCCTTCCTTTACTTCGTCGTTGGCCAAAACAGTTCCTAATTCGGGACACCAATTTACCAACGTATCTGCCAAATAAGCCAAACGGTAATTTAACAGGATAAGCTGCTTTTCTTTTTCTGACTTAGTTTTCCATTGGTCTGCAGAAAAAAACACGATTTCATCGGTAGCTGCTTCTATTTTTTTATTTCCTTCTTTTTCAAATATTTTAATTAATTCTGAAACTGGCTCTGCTTTTTGTGTTTTAGTGTTATACCAATGCTCAAAAAGTTCAATAAAAACCCATTGAGTCCATTTATAATATTCAGGGTCACACGTTCGTATTTCCCTATCCCAATCGTAAGAAAATCCGATCTTCTCAAGTTGTTTTTTATATCTTTTAATATTCTGATCTGTGGTAATGGCAGGATGCTGGCCTGTTTGAATTGCATATTGTTCGGCAGGCAATCCAAAGGCATCATATCCCATAGGATGCAACACATTAAAGCCATTTAATCTTTTGTAACGTGAATAGATATCAGAAGCAATGTATCCCAGTGGATGTCCTACATGCAATCCAGCTCCTGATGGATATGGAAACATATCTAATACATAATACTTAGGTTTTGATTTATCAATTTCAGCTTTATAAGTCCTTTTTTCGTCCCAAAACTTTTGCCATTTTTGCTCAATATCTCTGAAATTATATTCCATAATATATATTCTTAAAAAGATTGTTTTTTCAAACTGCGAAATTAGAAAAAGTTTATCAATTAATGGTAATCAGAGTTAATTAACTCGACTATGAATCAGGTTTTAATTTATTCTTAAAATTTGATTGTTTGATCATATTTTCTGTATAAGCTTTAACAAGTCGTTGATCCCGGCTAGTAAAGAATTTCTTTTGTATAAGATTAGATATCCGATATTTAGCTTTGGCATCTTGATTTTAACGATGATGAGGGATAACTACCTTTTTGTGTTATTCAGAAAAAAATGTATCAGGAGTGAATTATTTTTTTAAATTTGCAATCTTAATGGCCCAGTAGTTCAATGGATAGAACATCAGATTTCGGCTCTGAGGGTTGGGGGTTCGAGTCCTCCCTGGGTCACTTTAAGTAATTCATTATTATGATGTTGCATTCAGGGGGCTCTTATTTGCCCCCGTTTTTGCACCCAATAATTTTAATTTTTAATAATATGAATTATACAAATCTTCTTAAAATTAATATCTCTGCAATAATTGTTTTGACACTTTCTGCAATATTAATTATAGGAATAACAATAACAGAAAGAAAATTCATAAAAATCCAATTTAGATATTTCTTTAAACAGAAAAAATTAATTTACCTTTCTTTAATCCATTTCTTTAACCGATCAAAAGAAAAAAATAATCAAATCATAAAAAAATTTCTTATTCAAAAAAGTGGTTTTGTAATAGCAACTTTATTTAGGAATAAAATTGGATATGAGTACTGGCAGAATGTTTATGAGTCTTATCCTGAAATTTTATTAATTGCCGTGGAGAAAAATACTGATACATCAACAATCATTCAATACTTTGATGAATTACAAAGTGGTACATTAAAAAGCTATTTAAATCCTAATATTAAACGACAATTAGCTAGTCAAATAATTGCTAAAGGAATTACCTGGTGTAAGCCAAATGAAAGAAATCATCAAGATGCTTCAAGACTAGGGTCTCTTGCAATAGAAATGAAAATATTTTTACCTAAAAATGATACTGAACTAGCTAATAAAGAATGCTGGAATAATTTATTGCTGCCATTTATTCAAAAAAAACTTAACACTAAATATATTTACAAAAGCCCATTTTTTACGGGTACCGAAAACTTCAAACCAAAAGCAGTGTATAGAAGCGGTGTAAAAATCTATAGGTTTTTCAAAGAAATAGATTTTGAAGATGGCGCTAGGCACGTTTTTGATAAATTAAACCAAAATAAATTTAAGAAACATTTTTCACAAATTGATTTTAGCTAAAAACATCATACCTTTTTTATAATTTATCATACCATTTTCTTAATATATCATACACGGGTATTGATATGAATGTTAATCATCTTTACACTTGTGGTCAGAAACAATTATTAATAAACTAAAATAAATTGCTATGAACACAGATGTAAAAACTAGAAAAACTCATTCCACACTTGAAGAGTTTTTAACCATTCAAGAAGCCCGAATAATGCTTAGCTGCAGTCGCACCACAATCTACAATCTTTTCCGATCTGGCGAAATCCACAAATATAAATTACAAGCAGGGTCACGGATAAGCGCTAGGGAACTGCAAGATTACATGGAAAGACAAAAACAGCTAATATAAAAGCCCTTGTTGCAGCAAGGGCTTCACTTAATGCTTTTATATTCAATTTAAAAATTGAAATATATGTACAAAAATAATGAAAAAATCACAGGTTATAAAGTAACCAAAAGCATTCTTTCATTTTCTTCAGAGAACCCAGAAGTTAAAGCTAGTCACATTTCTACATTTATATATTTTGGTGAAATATCAAATGAATGTAATTGGGCAACCAAGATTGAAATTTCTAGAGAAAAACTCTTAAAAATTACAGGTATTGGAACGCAAAGAACATATAAGAAAGTTCTTGAAGATCTTGAAAAATGGAAAGCCATAAAAATTCATAGTTATGCATCAAATCAATTCATCCCATACGATGTAATTGAGATTGATAAACGATTTGTCAATAAAACAAAATCACTACTAAATCATTGCGAAATCAATACCATATCAGAACAAGAGCAGAGCAATGATATATATAATAAAACATATAAACATTTAAACCATAAACTTAACAACACTTTAGAAATTTTTTTAGAAAAAAATGATTTTGAAAATTTTCAAAAATTAAAGACTGAAGATCAAAAATTAATGCTAAAGAATCTAAAAACAGTATTTATTGAAAAATTTGAACTTTTGCTTAGTCAAGACCTATCTCAAATAAATTTTGAGATCCAATATACGGTTAAAACAAATCAGAATTCCGCTGAATTGTCTCAAAATGTTATAGATGATATTCAGCGCTTTTTTGGCACCAAAGAACTAAACAATTCTCAACTGTTTACAAGAATAAAACTCTTTGTCGATCATCTAAATTATAATAATCAGTTAGAAACTTTTAACAAAAACTTCACTTACTACATAAAATATAAGCAAGTTACATCCCAAGTTTTACACAGCGTTGCAAAATTTATTGGAACACCGGAAAGAGATTATAAAGACGGAATATGGATATCTGAAAACTTTGAAAGTAAATTACAACAACACGAGAACAAACGAAATAGATCAAAGCTTATTATTGATTTAGAAATTGATGAAGGTAAAAAAAATGTTTTAAATAGAATGATCAATGGATAAACAAGCTACTAATTTCGCTGTCAGCAAATTATCAAAAGATGAATTTATAAAGCATTTTTCTGTTTCTAAATGCCAAAAGGAATATCGAGAAATTAAAACAGTTAAAGAAGCTTTTCTAAATGAAATTTCCCCTTCGCTTTTGAGCATAAAGAAAATATATAGTGAAGATTTTGTCTTAGCTTATCTTGAAAGTTGGCTTTATAATCTTAATGATTTTTTAAATCTTGTAAGAAAATTTAATCCAAATCAAATTTCTGAAACTGCTTTTTATCTATTTTCGGATTTCAATTTCTTAAAGCTGTCAGAAATTAATTTAATTTTTGTAAGGATTAAAAAAGGATCTCTTGGAACACTTTATCAAAGTATTGACGGAACAATTGTTTATTCTTTCTTTAAGGATTATGCCCAAGAAAGAACAGAATACATTTTCAGGCAAAATGATTTAAAGGAAAAGGATAATTTAAATATTAATGACAAAGCATCCTTGATATTGAGATGTTTAAAAAATTCGCCGAATTATTCTCAGTTAATTAAAAAAATCAATAAAACAGATACATAGATTTATAAATTAATTTCATTCATCCTGAAAGCAAATATCCCAATTTACTCCATTAGCTGTAAAGACCAAGCCTACGGTTTAGACAAAAAAATCTCCACCCATTCGGGTAGTATTTTTTTGCCTAAAGTCTTGACAGCACTCCGTAAATTCGGGGATGGTGGCTTATCAGGAGTGAAGGACTCAGAATATTCTGTTTGTGATTTCTTTGTCCTGAATGCTCCGAAAATCCAATTTCCCCCTTAGGGGGTTAGGGGGATAATACAAACGAAGTTTGACCAAATAAAACGTTCTTTTTTTGCTAGGGTTTATCGAAGAAAAAGTTTTCCGTAAGGATAAGCAAGCAGGGATCGGACAGAGTCCGATCCGTAAAG
This sequence comes from Bacteroidales bacterium, assembly GCA_003446015.1. Classification (GTDB taxonomy): domain Bacteria; phylum Bacteroidota; class Bacteroidia; order Bacteroidales; family UBA12077; genus UBA12077. The sequence goes on along the minus strand of DMBU01000054.1, from coordinate 42,948 downwards.
CTTGATTTATAGCTTAACAGCTTATAAATGTGTAAACTATCGTTTACTTAAAAAACCCAATTGTTACATAAACATGTAACTGTGCACTCTTAACATTCTGGTATATAAATATATTACTGTAACATAATATGTAACAATCACTAAAATTTAGTAAAAATGAGTAAATATAAATCTATTCGCATAGGCGAAAATTACAAAGAAATTTTAAGCAAATTATTAGCTGTAAGTGATCTTAAAACAGAAAAAGATTATATAGAATCAGCATTAAATTATTTTACTGAAACGGGTTTAGATCCCTTAGATAAAATTCAATCAATTTCAGGAGAAGTAAAGAAAATGAAAGATACAGTTATTTCATTTATTCGAACTCATGAGAAAACTAAATTACTTCCGATGCTTAACCAAGTAGATGAAGTAACAAATACGTTTGTTGAATATTTACGGAAAAGCGCACCAATAAAAAATGATTTACAATTAATTCTTGATAGATTAGATAAATTAGATAAAGGTAATATTGAAATTAAAAAAGATATTCCAACGAATAATAATACACAAGCAAAATTATTATTTGAAAAATTTATTAGTGAAATGCAACCTGGTATAACCAATTATAAAATTGATAAGAAATTAGTGAAACACTATCAAAATCAATTTAATAGTTTAGGGTAATGACCTATCCTCTTTGTTTTAAAAGACTATGCAACATAAGATTTCTTACTAACCTTAATACGATATCTTATGTTGCAGTATATAAGAAAATTATCCATCTTAAGATGTGAAAAGAAAGTAGGATTCTTTAAATTATTAATTAGCTCAAAACACAACAGGCACATCTCGAAGAAGAATCGAGAAGAGCCTGTTTCTCACCTCTAAGGACTTTCATTTTTACTCAAGATCTCTCCTTCTTCCTATTAAAAACAAAAGACCTTATTTCTTTAGTGTTCTTTTCAATCCTTTAATCAAATATAAAAACAGATTAAAAGAACTTTATAAATTACCAGAAGAAGAAAAGAAAACAATTCTAAAAGTTATTTCCGCTTATATTCGAGATTTTAAAGCAAGTCAAGCATACAAATAAAAAGGTCCAAGCATTTACTTGAACCTTTTTACTTATTATATTATTTCTTTTTTTTGCTTCTACGCCGTATTAAGGTTGCTTAATTTTTACTGTTTTTAATGACTTGTCAAACAATTCTTTTTTATCTTCTGAGACTTTTAAGTAACCTATACTAATTTTCCCAATTTTTATATCTTTCCAAAATAGATTATTTTCATCAATACCAAAAAGAACCAGACTATCGGGCAACGGTTTTACAACTTCTTTATTCATTTGTTCATTTATACTCTTAGTTAATTCTTCATCTTGAAATCTATAATTAGCAATACTATCTCCGAGCTGTTTAATATTTGAATAATTGGGGTTATTAGTAAAATTTGATATATATATAATAGAAGAATCCATGTAAAAATATTGATTCTCTTTTTCAACTGTTACTTCATATCTTTTTAAATCAAATTCAGAAGGAATCTTCATTTTTACCTTTATAGATTGATTATTAGAATACGTATCATATTTTACTAAAGTTTGAGCAACACTATTACAGCTTGTAAAAATAATTATACCTAAGTAAATTAAATATCTTTTCATAGTTTATGGAGTTATTCGTATTGGTTTTGGTGACATAGGATACATTGGTAAATAAGGTGTATTAGCGGGTGTAATCATTCGAGCACCACTTCCACCAATATAAACACCAGACGGATCAACATTTTTTACATAATGTGTACGTAATGAAAGCCCCAGTTGACCGCGTAAGTTGTTTTCTTGATAAACAGCACTCCATTCACTTCTCTTAATCCCTTGATGCATTCTATTATCTAATAAACCCTTATTAGCATCTAAACCATGGAACATTTCATGAGCTAAATCCATAGCTCCATTAGAAGCCCCTCCTGCTAATGTAGGTACTATTGTTCCTGATGAATTCCAAAAAATTGTTCCACCAGAGCCACCAGAAAAGTCAGCTCCAGAAGCTAATGCAGAAGATAAATTCGGATCAGATTGTATTTGACCTGCGTATGCCTTTGAAGCATTATTTGCTTTAAATTCACTTTTACTTGCATTTTGAATTACAAAATTATTATCTGATGATTGTAAATCTGAAATCATAGAAGCACCGTCAGCTCCACCACTAATAGCTCCTAAAGCACTCATAGTCTTACCTAAAAACCCTGTATATTTTACAGTTCCATCTTTTTTAGTTTTTACTCCTTTTCCTGTATACGCAGAACCATCTTTATTATATAAACTTCCATTTTCATAAAGTATATCATTTCCTTTATGATTTATCCACAAACTATCTCCATTAACATCAATAAAAAGAGCTGGATTATTAGCAGCATACTGATATGGAGAGAAGTCTATATATTTTTCAGAGAACCTGTCTTGTGTAAAAAACCTACCTAAGCTTGGGTCATACATTCTCATGCCGTAATCATACAAATCCAATGCTACACCATTAAACACATCCTCTTGTAACTCTTTACCATTATATAAGTATTTATTTTTATCCAAATTCTGTTTTTCGAACAACATTCCAAAAGGATAATAACTGTTTACTTGATCAACTAAAACATTACCACTACCATCATCATGGAACATAACCCTAGTATTTCCCAAATGGTCTTTTAGATAATATTCGTAATTATATGTAGAATTTGTTTTTGAGACTTTGCCTTCTGAAGTTAACAATGTAAAATCGGAACCAGTTGGATCTTCATATATTATATTCCCGGTATACACTACGTCCATGCTTAGAACATTATTTTGATAAGTTTCTTTAGCCAATTTAACTCCACTCGCATCGTAAATATATTTAATTTTGTCCCCATTTCCAAAATCGATTTCTTCGGGCAAGTTCAAATAATTATAATATACATCAAAGCTTTTATTGTCATCAACTATAAGATTACCATTATTATCGTATAAATATTCTTCATCCACTCCAGCGTTTGTTTGATCATAGAAACCATTATCTACATCACCAATATCAGTCACATTTCTTAACTGATTTGTAAAATTACCTTCATGCAAATAATCATATTCTAAATTGTCTAAATATGATCCATCATCTCCAAAACGTTTCAATAATGAGATATTCCCATTTGCATCATAATTAACAGCTTCAAGGTCATAGGTGTCTGGATTTGTCCATCCTTCAATATCAATTTTATAATCCCCTTTCTTAAGACGATTAACATCATCATAATTAAAAGCATATGCTTGTTTTTCTGTAACACCTGCATTTCCTTCAACCACAGCACCAGGTTCTATAACTAAATGCGTTCCGGATAATAAAGTAGTACCAGGTGAAACTGTTATCATATAATTTGAGATTATTTCTGAATCTACTGTTTCATCTTCGATACTTATATTTTTTTTATCTTGTATAGTTCTCCATAATATTGCTGAGATATTACCATTATATTGTGCTTCATTTGTGCTAGTTATACCATCAACAAAATCGTTATAAATTAGCTGCATTGCGAATAAATTATCTGTTGTATTTTCAGTATCGTTTATCTTTGTCAGCCAACCACGTGAATTATATGTGAAATCTATTTCCTGTAAGAAATTATCTGGTGCCGATTCATGAAGTTTCTTTTTTATTAATTGTCCAATCTCGTTGTATTCCATTTCCGCCATCACAAGAGCATCTCCATTTCCTTCAATCTGATGGAGTACTTTTTCTAATCGAGAAGCATGATCATAGTCAAATTGCTGATTTATTACAATAGGGGATGTAGTTACATCTTTAATATGAACCTGTTTAGTCTTTATGATATTACCGATAAAATTGTAACTATTCAGTATTAAATCATCCCCTCCAAGATAATTTTCGTTATATGTTCTTAAAATACGATTTTTTTCATCGTAAAAGTTTACGGACATTAAGTAATGATCGGTTGTACCTAAAACTTTTGTTAATGTTCCGGTAACGAGTCCTTTTGTTTCATAATTGATATTAGAAACAGGATAATCATAAATATCATCATATGTTTCTGAATAATTTCTGATTACATCGTTAATATCAAAATTATAATTATCGTAATAAGCAACAGTTAAAATCTCAAAATCCGATGTTGGGAAAGATAAATTTGTATATCCAAAATCGTCTCCTTCATAATCAGAACCATCAGGTATTTCTTCATAAAAAACAGACATTTCAGAATTAACAAAAGCTTGCATGTTAGCTTGTCCAGTGTTTACATTATTGAAATAAATTCCTGTCAGTACAGGGCGATTGTATTCATCGTACTTGGTAAAAATCCAATTGTTTTCATCACGTAAATTTCCATCCTGAGTTAGTACTAATCGGTCTCGATTATCGTAAATCATATAGATAGGATCTGCTCCGGGCAGTTTTTTTATGGTCATACGATTTCTATGATCATATTCATAGTAATAGCATAGGTTTTTAACTAAAACATGAGATGTGTCAAAAACAGTTTCTGAGCCTAAATTCTCAACGGCTAATGGAGGGAATACGTATCTTAACTGATCATAAATATCATATACATAATAGGTTAGCAAATCCACAACTCCATCATTAGTCTTTTTAAGCACTGTTTTTCCTGTTAGATCAACATACTCAAAAACAGAATTCTCATTTTCATCAATAGTTTCCGATTTAAAAAGTTTATTTGATTCATAATAATTGCTTACCTCACAGCTATTATCTTGATTCACTTTCCATAAACTTACTTCATTGGTGGAGTTTACCAAATAATTATATTTAACTGGGTTACTTCTTCCTTCAAGAGGAATAGTTAGCGACTCTGTTAAATTCTCCAATGGAGTAAAATCACCTCGTATTGCTAAATATCCGTCGTCAATATAAGCCTGATAACGGCCATCAGCCAACGACCCCAAAATCATATCAGGCAATTTAGGAGAAGTAGTTAACTCAACTATTTTTCCTATTTTTAAAGGAGATTCTGCAAATCCTGAACTAAAACTTATATTTAAAACATTATTTACTATACTTATTGTAACTGAGCCTCCACCTCCTTCTGGATTAAAAACAAATACGTCGTAGTTGAAATTAACTGAGAAATCTTGGTACTGGATAATATCGCCAACGTTCCCAACTGCAATCTGTTCTTGAACCCTATTTAAAGGTGAATTATCAAAAACGGTTTCTGAATAAGGATAAATCGTTTTAGCCACATTGGGTTGATCGAAATAAAAATTAGTTAAATTATTTAAATTAGGATCATATTTATATTCTCCAGCTCCCTCAATTACATAAGGTAAATACAATTTATATTGTCTTCCTAACTCATCATATTCAATATCTTGTACAATATCTTTACCTGAAGGGCTTTGCTTAATATTAATACTTTGTATTGGACGTCCTAATCCATTAAAATATTGAATATCTGTTTGTGAAAGTTCATATGTATTATCTGATGCAGCAGGAACTAAAGGAATTTCAGTTTTAACTGAATTAGGAGTAGAAATTATTGGATCAGGAGATTCTTGAATAATATAAATTTCTGTATTTGCAGAATTATTAGTTTCTTGACCTTCTTCTATTTCATTATCAGCATCAGCTATGCTTAAAATGTAATAAACTCCATCATCTGAACTTGTAGGTGTAATAGTTTTTGTAATAGTATAAGTCTCTTGAGGTAACAAACTGCCAAAATCGTGGTAAGCTAATAAAATATCATTATCAGAATCAAACTGGGTATCCAAAGATAAATAAAACTTTGTTGTACTTGCACCTGCCGTTCCTAAGGATGAAGCATTTCCCAAAGTAAAAGTCAAAGAACAACTTTCTCCCGCTTTGATATATTTCGAATCTACACTTTGATCCGTAATATATAAGTCAGGTTTATTTACTACTGTAACATTATTGGAACATTCAGAAATACATCCTTTATATACATTTAAAATGTATGCAGAATAAGTGCCATCAGGCAAATTTAAAAATGTGTACGCCTGGTCATCATCAGTATGCGAGTCAATGTATGTATTACAATTGTCATCTGACAAATAAAAAGTTTGCAATATTGTTAAATCGGAACTTATCGTAATATCATTATCATTTTTTTCTATCGTAACTGTTGGCTTCTCATAATTGCTTAATTCAATTGGCTCAGAACAACTAGAATAAATGCCGTTTTTCCCAACGAATGCAGTATATGTTCCAGTAGGTAAATTTGTAAAAGTATATGATGATGCATCTACATATGACGAATTTATTACTGTATTGCAAGAAGTTCCTGTTGATAATACATAAGATTGTTGTCCTGAAAGACCTGAATGGATGGTAATTGACCCTGTCGAACAATCCGGTGCGGCAGAAATAGTGGGTGCAGGAACCTGATTAATATTAACCTGAACACTATAAACGTTATTAGTTTCCGAGCTTTCGTCAACTTCATTATTAGCATCAGTTGTACATAAAATATACGTGATCCCTGTTCCTGTGCCTGATGGTATTGTGAGGTTTTTTGTTGATATAATAACATCGCCAGCATAAATACTACTAAGATCATAATAACCTAATAAAATATCACTTCCCGAGTCGTATGTAGTATTCGAAGATAAATAAAACTTCGTTCTACTTGGGCCAGCATTATTTTGTGACCCAATTGTAGTAAAAGTAAGAGAAGTACTTTCTCCATCAAAAATATAACTTGGATTGGCTTTTGCACTTACAATAAATAAATCTGGTTTTGGTAAAATACTGATTTCGTGGCTTGCTATATTATTATTTTCGTTGGTCTCTGTAATTTCACTTATTGCATCGGCTATACACAAAATATACCATGTTCCCGTATATAGAGTTCCAGGTATCGTCAAGTTAATATTTGCAGTACTAGTACCACCTCCTGTTAAACCGTAACAGTTGTACGAACTTAAATAAATATCACTTGCAGATTCAAAAGTTGAGTTACTTGAAATGTAAAATTTCATAGTACTAGAACTTGCATTATCACTACCCAAATTAGATAATATAAAGTTCAGACTTGTGCTTTCGCCAGGAAGAATGGATGATGGATTTAAGCTAATAATTTCAGCTAACAAATCTCTATCTGCAGTTATTTCTACTTGCTTATAGGCGATATTATTATTTTCCTCATTACTTTCAGTAACCTCATTATTTGCATCAACTTTTGCTACAATATACCATGTCCCTGCATCTACATTAGTGGGTATTGTAACAGTTGTTCCTGTTGTACTATTTCCCCCTGCATTTATACTAGTATAAGTATAAGACCCTAAATATTCATCAATATAGTTCTCACATGTAGTATTAGACGACAAGTAGAATTCTGTTGTATTACTACCTGCATCTGCGTCTCCAGTATTTGACAAATTAAACACAAGAGTAGTGTTCTCTCCAACATTTATAGTTGATGGACTGGCACTATAAATACTTAATGACAGTTCTGGTAATAATGTATTTTCAACTACTTCAAACAAACGTGAATCTGTATTGTTATTTTCATTTGATTCATTAACTGAAAGACCTCCATCAATATATGCAATTAAATACCTTAATCCCAGTGATGTGCCTGAAGGAATTGAGACATGTGTGACATCATATGTGTAAGACTCTCCTGCCGCTAAAGTAATATAACAATATTGATTCCCAATATATGTGTCAGACACATCATAAGAACTATTCTCTGACAAATAAAAGTTCACAACTCCTGCTGATGCATATGAAGTTCCAATATTTTCTGTTTTAATTGTTATTGTTGGTGTGCTCCCTTCTATAATTTCGAATGGTAATGTTGTTATATCAACTGTAAAATCTGGCAAATCTTGCGAATATGTTTTATTACTAATAAAAATTATTAATAACAATGTAATTGTATGCAACCAATTTATTCTTCTCATAATTGTTATATCTATTGTATAATATATAAGTTATCCTTTCAAAAAGTATATAAAGTTATTGCCGAACAACAGGTTCAATTATATATGGGCTTCCAATTTGAGTCGTATTATTCTCTAGGCCCTGAATAGTTATACTTGAATAACCTTGTGAGTCATATGACATTTCAACTCTACACTTCAGTTTAGACTGATTACCAACAGGCACTTCTACTATTTGACTCCCATAGCCTTCAATTCTATAATGAGTATCTCCGATATAGAAATCCGCACCGGAAGTGTTCATGCTTAACATTGACAATCTAACAACATCTTCTAGAGGACATTGCACATAAGCTTCTGCATATGGCTGTTGAGTATATGGATTACCTATTTGGATATCCACAAATTTACAGAAAACCTCTGAAACGTTAATTTTCAGTTCCTTACTTACTGTTTTATAGCTAGATTCATCAGTATAGCTACAATTTATAGTCATTACTCCATGATTAGTAAGTCTAGTTGCAAAAGATTCAGCACTACCACTTTGAGTATCTAATACAGAAGCTTCACTTTTTATAATCCAACTGAGATTTCCAACACCAACAATTCGTTTTGTATAAAAAGTTATAGGAGATCCTAATTCTAAAGATGGACAATCATATTCTATCTCTGATAAGCCAATATAAGGTCTGTCTATAAAGTTATACTCATGTCTTTTCACAAAATTTTCTTTGTAATCAAAAACCTTTTGTAATCTGTTGAATTCATCATATCTATAATACTCAATTATTTTATTAGGTTGAGTAATACTTGTAACGCCAATTGCAGGGTCATATGTGTAACTTGTAATCATTGCATTTGGGATATTGTCTCTCAAATTGTTTAATTGTGAACGAAGGGTTTGCTCCGGACAACTTTCGCTATTAAAACAATTTCCTATTTCACTATTTGAAGTTGATTGGATTGATGAAATAAATGACTCAAATTCTGTATATTCAGCGTTCTCAATTTTAGCAATTGGATATTGATTCTTATATCCCCAGATAAAGCAAGTATTAATATTACTTTTATCATGATACTGCAATAAATTTCCCTCACTATCATATTTATCATATTCAACTTCAGTTTCTAAAGCACTTATATTTGTCTTTGATGTTTCTACTGTTGCCGCTACAATAAGACCGTTTTCTTGTTTATATGTTGTTTTTTTAGCACCTATTGATTGACCTTCTTTTGTTGTTTCAGTTTGTATAATTTCTCCAATTCTATTATTATCAATTAAGTTTTGCATGTATGATTCAGATGACAAATCTAACGGATAGCTAAAAACTGAAGCAATTACATTGCCTTCAGAATTGGTTTTTATTATGTTTTTTGTTAAACGAACATTATTATCAGGTAAGACGATATCTTCTTTTGTATATTTTACAGTTTCAGAAATTTCCTCTTCTTCTAAATAATTAGATGTGATCTCTTCTACAATATCATAATCGAAATAATATATTTTATAAGCATTCCCAGTATACAATTTATAATCATAATCATTACATGGTCTTTCAAATCTAACATCTGTCGCTAAAACATAATTATTAGCTTTCATGTCTGAATGATCTGTTCTATAATTTAAGACCCTTTTTTTAACCAAGTTTGAATTATTATCAAATTGTTTTACTTCAATCAACTTACCTCTTAAGATTCCCAATTCGTTATATGGATGATACCGAGAAGCCTCTGCATTTAACGTATTAATAGGCTGTTCATCAAAAAAGAAGTTATTGTCATTATCCCAATTTGAATACTTATATAATGTAAAACTTCCATCCTGACGTTCTTCAATAACCTCTGAATACCCATTAAAAACACCAAAAATATTAGAAAGAGGAATCATGCTATTAATTGAGAATGTACTAGCATAATAATCTGAAGAATAGCCTGCATCCCATTTATGTACATGCCAGTTGGACCAATAATACTTGGGTTTACATGTTAATATTCCACTGCTTAAAGAGGAATATTTATTATTCTCATAATTCAAAATATATTTAAAACTCCTTATCACTTCATTTTTACCATCAAAATCAACTATTTTTTTTATTCTAACACCCGCTCCTTTTCCCGATTCAGTTTCAAGATAACTACGATCATTCGAAACAATTTGTGCAAATTCATTTGGTTCATAATTAAAACTGGAATACCCCCCTGTAGGGTATGTGATGAAATTAAGCAGCCCTACCTTAGTGTAAAATGAATCAGATTCTCTTTCACTATAAAACTTTCCAAGATCATTTTCATCTATTGTATATTCATGATTATTGAAAAATCCCCAATGATCAACTTCCTTCGATAAATATTTTGGAAGCAAGTCGAATTGCTCATAACCAAAAGAATATGAATATTTTACAGCTTCAGGATTCCAATTACCATCACTGCCATATATATCTATGCTTGATAAATTCAATCTTTGGCTCGAGCTATTATTATAATTAAATTCTATTTTTTTTACAAATTGCTGTATACTATTATGAATTTTAATTTCATTCAACTTAAACCATTTTAGATTTTCTAAATAATCTTCCGTTCTAGGACCATCATTATATTGATTTTCTTGTTGAAGATAATATATGCTTAAATAATCTTGACCTACAGGCACTGAATTACGAAGTAATTCATCATAAGTATGAATAAAATCCAAATTGTCATACTTTAATTCAGAAGATTCATCTCTTCCAAAATATATCCTCTCATTAAAGAATGTTGTAATTTCAGTTAAATATATAGGAGATATTAAATTTCCATCAACCGTATTTTTATCCAAAGAAACCGTATAATTGCACGCTGGAAGAAGACAAGAAGGTTCCCACCAGTTACAATCATCTTCTAATGAAAATCTTTTACTTCCAGTATTTCTATAGAATTGAGCAGTAAAATTATCCCTTTCATAATTAAAATTATAAATTTCATTTCCATGTTTGTCAATTACCTCTGTTAAATACCATGCATTGGCAACCCAATAAGAAGGTTTAGGAAATATTTGTTTAAAGAAAGGCATACTATATTCTGTAGCATTTTCATTATAACCAAACTTATATATAGTTCCTTGATCATCAGTAAGTACAAACCCCGCAATTACTCCTGGATATTCTAATCCTCCAAAAATATCTTCAGGTAACTTATCAATAAAAGGGTCAATTAATTGAGGTTCCATATAAACTTTTATATTACTCTCACTAACAACCCTCCAATAACGATCCTGATCAAGAAAAAACTTACCACTAATTCCCATGAAATTGAAAAAAAATATATCAGGTTGATAATCTCGACCATTTGCTGTTTGATCATTAGCATAATTTAATAATTCATTGTTATCACTTAGATTCGTTTCATTAAGATCAGCATAAAAGTTAAAATAACCTCCACTAAAAGGGAAAACTGTTTGAATTTCATCTGCCAGACCAATAACTGATCGTGTAATAACTCCTCCAGCATTAAGAGTCCAATTTTGTCCTACCCAGCCAGGGTGACTATTTATTCTAATTCCCGAAGCATCGTAGCTCAGTGAAATATCCAGATCAATTCCTTTAACACTTAATTTATGTAATGGAATATTAATATTTGGAGTCCCTGTAAAATATGAAACCGGAACATCACCATATTTACCTAAACTCGCGGCATTAGGACTTTGTATATTTGTCGGTAATTTTAATTCCTGAGCTTTAATAAAAGAAGCTATAAAAATTAATATTATGCTTATGAATAATTTATTTTTCATTTATAATAATTTAAGTTTTATGTTTTATTCTATTTCGGTACAACTCAAACTTCCATTTCCTATAACCTCTAATTCTACCTTGCCAACTGAGTTAGTTTTTTCCAGAATTACCTTTCCATAAACACTTAAGTTCCCTCCATCTACAAGTAGACTAGTTATAATATCTGCTTTGGAACTTAGCGTAACACTAGCACATTCTTTGTCACTGCTTAATATTATTTGATATCCAGTAATTACTACATTTGTATTTCCTGCTGGAACAATATTCGCTCTAACACCATTCTCAGTTAAAGCCCAAATGGAAGGATCTGTCCAATCGCCTGAAGCTATAGCATATAAAGTGTCAGGAGCAGGTTGATAATCATATTGGTGATCACCAAAGAACGAAAAATTATCCATTGCAATATTAGTCCATTCGGCAACATTCCATTCTTTTGAAGGAAGAGCCTGACTACTATTTCGAAACAATCCCTTGTCAATAGCAAAATTTGCACCACCAGAGTTACCAATTTTATCAATCGCAACCCCCTTATAAACCAACATGACAGGGTCATTTCCGTTAAAATCCATAACACCTCCAACAGTTTGTAAATCTGCCTTCTCCAATAATGCTGCTGTTGCACTAGGATGCACAATACAATATACACTGTAAGGATTCAACTCCCCTGATAATGAAAAACCAGAGAAGCCCTCCAAACCATTTGTTTGTTTTAGGAGTGCTACATTACTTAAATCAATAACTTCACTTGAAGCATTAAAGATTTCTATTCCTTTATTATATGAGCTCCCCTCAATATATTCTGAAATAAATAATTGTGGAGTTGTTAAGGTTTGGTTAGTATAATGATATCCCAAACAACTGTGATTTCCATTATCTAATTCAATCCAATTTAGGCTTAATTGTGGGTTTACTAATGATGTATCTCCTTTTAAAACATGTCCTGCTTTCACAAATGTTCTATTTTCACCAAAGTTTCCAACATCACCGATATGATCAGTTTCAATTCCACTATAAAGTATTCTCAATTGATCGTCCCCGTTAAAAGTCATTACCAAGGATGTAGTTGTTAAATTTGCTTTTGCTCTAATTTCTGCACTTGCACTATTATGTGATATAACAAATACATCGTGAGGATTAATTGTTCCTGACAAACTCAAGGAATAAGAAAATGATTGGTCTCCTCCATTATCTTTCTGTAATTTAACATTGGACAGGTCTATTGTGCTTTCCGAATTATTATAAATTTCAATGGCTTTATCATAACCATCCCCCTCAATATACTCCGAAATAAAAAGACCTTGACTTTCGCTGATTACTGGTCCCCAAATTTTTTCCACAAATTCAGGATGATCAATGAATGGATTTCTATTATTTTGATAACTATAAATTACATTATTCCTATTACGTTCAAAATCATCCACAGGGTCCATCTCATTCCATTCCTTTAAAGTCTTCAATATTGCCATTAATGGTTCATAAGAATCATCTGCAGGAAAGTAATCTACAACCTCTAAATCTATCTCTCCATCCTCTCCCTCATATCTTGTTGCCATATAAAATATTATTCGGGCCACATCACCCTTAACTTCATCTCTTGGTTCCCAAACAAAATCTGTATAACTTGTTTTACTTCCTGTATTTACTCCATCATCATAATAATATACATCCGCATAATCAAACCACCTATTACTTCTTGCTGAGTTAACTGAAACATCACAAGGTTTTAAATTATGTAAGTCCGTGCCTGGTCCTTGAACAGTTCCAAAATCACCCCTTGAATTTGGCCACACATGTTCTCTTGTCCACCCCGCACCATCATTATACTCTTGTGGTCCATTTACAGACCTACCTGAATAAACTAATATTACATTTGATGAATTAGTAGGGTCTGCATCCGATTCTTTTAAAATATCCCATGTATCAGTAAGTGTACTTGTATAAGTATATACTGTATGTCCTTTGATTATATCATTAAGTACAGCTTTAAGAGCTTCTTCTTCTAACCCTTCCGTACCATCATAGTAATTGGCTGGTATTTGGCCCTGTGCATTAATGCTAAGCACAATTACTAACCATAGAATAATGATTTTAAAATTATTATTTTTTATTCTGTACATATTATAATTATTAAAATATTTTTTGTTTAACTCGTTTTTGACAAAAGAATCTTTCATATATGTTTTTAGTTTAAACATACATGATTAAATGAAATGAAGTGTACTTCAAAGGAAAATAGTCAATAACAAGTTTTTATAATTTCTCAATATTAAAATTATATCATTTTTTATACTTTCTAGTAAAATTCTTTAAAAATCGACAATCATCTTCTTATTTGGAATATATTTCTGTTTTTTGGTCTTTTACAGAATTAATACCTTTGATTTATGGATTATTTGCGCTTTTTTTCTTATTTAAAATTTAAAAAGCAAAAAAAAAATCATATCTTCTCCTAAACGCCATTATCTATCCCTCAAAAGTGAACTTCTTTAGCTTCAAATATTTTTTGATATTCCTCTTTTTATTTTCTTTTCATTTAAGAAAACAAATTCTACTTAAACTCCTAAAATATCTAGGGCAAATTGTAACCCTATCCAGATAACGAATAAAAACATCTTGATGTTTTGGAAGCCAAGTTACTTGGTTATCTATTTTTCTTTTTGGCTGAAACTTTGCTGTAGCAAAGATATTTTCTAAATATTTCTTAAAAGATTTAGAATTTAAAAATTACTATATAATTTTAATATCACAAATACCTAACAGAACTAATATTGAATATTAAAGGGAGAGAAGATGCTACTGTTACTATTATAAAGCAACAATAGTCCCAACTAATGTTGAAGCTTTAAGTTTTTTATAAAAGAGTTTTAGGTTTTTTAATCCATCCATTTTATTACTTGCTCATTAATTGGCTTTTCTACCAAATTTATTTCAATCAAATAGGTTGCTGCAAATTTAATCATGGTAAACATAAATTCTATAGATAAAGTAATTATTGATCTGTGTTTTTAAATTGAACTCCATGTTTAAACATTAATTGCTCCAGCTCTTCGATTGATTTCTTTCCTGCATTTCTAAAATTTAATGCTTGTTTCTGTGTGTAGTTTGACAACTCATCAATGCTGACAATTTTTTGATGATTTAAAATATTTTTTAAGCGTTCAGAAATATTATAATTATAAATAATCTTAATTCTTTTATTCCTGATTGTATAATTTTCTCTCCAAACTTTTTCTAGTTCAATTCCTTCATTTTTTGCAATAAATTTTAATTTTTTAAGGGTGCAAAATTCAGGTTCTATAACTTCGTATTTTAACAAATCTTTAGCCATTGTAGGTTGTTCTAATTCATAAGCAAGAAACCTTGCTGAATTTAAATAACCGATTAATGTGTAGTGAAAATTTTCCATTTGTAACCATTTGAGAGTTACAAATATATAATAATTAGCAATATGACAAAATCTAAGAAATCTTACTATGCTTGGTAAGATCTCTTATGTTGTTTATTTTGAGATAAATATTATTAAAATTGAGCTATATTTGCTAAAAAAAATGAATTTTCAGAGCATTCAGGACAAAGAATTAAAAAGAGCCTACAAATTAAATAGGCTCTTTCTCTTTAGTAAGAATTGGATAAACTAGGATCAACCTAAAAACCCAAATACAATCGACAAGATCGCTAATAAAATAACGATTTCTCTTTCGTAGTCCTTCACAAATTTTCTTAATTTACCCAAATACTCTTTCGGGCTCACTTCCTTTGTGCTGCCTTTCATTGGCAAGTCTCCTTAATATTCCGGCTAATTATTTTTGTATTTTGGATAAGAATTCCTATTTTTGATTTGCTTCTAACAAAAACAGAAATTATGAAATTGAGTTAATTAGACCGGATCTAATTGGCTCTTTTTCATTTAATAACCAATAAGTGCTAAGATAAACATACTAACAAGTTCGTGCAAGGAGTCTTTAATCGTATTTTTCAACATCTTGTGATAGTTATTAACGAAGCACACTAAGTCTCTGTAAAAATAGCTATTAAAGGACTTTAGCGCCATAGATAAAAAATTTCAGATATAAAAATTTTAATGATTTTATATTTTCACATGGAATGTTAATAACACTAAGGCCGTTAAATTACAATAGATATACAAAGAGGTAAGAATATATTAACCCAGATATTAACAAGCTTAATTGTGGTGTTAAGTGTCTGTTTTTCTTGTCTTTGCAAAATACAGTATTATAAACTGTAATCAATTTTCGTTTTGATTCTTTGACATTTAAGTAGTGTTCTCAATCTTTTCATCGACTTCTTCAGGAGTAATTTCAAGAATTTTACATATTAATGAATAAATATCAATAATATTTATTGCATAATGTTTAAATCCATTATTAAACACTGGTCCATACACATATAAATTTGCATGCATTTTAATAATTATCTCAATACCTGACATTGGATCTCTATAAGAAATTATATTCCAATTTTAAAAAGAACGGATATCGAGCTGTTCCGGCACATTCCAAAATATATTTTGAAAAAAGCCTTTTATCTGCGTTCAAAGAACTTTCATTTTTACATACATGCTCTCCTCTTGCCAATTAAAAACAAAAGACCTTTCTTTTTTGGCTCGTTTTTACCGAATAATTCCTTACAAAGTTAGAGAAAGCCTTTTGAAATGAGCGCACAAGCCAACTTCACAGGCTACAAATAAATTCGGCATAAAGCCGCTTTGCTATTTATACGAATTTATATTGCTCGAATTCAAAATTTTTCTCTTTGGTGGTTCCGAATTATTAATTAAAACACCGGAGCCAGGTGAATAAAGTCGGAGCTAATGCTATGAATATAGATTTAAAAATAAATGATGTAGCGCGTGGAATTTACTTATATGTTCTTGTGCTTCAGAATGACAAATTTTATGTAGGAATAACAAATAGTCCGGAAAAAAGATTTCGTAAGCATAGAAGTGGAACTTCAGTGAAATTTGTAAATGAAAATCTTCCAATTATTGAAATTCGAAAAATTCAACTTGCTACCACAAGTAGGTATGAAGCATTGAGAATAGAAACAAAAACAACTCTTACATTAATTCATTACTATGGAGTAGAGAATGTTTGTGGCGGAGATATTACAGGAGATATTGATACAAGAATTACTAAACTCAAATCTTATTTCATCAAACCTTTAATCTGACTACTGATTTATTCTATAATCTATTATAAGCTTCCCCTTTTTAGGACTTTTTTAAGCAATGATAATACCCACCCCACTAAAGCCACATCCCTATAATCCGGCTTTGCATTGAATTATTGGGAAGAGTCTTTTTTTATCCGTAAGGACTTTCATTTTTATGCCGAGTCTCTCCTAATTCCAAGTAAAAATGAAAGACCTTATCCCATCACTATCCACCTATTTCAATCCTTAAAGCAAAGGTACGCCAGATTCAAGAACCCGTCAAGACCAAGGCAAGTGTTCTGCCGCAGGCGCAACACGGAACAGTCTTGACTGAACCTTGAATCTGACAAAAAAAGTGGCTTAACGGATTGAAAATGGAATACCTTGATTATTAATTATTGCATTTTACTTAATTTTGCAATGTAAAGAAGATAATGAAAATAACGTTTTGAAAATTACCAGTTTTCTATGTTGAGACGTTCTGTTAACGCTAAATATTTTTTGCACAAATCTGCTAACAATCTTATAAACTATACAAATTTAATCAGTTGTTTTATATAATGCTAAACTAAAATAAGATTCTTTAAAGCATTTAGTAATAATAATCGTATAAAATGTCCTTTAATCTAACTGTTTTGTTTGAAACAATGTCATAACCAAAGTCATTTTTGAAATCAGCTATTTTATTTTTCCATAAAGTGACATCTTCGTCCACCATATTAACTTCTGCTAGTAAGTTGTAATAAGAAATTTTTTCGCTTAATGATTTGCTAGATAATAAAAGCTCCTTAATAGCTAAGCTAAAATCTTTATCTCTCCTCAAGCGTTCAATCATTGGGATGAAGAAAAACTTGTGGTATCGTTTAAATTCACCAATATTTTTAGATATATCTTTAATGAATTCGATCAAATTACTTACGTCTCGAAATAAAAACTTAAGACTGAAGCCTACATAGTTATCTACTGGAATTTGATATTTAACTATGTCATCAAATATTTTTTTTAGAATTGGTTCTTCCTGCCATCCATTGCATAACGCCATAATTCTTCCAACATCATAAACATCCTGAACCATACAAACTTCTTTATGAACTTGGGTGTCATTTTTAAAATTAGTACCTAATAGTCTACCTGCAAGAATCATATTACCACTTCTATTACTATCATTATTTTTAATATGTCGTAATAAAATATCCTTTAAAATAGGACTTCTAGGTGCTGTTCTGTTAAGAAAACTAATTAAATAACTATTTTTAATTGTGGTGGAATTGTTCGATATAAATTCAATTATATGGCTATATGTGGGAGATGATTTCACAGAATGTCTTGCAAAGAATCCCCAAATATCCTCAATATCTTTGCTATGCTTTAGATGCCCAACAATTTTATTAAAATCTCTGCCCGCAAAAGAGATAAGAGAGTCAAAATTATCTACTATAGACTTTATCATTAATCCGCTCGTAGATTTCCTATAACCGTATTCGTTAAAAATATCCAGACGTGTAGAACTATCTTTGGGGTTTTCAGCATTTTCTACAGAAAAATATTCGTCTAATTTTTTAGAAATTAAATAACCTGTAAACGCAATACTTCTTTTTACCTCATAGTCAAAGCCCATTGCAAAAACCATTGGCTTACTAATTTCTGTAATTTTATCTACTTTAGTTTCTTTGATATGGTTGAATAAACATGCCGCCATATCACCCATTATTTCTTCTACTGTTTCCTTTTCGAAATCGCTTAAAACATATTCAATGCCACTTGGCAGAACTGATAAATTCGTAAAAGACTCAATAATTAATGTCCTTAAATCTTTTGATAATGGAGTTGATTTTCTAAGTAGCTTTTCCTCCTCCTTTATTAACTCAGGAAAATACTGAACAGCTAAGCTGTATAAATTATTATCACTTTCTATCCGTGCTAATACATAAGATTGCACAATTGTGTTTGAACGAAAACTCTTTACAATTATGTCAAGTGCAGAATAATATTGACCAAAAATGTCTTTAGGGAAGGATTCAAGTTCATTAATAAGTGTTTTTAAAATATTGTTCTCAAAATAATCTTTATCTATTTCAATGAGTGCAGAAATAGCCCTTTCTCTAAAGGTTATTTTCTTATCAAAAAGGATTTCTTCTAAAATTTTTATAGCCTCCTCTTTTTCGCTACTATCAAAAACTTTTGATATAAAATGTGCGGCTGCAGATGTTTTTGATTTTTCAATCGTTCTGAAATACTCTTTGAGTTTTTCTTTAATGTCCATATCATCAGACCAACCTTCCAATAGAGCCATTACATTCCAGTGAGAAAAATTTGTCTTTGGCAAATCTTTAAGAAGAATATCTTTTGCTTTTTCAGTCTGAATAAACAGACATACAAATGCCACTTCGGGGTTAACAAAACTGTACTTTTCTAATCGATTGTCCAACCACTTTTCAACAGAAGGAACCAATTCTTTAGTATCTTTAAAGTAATAACGCAAGTTTTGAAATATTTCATGTTTATCAACAGAAATAAATGGAAATTCTTCATTCTCAAATTGTAATTTAATAAGATTAATTACATCCTTGTCTTTATTAAAGGAATGAAAAAGTACCTTCCAGGCAATTTCACCATCAACTGTAGTTTCTTTTTCGTTGTAATATCCCTTTCTATCAATAGATTTAACTAGTATTTCTTTAAGGTTACTGTTTTGATTAAATCCACTAATTAATAATTCAATCGATTCTTGTTTTAGCTGATAAGGCAATTGGTTTACAATTGGTAATATTAGTTCTAAATCATCTTGAGTATGTTTTTTTGTGAAAACTTTATATTTAAATAAGTAAAGTTGTACGATTGGCACATTAACTACAACAGACTTTATAAGATCATCTCTTTCTTGCTCTGCAATGTCGTTAGTTGAAATACTATTAATTGCAAAAGCTAAAATATCTGGATTTGAGCAGTTATAAATTATATCTTTTATAAAACTAAAAACTTCTTTGTTTTTTATGTGTTTTTTGAATGCATAAGAAGCATCATATCTTGTATTGATTGTCCCATTGATTAACGCTTTCTTCAGAAATTCTACTTGAATTGCATTTAACTGATTAGAATATCCTAAAGCATTAACTCGATAATCTCTGTACTTATACTCGTATGGGAAAAATTGTACAAGGAAACATTCAACCTTTTCTTTTAATCTTCCCGTTTGCAGAGCACTAATAATTAGTTTAAGTAAAGCTTCTTTGTATGACGGGTCAGTTTCATATTCGAATTCATGAATGATTGAATCAAAAGCTTCATTCATAACATCAGTCGGTGCATTGTCTAAATTAATTGAAATCTCATATGAAATTAGGTTAAGGTAATCCTCTTGAAATTTTTCGCAAACTGCTTCTTTTAATGCTTTAAAATGTTTTTTATACTTTTTTACCTGTTTTAATTGCATTAAACCAAACAAGCTCATAATTACTTGGTGAAAAGTAGGATTAGCTCCATACTGATTTACAAACTGGCTTATTGTGTCATCATCAGACTCATATAAATATTGAGCTGCTAAAAATTCCTGAAATTGCTTATGACCAAAAGAAATTTCATCATTTGATTTTTCAATTATAATTCCATAATTATTTGCACCAAGCTCAATTATTTCTTGGCTACGAACTTTAGCTCTTGCTTCATCATAACCCGCATAAGAAACTAGATATTGCTTTATTATTTTATGTGCATCACTTTTAAAAATTACACCATCATTACTTTCTTTTTGAATGTAAATGGCTAGCTCGCAGAAAATATCTTTAAAATCTACTTCATTTATTTTTTCTTGTACAATTCCTGCATCAGTTATACGTTTTACAGGGTGTTTTTTTATTAAATATTGTGTTATTTCTTTAAGAGCCTCAAGCTTATTTTTAGGCAATACCGAATCTTGCATTTTTTGTATTATCAAAATACTTAACAGCAGTGGTATTTCAGCTAATTTTTTTAAATCCCCTGATTGCTCTAATTCTTTTATAAAATTTTTAGTCTGTGTTTTTGAGAAATCTTCATCTTGACTATCGCCTTGTAATGAAGCCCATTTATCATACCATTTCTTAACAAAGTTTCTTTGTTGAGCTTTAGAAAATCCTGCTAGATTTAGGACATTTAGGTTTGTGAAGAAGTCTTTTAATATTCTAAAACCATATGGTCTGCTAGAATAAAGAACTTTGCAATCATATAATTTTCTTATTGTTTCGATACGTGCAATCGCTTGTTGTGCAGATGAAAGGCTGCTCCATTCATCAATTCCGTCAATAACTAAAAATAGTCGTTCATCATTTAAAGCTTCTTTTGCAATTTCGAACAAATAGCCTTTTCCGAACCCATTAAACCAAAGATTTAGTATTTCGGAAATACTTAAAGAATCATTATTACTAAGGTGTTTTGTTATAAAAGCAAAAGGCAACCATACTGGTAAGGTTTTGCCATGTTTTTGAGAAATGTTTTCTAACTGAGGTTTCGGACTTAAAATGTCAAGTGTTATATATCTAAGTAAACTACTTTTACCAGCTCCGGGGTCTCCAATAATTATATTTTTATCATTGCTTATAAGCGCATCATCAGCATTAATCCGAATATCAATGTTGCTTTCTTCTACATCATTTTGATTTTTGAAATTTCTTTTCCTTAACCCATTTTCAACAAATCCATAACTATTATCGTCATTATAATACTGATCTTGATATATGATTGAAGAAGAAGTTTCATTATTGTTTTCAAAACCTTCGTCTTTTAGGTTTGAAAGAATGTCTGGAATAATAAACCTATCTTGTAAAGTATATGGACTTTTTAGTTCTTTTATAGGAATACCAGGATCTTGAATATTAAAAATTGTAGAGTAAAATTCGTACAACTCACTCCTAAACTCAATTATTTTTTTAGCATCGTACTTTTTTGATTTTGAAATTTGTTGTAAAGCGGGTTCACCATTAAATTTTTTCACCCATTCTAAGCCAAAAAAGTCAAACACTATTTGTGGTTTGTTTTTAAGAAGTCTAGACAGTTGAATTTTATCCCATTTTACTAATGTTACGTTATCTTTTTGAAGTTCAGTTTTTAATTCTTCAAATCTATCTTGAACTTGTGTTTTGTTCCATTCGCAGGAAGTGCACAAAAATAGTTTATCACTTTTATCAAAGAATTCTTTGCTTTTAAAGTATTTAACAGCATTATTTATGTCATTTAATTCAAATTCTTGATATCTTTTGCATTGGTATGAACTATATTTTCCATTTGATTGCCTTGCAAAAATATCTATTCCTTCTTGTGCTTGCCCCTTTATACCATAGATTTCACACTCGTTTATTGAAAAATCAACTTGTACAGCAGCTAAACACAGTTTTTCAAAGTCTTCCCAAGATAATTTTTCTAAAGGCAGTACTTGTTCTTTAGTGTCAATTGGTGGGTCAACGCTAGTCTGAATCGGTGTATATAAATAATTTAAGTTCATTTTTTTTATGGTTTCCAGTTATGTAATGAGTCTTTTAACTTATCGTTCGGCAACGTTGTTACTATACTCTAACTTCTCAATCATTTCTAGTATCTTGGATTCATTAAATTGCTTCTTTATTAGTAATCTGTTTGAAAATATATTTTTCATTTTTGAATTACTTTCATCTATAAATGCTGGTTCAAAATGTGGCAATTCATTTGATGCAACTATCATACTTGTTGAACTGTTGTTTTCAGAATTTAAAAATATAGCTTCTAGTGAAATTTTTGAAATTAATTTAAACAAATTAGAATCATTGGTTATAAAGGTCGAATATATTTTTTCTCCAAAATATCCAGAAAATTCAGCATTGTTTCCATTAATTCTAGAATGAAAGATATCCCAAGATGTTCCCCAAAGTATTTTCTTTACATCATGCTTTTTTGTATCAATACATATCATTTTTCTAAGTTCGCTTATACCGCCGAATATATTCATCGCAAGATGATATTCAATTGCCATTGATATGTCTAATTCATTAATTAACCAATCTCTAAACGTTTCAATATTCTTTATAGCTTTACTTTTCTCTAAACCATTAAAGCTTATTTCTCTAATTTTTAGTAAACAACAATATGTTGTCAACAATAATGGTCTAAAAGCTATAATTGAATTTGTCTCAAATTCGTTCAAATCTGTAACAATATAATCCCTATCAAAGTCAAACCTATAACTGTTTACATAATTCATTGGGATTTTTTCAATAAAGTCAATCTTATTATTAAATTCCCAAAATTTGTTAATATCAAATTCCATTGTTTTTGGATCATGACATAACTCAAGTAGTCCAAACATCGAAATTGTTTCAATCTTGTGTTTTTTAATATATTCTAGATAATTTTTTAGTTTTGCCTTATCCAACTGAGATTTTTTCTTATAATTCACAAATTTTATTAAATCTAAGCAAACACAACTATCCAAAAGTAAAATAGGATGAAATCCATTTTTTTCGAAATCATTTATTTCTTGAACTGAAGGGAAGTAACATTCTCCCTTATCATTAAATGAGTGATATGTTTTAAGTTTCTTCATACAATGTTGCCTAACAATTCAATAGTTGGATAATTATTCCATCTAATTGGAATATGATTATAATAAAATTACCAAATACTAACCAAATAGTCAGACTTTATTTAGCAAATTTTTCCTAGTGCCTTTGAGGTTTTTTAGCATGCTCTTCTGGTGTGACTTAAATATATGATAAGAAAGCTCTCTCACTTTTATGACCTGTTATTGCCATTATTGAAATTGTTAAAAATCTGAGTTATATAAGTTTGTTGCAAATGACCTTTTTATATTTAATTCCAGTAGAGCTCTTTTTTAACGTAATTATCTACATATTTTACCATTTCTTGTTTTGTGCTAAAGTTATCCGGAATCCAGGTAAGTAACTTATTTGGCATTTCGTCTTTAACAAAATCGATTAAAGAATACCTTAAAGAATCAACATATTCAAAATCAAGATACACTTTAACAGATTTATCAATTTGAAGCATTTTTTGATGTAGTTTTCCAAGTAAATTTAATCTTTCATCATCATTCATATTTATCCAGACACATTCATATTTTAAGTTATTCAGTTTACAGTAGCTTATATAAACTTGGAGTTCTTCTTTTGACCACATTTAAATCTATATCTAATTTAATTTTATAGTTCTTCTGAATAATAAATATCAAAAAGACCAAATAATCTTTTTGAAACCATATCATTTATAAAGTTCAATCTAAATAAAACATCTTCGTTTTCTAATTCTTCTAATAATTTTTTTATATCATCATCGATATAATACCCCTGATCTAGGTCTTTCGATGTCGCTTTCATAATTAACTTTGCTCTTTTCAACGGATCCCCTTTAATAGATTTCAGAAGATTCCTTAATAGTTCATGCAATTCTCTTTTATCATCTAATAAATCTAATGTTTGAGACATTAGTTCATATATTTCATCATCTATAGAGTAGATTCTATGTGAAAGTCTTAGTAATTCTCTTCCTATTTTATCTTTTTCCTTTTCAACATTACCTACCATTAAACGCCAAAATTCAATCAATCTATTTGTTTCAATATTTTTATTAGTGATAAAATAATTTATTGCAGATTCAATTTGAGTCCATTCTTGTTTTTTAATAATTCTATTCAACAAACCATTGGAATTATCTATTTCTTGTTCTTTCCAACCTGCAATATAACTTACAATAATATGTGAAATTATGTCCCTTGTTCCTTCTTCCTTGTTAATAAAAATCTTTAAAGCTAAATCATAATGCCCATTTGAATTAAGTAAATCAAATATTGATTTATAAACAGTAGAAGACATTCGGTGATAAAACCTCATGGATAATTTCCAATATTTCAAATTACCCTTTGGAAATAATTTATCTATATTCTCAATTAACCAATCCATATGAAGAAAACCAAACTGAGGTAAGTGTCCAGCAACGCTCCAAAGAAATGCTTCAGAAATTTTATTATTATTTAAGACGTATGTGTAATAATCCTTTATTTCCTTAATCCATTTATCACCATCATTTTTCTTATATAACCTAGCATTTTGTAATAAAACATTTAATGTTGCATCAAAAACTTTACCTTCTGAACTATTCAAAACATCAAAAAAAGGATCATTATTTAACCTTTTTGAATGAGTATTTAATTTTAACAACTTCAAACAAATATCTTTTAATGAACTCAAATGTTCTTTAAGTAATGGCTTTTCGTCACTTTCAGTTGCAGTCCTAATTAACCACCCTACATAACCAACAAATTGATTTCTATCATGAGTAGATTCATTAAACTTCCCTGAATTTATTACAGTATTAATAAGCTTGATAATTTTATTCCAGTCAATAATCTTTCCTTCCTTCAATGCCAAATCCAATCCATAAATGATATTAGACAAATAATTAAAATCTAATTTTGCTAAACTATTGGTATCCTTGATATAATTAGGATTTTCTTTAAAAAGTTCTCTTAATCTATCTTGTTGTCCCTCTTTTTCCAGCCAATCCCATTTATCATCATCTTCCTCAATCTTTTTTACCAAATTCTGTGGGTTATTACTATAAAGTTTAAATTCTTCATCACTGTCTGGGTAATCATACCCTACCCTAGTAGTAAAATAGGAATTATAGCCTGGATGTTCTCTTTCATATGGATAAATCTTATCTAATTCTTTCTTTTTATCTTTTACACTCTTTATAAATTCTTCATTAATCTTTTCAAGTGCTGCTATATACTCCTTTCCTCTTATTACTTTCAATTTTTTGATCTCATCTGCGTCACCATCATAGTCTTTAATCTCTATATTATCAATCCAATTAAATAAGATTTTTAATTCCTCTTTTTTTATTGCTTCAGAATTCTCTTTCAATAGACTGAATATTTCATATTTAGATTCTACTTCATTTAAAGGATTGTACACCTTCAAATTCCAAAAAAGATTCTTATAATCAACATAATACAATCCAATCATATAATACCCGAATCTCTTAATAATTGAAACTTCTGATATTAAAAGACTTGTAACTAACTTCTTACTTAATTTGCTTAAATTTATTTGTTCTCTAATAAAACTTACTAATAAATATGAAAAATCATTTTCATTAACGGTTTGTTCGCTTTTTTCAATTGTTGGGATATTTATAGAATGAAACTTGATTGGAGCTTTATTAATAACTTCTTTTATTAAACCCAGTGATAATTCAAATAATTCATTTGCTCCTATAATTTCTATTAAGCTTCTTATTTTTTTACTATCAGATATAATATTTTCTAAACTGTAACTATAAAACCTAGGTAATAAAATTGGAGATTGTGAAAACTCAAATGATGAATTCTTAATGTCATAAGAAAATATCCATTTGATTAATACCTTTTTAACCAAATCTTTATTTCCGCTTTCAAGAAGTTTTGGGAAAAAGACATCTGTTATTTGATATGATAGTGCAGAATCATTATGAAGTGCCTTTTCAGCTATAAAATCAATATATGTGTCAGATAAATCTTTTATTGGTAACCTAATTATCATTTTAGATATAAAAAATTGCACTTGAGAATTAAGTTTACAGCTAGAAGTATTTCCGTTAACAATGTATTCATCAATTATATCCTTAACAATAGAAAGTGAACTCTCCATCTTAACCAAATTATCAGTTAAATTTATCAGGAACACTAATAAATAATACTCAATTTTCGTGTATTCACCCGTTCTTAGAATCCTTGTTAATTTGTTTGATATATAACATGGATGATCTTTAATGAAATCACTTATGATTAATTTCTGATTTTTAATGCTCGCTTTTAACCAAAAAAACTCTTCTTTTATATCATTATCTAAAAAGAATCTATCTTCAGGTAGCTTAACGTCCTTAGGATTATTAATATAATCTTGTATTATTCTTAACTCTTCTATTAACATAACCTTAATTCTTTATATTGCGAGCTTCTGATAAATCATCTGAATGTTTGATTTCTTCTTTGGTTATTAGTCTAATTATTTCTTCTATTTCAATGGTATTGTTTTCATCATATTCAACTACTTCAATTTTAAGATTGCTAAAATATTTTAACATATCTCTATTTTTTTCAGTTCTTAAGTACAATTCATTTAGCTTATTATAGTTTTCTCCTAATTCAATTTTCAGTAAATTGGCACTTTCTTCTAATTCTAGAACTTTCATTTCTAAAGAATCATCTTCCCCATTTAAGCTTATATGATCCTCTATTTCATCATAATTGATCCCTAATTTACTTAAATCATGTTTAAAAACTTTTGTTTTCAAATTTTCGCTTGGAAATAATACATATAATTTTTGTTCAAAATTTGTCTTGCTTTTTTTCCCAAAAACTTGCTCTTCTTTTTCTCTTACTGCGTTTGTTTCTGCGATAATTTGTTTTACTGTATTTCTAAACATCTTATCACTAAAACTAAAACCAATAAACACTAAAACTTTCTTTGAAATAATTTCTGTTAGAAAACTTTTTATTTTAGTATCATGTAGATAGGCTTGCTCATATTCTTCATTTCGAAAAACATAAATTCCACTTTTAATATGTCCATGTATATATGCAATAACCCTTCCTTGAAAATCAATTGACATTAAATTATTTGGATAAACTAATAATTTATAGTCATTTATATTATCATCACTTAAGGCATTCTCAAAAGCTTGATCATAATTGGTTGTAATAATTTTTTGAAAATTCTTAACTAATACAGCATGTAATGCGGTATATCCAGTATTTTTGGGTGTAATCCCTCCCATAAATTCGTAATATAAATCAAAATCTTTACCAGAATTCTCAAATATTAAATCTGCAACTTTAGAAAGATCCTCTTTAAGATCCTTCTTTATAGATTCTAAACTAATAGTACAACCAACATATTTATGGTATTGCTCTATGAGTTCTTTCCAATCCGGTAATCCTAAAAGTTTTGATGATCCCGCACCTATAAAAGGAACTATTTCAGTATCAGGATTTTTATTTAAATCCCTTAACTCTTGAATAAGCTCACTTTTTAGTTTGGTCATTACAAATACTATCTCTTAATATCAAATGTTTGATGAAATTACTAAAAAAATAAAACAATTCTATAAAGTTTTAATAAAATGTCTTACTAAATAGTTAGACTTTATTTTGCAATTTAGATCAATGTTTTTAACTATTTTTTTGAGAATAAAGTGGTCCTCAATTAAACATTATACATTAAGAATTAATGTCTTGATACATATCAAACATGATACTAGTGTGATATCTAATATATTTAGTACAATACTTTGATAAAATCATATCTGAAGATTTGACAATTTGAGAACTACCTATTAATACACCCCTAACATATCCATCTGAATCAACAATAGGACAGCCACTACCCCCGCTAAACAATCTTTTGTCAAGAGTAATACAATTATTAAAAAACCTACTTCTGTTTACCTTTTCCCTTGATAATTCATAATCTCTTCTCACATCTGAAATTAGAGCTATGTCATGTGTTTTATTAACCTTTTCTGGTTTTAATTCTACTTTTTCTAAGTTTGCAGTATTTTCAGATAATTCATGCAGACCATTGTCCTTCATGTTTTTATATCCATAAGCAGTTAATTTTTCTTTATTAGACGGCCTTTTTCTCTTGAAAACCAAATAATCATCATTCTTAATAGGAATCGAACCTACGGCTATATCTATATAAGTTGGCCCCTTTTGCTTGTATATTTCAATTGATTTATACTGCAATCTATTAATTTCAATTAATTCGGCCTGTTTTTTAGGAAATGCAACAAATATATTATTAAGGCCATTATTTTCAATTTCTTTTTTAATCTTTCTAAAAGTATGACCAACAGTAAAAAATAATCCTTCTTTGCCAATTAAAAATCCAGTTCCAAGATGTTTAATGTTAGAGCTATTTTTTTTAATTAAAATTGAGAATACAGTGCTTTTAATGTGTGAAATCATTTCTTTAATAATTGTGCCTTATATAAAATTAGAGTGTTTTATTAATATTCCCCCAATGTCGTTGAAGTTTTTTTGCATGCTCTTCTGGTGTAACTTTTATATATGATAAGAAAGCTCTTTCACTTTTATGACCTGTTATTGCCATTATTGAGATAGTTGGAAAATCTGAGTTATATAAATTTGTTGCAAATGAACGTCTTGCAGTATGCGATGAAACCTTTTGATGCTTTTTAAATTGTTCAATTTTTCGTTTTCCTGCAATTGTTATTCCTTTTGTAAAAACATCATTAATTTTTGCTTTATCACAGACCTCTTTTATAAACTCATTAAACTTTTGGTTGGTTATCTGAACGGGAATTTCGTAATCATATTTTTCAAATATTGCTTTGGTCATCCAGTGTAATGGAACAAATACTTTTTGCGATGTTTTACTTTGCTCAACAACAATCATATCATTTTGTATACTATCCTTATTTACCATGGTTAGATCACTAAATCTAAGTCCGGTCCAGGCACCAACAATAAAAAGATCACGCACCTTTTCTAAACGTTTGTTTTCAGATAAATCGAGACTATATATTTTTTGTAACTCTTCTTCATTTAAATAAATATTATCGCTTTCTTCACTCAGTCTTTTAAATCGCTCAGTATCTATATTATACCCCTTTCGTTTTGCAAAGCTTAATACTGCCTTTAAACTTCCAATGTGTTTACCCACCGTATTAACTGCATACTTTTTTTCATCAGTTAGATATTGAACAAAACTTTCATAAAAAGCATAATTAACTTCTGTAAGCAAAATACTTTCGAATCTCTTTTCAATAAAGTCCTTTAGAACTTCTTGACTCGCTTTCAGTTTTCGAATAGTGCTAGGATTTAACTTTTTTCCTGTTTTATCACTTACATACAAATCAATATTATCGAAGTATTTATTAATAAATCTTTGTAATGATATTTCCTTTTCCTCTTTTACGGTTTTCTTAAAAAATAAATTGATAGAATCCTGCAACCATTCGCTGTCTATTAGATTTTTATCAATGCGTAGGTTCCACTGATCCATTATATAGGTTTCCAATGAAGTCAGTTTAGTATTAATTGTATCTCTCGTTGAATGCTCTTTCCCCTGCTTTATTCGTTGCTTCTTCTTATCCCAGTTTTGGGGAGCAACCGCATATGAAGTTTTTGCATAAAAGTAAGTTTCATTATGCCTTAATCTAACTCTAATACTTACCTTTTCTGTTGGTTTCTTTGTGGTTCTTATAAAATATGTGAGTGTTGCCATCTAATAAATTTTTGATAATCAAAGATAGTAATTTGCACCCACACTTGCACCCAATAAAGTGTACTTTTTTAAACATCCGTGTACAACTACAAACAAATATTTTGTATATTTGCCTTGTTTATTAGTATTTTGAAGTTCTTGATTGTATTTGGGTGTAAAGTAAGTTCGAGTCCTCCCTGGGTCACTTGAAAAGGGTTGATATGTATCAATCCTTTTTTATTTTTGGGATTTTTTATTGGACTAAAAATAGTTTTATTAGCGAAGAGCCTAATTGATTATCTTCAAAATTAATTAAGATATCGTAGAATCCGGTTTTAGTGCATTTAAACATGAATTTCTCATAATACTTTCCATTCACGTAATTGCTTGCTACAACCCTGTCGTTTTCCAAAATCTGGACAACTGCAACTCCGGGAAAATCTCCAATATGATTTAACACCGTAAATTTATAAAGTGAATTTTTATTTAAGGTAATAGTAAGAAAATATTCATTTTCATATTGATTTGCACTTTTCTTTTTTAATTCAAACTGAAACTCCTTAATAAATATGTCTTTTTGAGCAAATGAAGAAGTATAAACAAACAGAAGAAGTACAATAATGAATAGTGTATTTAAAGTCTTTCTCATAATACCAATTTTAAGCACAAAGTGAAATTCCTCCCGCCCTTTGTTAAAAATTATCTCTTAATATACTAAGATAATCATTACAAATATAAGTTTTATTGGAAAATGTTTAAACTTTTCAATTCATTAAATTAAAATAATCAAAAAAGGAGATGAATTTATCATCTCCTTTTTTGATATATTGTAAAAATTATTTTTATTCAATAACTTCAACTTTTCTTGTTGAGTAGTTAATTTTTAAGGCACTTGCCTTACGCAATTCCTGCTTCACATCAACAACAATTCCCATTTTAGTTTTTTGATCAACCTTTAAAGAAACTGTCATCAAAGGACGTTCTTTTTCGTCCATCTTTTCTCTTTCAGCAGTTATATAATTACGGATATCAGCTACTTTTGCAAAAGCATCATTTAATTGAATTCTAGGTTCTGTTCCATACATGGATTGAAAAGTTGGTCTTGGTTTACCTATATTAATATAACTAACCAACGATTTTCTTTCCATCTTTTTTACTTCAGTTGCACCAGGTAATTTTTGTTCAATTTTTAATGTTGTTTCTCTCATTACAGTACTAACCATAAAGAAGAATAATAACATAAAAACAATATCTGGTAACGAAGCTGTTGAAATACCAGGCATTCCACCTTTTCCTTTTCGTCCGAATTTTGCCATTTTATTTCCCTCCGATATTTTTAGGTTCAGCTTCAGAAATAATCTGAGGATAATATTCTTTTATTGCATCCTGCTTTTCTTTTACCAAATCATCAAAACGTCGTCCAAATTCTCTCATGGAAACTTCATCACGCACCTCATTGTATGCAGCAATAAGCTCATTCTGTACTTTTATGTACATTCCATAAGAAGTTCCACGGTCATTTTGCAATGAGATTATACCTTTCGATACCATTTTTTCACCTAAGAAATCTATTTCTACAGGTCTTTTTTCTGGCAAATTGCTTTTGTTTTCAGGATTAACAATAAATTCTTTTGCTGCTTCTCTAATCTTGTGAACATTCATTGGTTGTCCTTCAACTAAAATCTGATCATTTGAGTTAATAAGAACCACGTAAACATTTCGTTCCTTAATTTCATCTTTAGATTCCTGAGCTTCAGGATTATATGGAGGCATCTGTCTGGATAAACCAGTATCTATATCCATAGTTGTAGCCACAAGGAAGAAGATCAATAAAAGGAAAGCTATATCGGCCATAGAACCACCGTTAATTTCGGGAGTTTCTTTTGACTTTCTTGCCATAAACTTTGTTTTAGTTAAATGTTTGAGCAAGGTCAAACGACCTTGCCTGAATTTCTATTTAAATATTTTAGCAACTTCACTATATATCATTGAGACAATAGCAATAAATGCTAATATATATACTGAATTAAGCATCATCCCTGCATACTTTAACGTAGAAGGAACATCATATTGTACTAAATCAGGATTTTTAATTCCTAATATTTCACCCGATGCTGTTACATAAGATATAACAATAACAACAAGTAATGCCAGAATCCCTGCTAAACCTTTTTTTGCGTTTTTAGGGTTGGTTATCATTTGAACTACAGGAAATATAACTGCTAGTCCAACTGCTAGTCCAGTAAGTACAACCGCCCATATAATATATAGGTCTGTAAATCTTGGGGTACCACTTATTTCTTCACCTCCTGCATAAAACAATAAGGTTAATAATGCAGAAATAGAGAAAAGGACAATTAGTACTATCCTTAATATCTTATTCATAATTAATTATTTTTTTAGGTTGTATTTTACTAATATATCGATTAATGAAATTGATGCATCTTCCATATCGTTCACGATGCCATCGATTTTTGAAATAATATAATTGTAAAATACTTGTAAAATAACTGCAACGATCAAACCACCTACGGTTGTAAGTAAAGCCACTTTAATACCACCAGCAACAAGAGATGGAGATATATCACCAGCAGCTTCGATTGAGTCAAATGCACCAATCATACCAATTACAGTACCCATGAAACCTAACATAGGAGCAGTAGCAATAAATAATGAAATCCAGGTAATTCCTTTTTCTAATAAGCCCATCTGAACTGATCCGTAAGCAACTACTGATTTTTCAACAACTTCAATTCCTTCATCCATTCTGTCAAGACCTTGGTAGAAAATACTTGCAACAGGGCCTTTTGTATTTCGACAAATTTCTTTTGCAGCTTCAACACCACCTTGATTTAAAGCTTCTTCAACAGATAATAATAATTTATTAGTGTTTGTAGATGCTAAATTCAAATAAATAATTCTTTCAATTGCGATAGCTAAACCTAAAATTAAACAAAGAAGAACAACACCCATAAATCCTGGGCCTCCTTCAATAAATTTAATTTTGATTTGTTTTAGTTTAGCTGGTTTTTCAACCTCTGCAACAACTTCTTCAGCAACTTCTTCAGCAACAACTGTAGTGTCTTCCATCACTTCATCCATTTCCATAGAATCGGTTTGTTCAACAGTTGTTTCATCAGTTGTTTCATCTTGAGCAACTGTGTAGAATGATGCTCCAAATAAAAGCATCCCAAAAACTGCTATAAATGCAAATAATTTTTTCATGGTTTGTTTTCTGTTTAAATTATTAACGATTTTTATGTATGTAAAATTATTAAAAAATTCACTAATTAAAAATTATTGCGGAGAAAGAGGGATTCGAACCCTCGATACCCTTGTGAGGTATACACACTTTCCAGGCGTGCGCCTTCGACCACTCGGCCATTTCTCCATTACACATCGCCCCGAATCGGGGCACAAAATACAAAAAAATAAGCAAAATCAAATAATTATTTTGTTATTTCACCACTAATAGATTGATTTAATAATAATTTAGATTCATCCTGCTTTAATTCTCTTCCCAGAATATGCATCAACTTTGTTACAGCTGCTTCTGTTGTTATGTCATAACCGCTTAATACACCTCTCTTTAAAAGCTCATTTCCGGTTTGGTATTTTGTCATATCAACACTCCCCGCAATACACTGAGTAACATTTAAAACTATCCGTCCTTGTTTAATAACTCTTTCTATCTCAGCTAAAAACCACTTTTCAGTAGGGGCATTTCCGGCACCATATGTTTCCAGTATAATAGCTTTAACATTATTTAAATTTAATATAGTATGTATTGTTTCTTGATTAATTCCAGGAAAGATTTTTAAAATAACAATATTTGTATCCAACCTGATATGTATTTTTAAATCTTTTTTGTTTGTTGAATAATGAATTGCACCATAATTAAACTTTATATTTATTCCGGCTTCAGCCAAATTAGGATAATTGGGTGATTCAAAGGCATTAAAATGTTCCGAATTATATTTTGTTGTGCGGTTTCCTCTCATTAATTTATTTTCGAAATAAACACATACCTCCGGTGCAAGAGCTTGTCCATTTTTTTCGGTGGCAGCTATTTCAATTGCAGAAATAAGATTTTCTTTACCATCAGTACGCAAAGTTCCGATAGGTAATTGAGACCCTGTAAAAATTACTGGTTTATCGAGATTCTCGAGCATAAAACTTAAAGCAGACGCAGAATAAGCCATGGTATCAGTTCCATGCAGTATTACAAAACCATCATAAGCATTATATTCTTCTTGAATGATTTCTGCCAGTTTAATCCAAACCTCGGGGTTCAGGTTTGAAGAATCAATTAAAGGTGAAAAAGATGTAGTAGAAAGCTTAAACCCAAATCTTTTTAATTCTGGCACTTCAACCAAAATCTGATCAAAATCAAACGGAGATAAGACTCCCGTTTCAGGATCTTTGATCATCCCAATGGTTCCTCCGGTATATATAATTAATATAGATTTTGATCTATTCTCTTTCATCTTGTTTACAACTTAAAAAGTTGATTTGCATTATAAGTGGTAATTTCAGCAACTTCTTTGAATGATATGTTTTTTATTTCTGCTATTTTCTGTGCAATATTGAGTAAATAAGCACTTTCATTTCTTTTTCCCCGATGCGGAACAGGGGCCAAATATGGTGAATCTGTTTCTAAAACGATATGATTTATATCAATATTATGAACAACTTTATCCAATCCTGAATTTTTAAACGTAACTATGCCTCCGATTCCTATTTTAAATCCCCACTCAATAATACGTTTAGCTTGAATTTCATCCCCGGTAAATGCATGAAACACTCCTTTTAATTTATCATCAATTATTTCATCCATTATTGTGAATATTTCATCAAATGAATCACGCGCATGAATTACAACTGGTAAATCGTATTTTTTAGCTAAATCAATTTGATATCTAAAAGCCTCTTCTTGTTGTTTTTTAAATGTTTTATCCCAATATAAATCTATTCCTATTTCACCAATAGCAATAAATTTTCTTTTTTCAAGCCAGATTTCTGTTTTTTTGAGTTCTTCCTTATAATCTTCCGTTACAGATGTTGGATGCAAACCCATCATCGGGTAACAATAATCAGGATATTTTTCAACAAGTTTTAATAAATCATTTATTGTTGAACCATCAACATTAGGAAGAAGCACTTTCTCTACTCCATTCTGTTGTGCATTCAAAATAACCTGATCCCTATCAGAATCAAACTCAGGTAAGAATAAATGGGTATGCGTATCTATTAATTGCATAAAAAAAATTAAGCGATGCAAACATAAAAAAAATCTGACTTAAAACTATGGTTCTGTTATTAATTCAATGTGTCATAAAACAGTTAATCTTATCTATGATCAACAAAAAGGGAATTACCCTAAAACAAAAAAGGGAGACAAAATTTGTCTCCCTTAAAATATTTATCGATAAATTAATTATACAGCTCCTTGAGCAAGCATTGCTTCAGCAACTTTAACAAATCCACCAATATTTGCTCCATTAACATAGTTAATAAATCCTTCAGAATCTTTACCATATTTTTCGCAAGTAGCGTGGATGTCTTTCATAATTTGATGTAATCTTTGATCAACTTCTTCTCTTGTCCAGCTTAATCTCAAACTATTTTGTGACATTTCAAGACCAGAAACAGCAACACCACCGGCGTTAGCAGCTTTACCAGGTCCATAAAGAATTTTGTTTTTGATGTAAACTTCAACAGCCTCAGGTGTAGAAGGCATATTAGCTCCTTCAGAAACTACAAAACAACCATTTGCTACTAATGTTTTTGCGTCTTCTTCGTTAATTTCATTTTGTGTTGCAGAAGGAAGGGCTACATCACATTTAATGCCCCAAGGACGTTTTCCTTCGTAATATTCACAACCATATTTATCGGCATATTCTTTAATACGACCACGCTTAACATTCTTAAGTTCCATAATATAAGCCAGTTTTTCGGCATCAATTCCATTTGGATCGTGAATAAACCCTGCTGAATCAGAAAGAGTTACACATTTTCCCCCAAGTTGAGTTGCTTTTTCAATAGCATATTGAGCAACATTACCTGAACCTGATACTGCTACAGTTTTACCTTTAAAACTTTCACCTCTGGTTTTCATCATTTCTTCAGCAAAATAAACTGCTCCATAACCAGTAGCTTCAGGGCGGATTAAACTACCACCATACTGAATACCTTTACCCGTTAACACTCCAACAAATTCATTTCTGATACGCTTATACTGACCAAACATATAGCCAATTTCACGACCACCAACACCGATATCACCAGCAGGAACGTCAGTATTTGCACCAATGTGCTTACAAAGTTCGGTCATAAAACTTTGGCAAAAACGCATCACTTCGTTATCTGATTTTCCTTTAGGATCGAAATCAGAACCACCTTTACCACCACCCATAGGTAGTGTAGTTAAACTATTTTTTAATACCTGTTCGAAAGCTAAAAACTTAAGAATACTCAAATTTACTGTTGGGTGGAATCTTAATCCTCCTTTGTATGGACCAATCGCACTGTTCATTTCGAGGCGATATCCTTTGTTAATCTGGATTTCCCCTTTATCATCTAACCAGGGAACTCTAAAAAGGATAACCCTTTCTGGTTCTGCTATTCTTTCAAGAACTTTAGCATGTTTGTACTTTGGATTTTCTTCAATAAACGGAATTAGAGATTCGGCTACTTCCTGTACTGCCTGATGGAACTCATTTTCGTTTGGATTTTTGGCAATAAGTTGAGCCATAAATTGTTCTACACGTGGATCCATAATTTTTTTTAGTTTTTAGTTTGTAATTTATGGTTTAATGCTAACAAACTTATGTAAAAAAAAAATTAAAGAAAATAGGACAATTCACAATTTTTATTGTTATTCAAATAACAGAATGTTTTGAAGCCCTGTATTTTAGCAATATCAACGATTCTAAACCAATCATGTTTAACAACACTCCTGATTTTTATCATATATAAATTGGGGAAATCAACTTGTACATTTTCCCGGGCAATGTCTTTACAATGCCCATAAACTCTAAGTTTAACAATACTGGTGACACCTTACTTGTTGGCATGTTGCATTTTACACAAATCGAATCGATAGGAAGTTCATCATGCTTTTTAAGAATCTCTGTTATAATTTTTTCTTCTTCGCTGAGATTAACAAACAATTCACGTTGAACAGATTCTTCGTTTTTCTTACCTGGATCCCATCCCAATAAATATTCAAGATCCTCAACCGAAGTAAGCATTGAAGCCTTGTTGGTTTTAATAAGATTATTACAACCTTTAGAATAAACATCTGATATTCGACCGGGAACTGCAAAAACATCCCGGTTATACGAATTTGCAATATCTGCAGTAACCAAAGACCCACCTTTTTCTCCTGATTCAATAACTATGGTTGCATCGGATAAACCTGCAATAATTCTATTTCGTTTAATAAAATTGTTTTTATCACGAATTGATTTGCTCGGAAAATCTGTGATTAACATTCCTTGCTTAACAATTTCTTTTGCCAGCTTTTTATGTGATGCCGGATAAATAATATCTAAGCCATGGCCCAAAACAGCTATTGTTAATAATCCACTGTTCAGTGCAGTCTGATGTGCACATGCATCAATACCATATGCCAAACCGCTAACCACAATAGGATTGTGCTCTCGTTCCTTAAGATCTTTTATAAGTTTTTGGCAAAAAACAATACCCTCAGTAGTTGCTTTTCGTGTACCTACGATACTTAGAATTTTTCTTGAATTCAGATCAATATTACCCAAAGTATAAATAAGAATTGGGGCATCTTCGCAATGTTTTAATCTTTCGGGATAATGCTTATCGAGGTAAAATATCGGGATGATTTTATTTTTTTTTATAAATTCAACTTCCTCTTCGGCTTTAGGCAAAACATTTGTATTAACAATTAAATCAGCAAGGACTGATCCAATCCCGGGTATTTTCAACAAATTTCCTTTTGTTTCGTTAAATACTCCTTCGAAACTACCCACATAAGATACCAGTTTTTTTGCAGTGATATGACCAACTTTGGGTATAAGGCTAAGAGCTATTTTATATTTTAAATCTTCTGCGTGCATTATTCATGTAATTTTTTACATGAAATTAAATAAAAAAAATAAAAAAAAGAAGATACTCATTCCGATAACTATCGGGAGAGTACCTTCTTACCATAAATTACAAGCTAAAAACTACAAGTTATATATAATTAAATAACTCCTTGATCTAACATTGCATTAGCTACTTTTAAGAAACCGGCTATGTTTGCACCTTTTACATAGTCAACATGGCCACTAGCATCTTTTCCGTATTTAACGCATGCTTCGTGAATATTACACATGATTCCATGTAATTTAGCATCAACTTCTTCAGATGACCAGTTTAATTTCATTGAATTTTGTGACATTTCTAAACCTGAAGTTGCAACACCACCAGCATTAGCAGCTTTACCAGGACCGAATAATAATTTGTGTTCTAAGAATAATTCAACTGCTTCTGGTGTAGAAGGCATATTAGCACCTTCAGAAACACACATACAGCCGTTCTTAATTAACATTTGAGCATCTTCTTTATTTAACTCATTTTGAGTAGCACAAGGAAGAGCTATATCAACTTTTTGTTCCCAAGGTCTTTTACCTGCAAAGAATGTAGAACCACTAAATTTATCAGCATATGGAGCAACAACGTCGTTGTTAGAAGCTCTCAATTCTAATAAATAATTGATTTTTTCACCTGAAATACCTGCAGGATCGTAAATATATCCATCAGGACCAGAAATAGTTACCACTTTTGCTCCTAATTCGGTAGCTTTAATAGTAGCTCCCCAGGCAACATTACCAAAACCAGAAACAGCAACGGTTTTACCTTCGAAAGTTTCACCTTTGGTTGCTAACATTTCTTTTGCAAAATAAACATTACCAAAACCAGTAGCTTCAGGACGAATTAAACTACCACCCCAGTTTAAACCTTTACCGGTTAAAACACCAGTATTTTCTCTTGCTAATTTTCTGTACATTCCGAACATGAAACCAATTTCGCGACCACCAACTCCGATATCACCAGCAGGTACATCAGTTTCAGGACCAATAAGTCTCCATAATTCCATCATGAATGATTGACAAAAACGCATAACTTCAGCATCTGATTTTCCTTTTGGATTGAAATCAGAACCTCCTTTACCACCACCCATAGGTAATGTAGTTAAAGAATTTTTGAAAATTTGTTCAAAACCTAAAAATTTAAGGATACTTAAATTTACACTAGGGTGAAAACGTAAACCACCTTTATAAGGTCCAATAGCATTGTTAAATTGAATACGGTAACCTAAGTTAACATTTACTTTACCATCGTCACCAACCCAAGGCACCTTAAAAGTTAAGATTCTGTCTGGCTCAACAATTCTTTCAACAATAGCAGCAGCTTCAAACTGAGGATTTTGATTGTAAATATCCTCAATGGATTCTAAAACTTCTCTAACAGCTTGAAGATATTCAACTTCTCCTGGATGTTTTTGCTCAAGCTGAAGCATTAATTTATCAACGTTCATGTTTATATTATTTTAATGATTAAAACTAAATTGTATTAGTAATCTAAAAATTTTGCGCAAAAGTAAATTTTAATATTCAATTAATTCAAAAAAACATAAGGATAATAATATGATATTAA
Source organism: Bacteroidales bacterium (assembly GCA_003446015.1). Lineage (GTDB taxonomy): Bacteria > Bacteroidota > Bacteroidia > Bacteroidales > UBA12077 > UBA12077. Next base: position 3,196 of record DMBU01000054.1, on the reverse strand, counting down.
ACACATTTTTAATACCTGCCGGTTTAATAAAAATATGAAAATAAATACTAAACATTTTCAGAATAGGACTTGTCGTCACACCAGCTAAACATACTGATTTAAAGAGCTAACAAGCATCTTTCTTTGGTTTATAGAAAGAGCCCTAATACTTATCGGAGGATAACTTGCAATACCATTATTCGTTTTTACATGTAGGATTATTTCCTGTCTCAGTTTAAAAAATGAATTTTTGAATTTATATCCTTTAAAACTAGTTTTTGGTATTTCGATTGCCTGCTTTTTATTATCGAACGGGCGGAGTGAGGCAAACCGGAAAGTTAGCTTTTCACCTTCGTCGTTAAATACAAAATAATTATAATTTGATAAATAGGCATAAACCACATACAGGATATATAGTGCTGTGAAAGAACCTATAAATATTGACTTATCATATCCAAGGATTCTATTACCAAACACATCAGATAAAATAAGCACTCCCATTAATATTAAATATATCAGCAGGGCGATATATTTTCTTTTGCTAAGTTTTATTACTTTATTACTATTATCAAAATGCATAACGAATTTATAAATCGGGAATCAAAGATAAGTAACTTTCTATGTTTTACATAATTAATGATGCCCAGATTTTCTTATTATTCCTAAAAAGTCGATTTTATGGTATAAATATATTTTGTACTTTTATACATCAAAAATCAATTTCCTAAATGAGAATTAATTCGGAGTTTTCCACCATATTTATTTCTACTGAAATACAGACAATTTTAACTGAAATCTTCAAAGAATTAAAGAATAGAAAAATATTTGTATTGGTTGATGAAAATACAAAATCCAATTGCTTGCCTTTAATTTATGCTATTGATGAAATTAAGAAATCTGAAATAATTGAAATTAAAAGCGGAGAATCGAACAAAACAATTAACACAGTAGAAAAAGTGTGGAAAACACTCCAGGAAAAAGGAGCCGACAGAACTTCTTTATTAATAAATTTAGGTGGAGGGATTATTGGCGACCTTGGTGGATTTGCGGCTTCAACATTTAAACGAGGAATCGACTTTATAAATATCCCCACTACTCTGTTATCGCAAGTTGATGCTTCCATCGGGGGAAAAACAGGAGTTAATTTTTATGGATTAAAAAACGAAATTGGGGTTTTTAATCATCCAAAATATATACTTATTGATAGTTCGTTTAACCAAACGTTGGATGATAGAAATATTCTTTCCGGTTGGGCCGAGATGCTAAAACATGCTTTAATTTTTGATGAAAAAGACTGGCTAAATCTGATTAATCATAAAATAAAGCAAACAGGATTTAAGGAGCTTAATCAACTTATTGCAAGGTCGGTTAATATTAAAAACCATTTTGTTGAGCAAGATCCTTTTGAAAAAAATATAAGAAAAGCCTTAAATTTTGGACATACCTTTGGTCATGCGTTTGAAAGCTTCTTTATGAGTTCGGAAAATGAAATTCTCCATGGAGAAGCAATAGCTCATGGAATAATTTGCGAGATATACTTATCGCACAAAATGAGTAATTTCCCGATACATAAAATGGATAAAATTGTTTCTTATATCTTCAATACTTATAAACGCTTAGAATTGAGAGAAAAAGACTTCGAAAAAATTCTTGAACTTATTGGTCATGATAAAAAGAGTGAAGGTTTAAATATAAATCTAACATTACTCGAGGATATTGGCCAAATCAAAATAAACCAGAACTGTAAAAAAGAAGATATTATTGAAACACTAAAGTGGTATAGCAATTTACAGTATGAAAATTAAACTTACAGCTCCAATAAAAGAAATTAAGAGTTTTATGTCATTGCCTGCTTCGAAAAGCATTTCGAACAGGGCACTCATAATTCAAGCTTTATGCAGGGATAGAATAAAACTTAAAAATCTTTCAACCAGTAAAGATACCCAGGTATTAATTTCTGCTTTAAAAGATTTATCGAAAAACACAATTGATATTGGAGCTACAGGAACGGCCATGCGCTTTTTAACGGCATTTCTCTCTATTACTTCTGGAGAAAGAATCCTTACAGGGAGCGACAGAATGAAACAAAGGCCAATTCATGCTCTGGTAAATATTTTGAGAGAGCTGGGAGCAGAAATTGAATATTTAGAAGATGATGGTTACCCTCCTCTTAAAATTAAAGGCAACAAATTAATTGCAAAGTCAATAAGCATAAAAGGAAACATAAGTAGTCAGTACATAAGTGCACTTTTAATGATTGCACCTTATTTAGAAGGTGAGTTTATTTTAACGATTGAAGGTAAAATTTTGTCCAATGATTATATTTGGATGACCATAAAACTAATGCAAAAATTTGGTATTGAAATTCAATGGAATGAAAATATTATTACGGTAGCAAAAGGGGAATATAAAGCAGAGGAATTAATTGTTGAATCGGATTGGTCGTCGGCATCGTATTGGTTCGAAATGATTTCGTTAAATGAAAACTCGATGATTGAACTAACAGGCCTAACGCGAGATAGTTTGCAGGGTGATTCTGTTTTGACAGAGCTTTTCAAAACACTTGGAGTTGATTCTGCTTTCACTAATTTTGGAATCCGCATTAAAAATATTCCTACAAACTGCAAGTATTTTGAATACGATTTTACCGATTGTCCTGATCTGGCACAAACGCTTGCTGTTACTTTAGTAGCTAAAAACATCCCTTTCAGGCTAACCGGATTAGATAATTTATCGATAAAAGAAACAGATCGGATTAAGGCTTTGGTTGTTGAATTTGAAAAACTGGGGATTCATTTTCAATCTGAAAATAATAATACCCTAAGCTGGAATGGAAATGAAAAAATTAAAATTCCTTCTAATCACATTGTAAATACTTACGAAGATCATAGAATGGCTTTGGCATTTGCTCCATTATCTTTAATTACTAGAGAACTTATACTTGAAGATCCTGAGGTTGTTGCAAAAAGCTATCCCGGTTATTGGAAAGACTTGGAGAGTGTTGGGTTTGAAATAAAATAAAAGACAAAAGCCCCCCTGCCGGACGGGCTATTCCCGTCAAACTAAGAATATATATTTAAATATCAATTATTTAATGTTTATAACTACTTATAGTGCGCTAAAGAAGCATCTATGAACTTTTTTGCATTAATGTTTCCACTTTTTTGGCTTGATCCAAAAAAGTTTCAAAAAAAATCAAGACAAAACGATGCTTCTC